>DATGVE010000127.1:0-70102 GCA_035300725.1 Candidatus Eiseniibacteriota bacterium | reverse complement strand
GCAAGTCGTGACGATGGTCCAGGAGGCAAGCGGCGGTAGCCTAACCTTTAACTGTGGCCAAAAAACTCGCGGAGTACGAGGCCAAACGAGATTTCAAGAAAACTCCAGAACCCGGCGCCAAGGTCCCCCGCAAGGAGACTAAGGCGAAATCCCCACGAACTCAGCTGCCAAGCAGTGAGTTCGTGGGGGCCCCTTTAAAGCCGCGGTTCGTCGTCCAGGAGCACCACGCGCGACGGCTGCACTGGGACTTCCGGTTGGAGCGCAACGGCGTGCTGGTCTCATGGGCAGTCCCGAAGGGCGTCCCGATGGACCCGAAAACAAATCACCTGGCTGTCCACGTCGAGGACCATCCTCTCGACTACATCGACTTTCACGGCGACATTCCCGCGGGCAACTACGGCGCGGGCAAGGTCCTGATCTGGGACAACGGAACCTACGAGACCGAGAAATTTTCCGACCGCGAGGTCATGGTCGTCCTCCACGGAAAAAAGCTGAAGGGCCGCTACGTTCTGTTCCGGACCAACGGCGAGAACTGGATGATCCACCGCATGGATCCGCCGCAGGATCCCGAGCGCAAGCCGATGCCGGACCGCATCGAGCCGATGCTCGCCAAGCTGGTCAAGAAGCCGCCGACGCCTGACGACGCATGGGGCTTCGAGTTCAAGTGGGACGGCATCCGAGCCGAGGCGTACGTCGACGGCGGCCGCGTCCGCCTGCTGAGCCGGAGCGGAGAAAACGTCACGGCGCGGTACCCCGAAATCCACGCAATGGGAAGGGCGCTCGGGTCCAAGGAGGTCATCCTCGACGGCGAGATAGTGGCGCTGGACCACAAGGGCCGCCCGAGCTTCGAGGAGATCCAGCAGCGCATGGGCCTCACGTCCGAGACGGAGATCCGGCGGAAGGTGAAGGAGGTCCCCGTCACCTACTTGATCTTCGACGTCATGTGGCAGGACGGGCACTCGCTGCTGAAAGAGAGCTACGCGGACCGGCGCAAGAAGCTCGAAGCGTTGAAGTTGAACGGCGCCTCGTGGCAGACGCCCCCATGCGAGAGAGGAGGCGGGCCGACGATGGTCCAGGCGAGCCGCAAGGCGGGGCTCGAAGGGATCATGGCCAAGAGGCTCGACTCGCCCTACGAGCCGGGCAAGCGCAGCGGCGTCTGGCAGAAGATCAAGAACCGCATGGGCCAGGAGCTCGTGATCGCGGGCTGGCTCGAAGGCGAGGGCAAGCGGCGCGGGTATCCTGGCGCTCTGCTGGTGGGCTATTACGACAGCGGTGAGTTCGTTTACGCGGGCAAGGTCGGCACTGGCTTCACTGACGAGATGCTCGAGAAGCTCAGCAAGCTGCTGAAGCCACTGGAGCGGAAAACAAGTCCGTTCGACCGCGGCACGCCGCCCAAAGGCGCGCACTTCGTGAAGCCGGAGCTGGTGGGCGAGTTCGAGTTCGTCGAGTGGACCAAGTCCGGCCAGCTGCGCGCGCCGGCGTTCAAGGGGCTGCGCACGGACAAGCCGGCGAGTGAGGTGGTACGCGAAGGTGGCTAAGAGCACTGAGGTCGAAGTCCAGATCGAGGGCAGGACGCTCAAGCTGACCAACCTCGAAAAGGTCCTGTATCCCGAGGCCGGTTTCACCAAAGGCCAGGTCATCGACTACTACACGCGGATCGCGCCCGCGATCCTTCCACACCTTCACGACCACCCGCTGACGCTCAAGCGCTATCCAAACGGAGTCGACGCCGAGTTCTTCTATGAAAAGAACTGCCCGAAGCACCGCCCACCTTGGGTGCAGACGGCCACAGTGTGGAGCGGGGGCAACAACCGCGACATGTTCTACTGCCTGTGCCAGGACTTGCCGACGATAGTGTGGCTCGCCCAAATCGCAACACTCGAGTTCCACACGTCGCTGTCGCTCGCGTCGAACCTGCCCGAGCCGCGGACGCTGGTCTTCGACTTGGACCCGGGGCCGCCGGCGACCATCGTCGAGTGCTGCAGGATCGGATTGATGCTGCGTGACGTGTTTGCGGAGCATGGCCTGGACTGCTGCGCGAAGACGTCAGGGTCGAAGGGTTTGCAGCTGTACGTTCCGCTCAACACGAAAGTCACGTACGTGGAGACAAAAGTGGTGTCGAAGGGACTGGCGCAATTGTTCGAGGAGCAGCACCCCGACCTGGTCGTGCACAAGCAACTCAAGGAGCTGCGCACCGGTCGCGTTCTCATCGACTGGAGCCAGAACGATCAGTACAAGACGACGGTGAACGTGTATTCGCTGCGCGCCCGCGCGCGGCCGACAGTGTCCACGCCGGTGACGTGGGCCGAGGTCGAGAGCTGTCTGAAGAAGAAGGACCCGAGCCTTCTCGTGTTCGACTCCTCGCAGGTCCTCGCGCGCGTCGCCAAGCACGGCGATCTCTGGGAGCCGATCATCAAGAAAAAGCAGAAGCTGCCCAAGTCGCTGCTCGAAGCCACTGGTGGAGGCGTCGCCCTCGAGAAGATGGCCAACCGGCGGCGGGGTGGCCCAGGACGGTTCCGCAAGCCACCGGCAAAATGACCCGCCCGCGGGTCGTGATCGCGGGTGCCGGCTTCGGCGGTCTCACCTGCGCGCGAGGCTTGAAAAACGCGCCGGTCGACGTGCTGCTCGTCGACCGCAACAACTACCACCTCTTCACGCCGCTCCTGTACCAGGTCGCGTCGGCTGTCCTCGACCCCGGCGAGATTGCTCGCCCTGTGCGGCAGCTGATCCGGCCTTTGCGCAACGCGGACTTCCTTCTCGCGAGGGTCACGGGCGCCGACTTCGACCAGCGTCAGCTGCTGACGGACCATGGACCGTTGGCTTACGACTACCTCGTCCTGGCCGCAGGCAGCCAGAGCGATTACTTCGGCAACGCGTCGCTGGCGCGGCACGCCTTTGGCTTGAAGGATCTCGATGAGGGCCTGGCCGTGAGAAACCGCGTCTTGATGCGCTTTGAGGAAGCCCGGTGGACCGACGATCGCGAGCGGCGGCGAACGCTGCTCACGTTCGCGGTGGTCGGCGGCGGACCAACCGGGGTCGAGATGGCGGGCGCACTCGCCGAGCTGACCCGCCTGGTGTTGAGCAAGGACTATCGCGATCTGGACCTCGGCCTCGTGCGGGTGGTGCTGCTGGAGGCGGCGGGCTTTGTGCTCGCCCCGTTCGCCGAGCCGCTGCGCGAGGCCGCGCGCCGGTCACTGGAGAAGAAAGGCGTCGAGGTCCTGCTGAAGGCCAAGGTCGCCGACGTGACTCCGGGCTCGATCCGCCTCGAGGATGGACACGAGATTCCCGCTTCGACGGTCATCTGGACTGCCGGGGTTCGCGCTTCGGAAGTCGGGAGCGTGCTCGGCCTCTCGCTGGGCAGGCAGGCACGCGTCCAGGTGCTGCCCACTCTGCAGGTGACGGGGCATCCGGAAGTGTTCGTGATCGGCGACCTCGCAGGCCCCATGGATGCCGGCGCACCCCTGCCGATGCTGATCCCGGTCGCGATGCAGGAGGGCCGGCACGTTGCCGCCACGATCAAGGACGTGCTGCGCGGGTATGGCGCAACCAATTTTCAATACAAGGATCCGGGAATCATGGCCACGATCGGTCGCAACTCCGCGGTGGCGCAGCTCGGGCCGGTTCGCCTGACCGGATTCCTGGGCTGGTTGATGTGGCTTGGCGTCCATCTGGTGAACGTGATCAGCTTCCGCAGCCGCTTGATCGTCCTCGTGAACTGGGCCTGGGACTACCTCCTCTACGACCGGCCCATCCGTCTCATCGTGCGGGCGGCCACTGATAAAACGGACGGGAAGGACTGAAGTATCTTCAGGCGGACATGAGGAAGGGACTCGTCAGCGTAATTGCGCTGGCGTTGCTTGCCGGCTGTCAAGGCAATCAACCGCAGGTCGACGCGGCGCAGACGCTGCGCGCCGCAGGTGCCGCGATGGCCAAGCTGAAAACTGTCACGGCCACTCTCAAGTTCACGAAAGGCACGATCACTTTTCAGACCTATACGCTCGCCTCCGCGAAGACCTCGGTGCGGCTGCCGGCCGACAGCGACACCTTCTACACGGTGAAGAAGCAGGATTTCTCGATCTCACTAGAGGTCCTCATCTCCGGTGGACACGTGTACGTGCATTTACCCTTCTCGTCATTCCAGGAGTACACCGGAAGCGAGGCCGCGGCGTTGCCGGACCTCGCGAAGCTCTTCGACCCGGCCACAGGATTGCCGGCGGTCATCCCGGCCGGCCGCAGCCCCAAGTACATCGGGGCCGACAAGCTCAACAACGTGGACACGCAAAAGATCGGTGTGACGTACGGCGCCGACCAGGTCAAAGGCATGCTCGCGCAGCTCAGCTCGAGCGGTGACGTGAGCGCGCAGATCTGGGCCGGCACCTCCGACCACTTGATCCGCAAAGCTGTGCTCGACGGCGCTTTCGGCGATGGAGGCACGCCTGCCACAGTCGAGGTCGACATCTCTGGGTTCGACACCGCGGTCAACATCACGCCTCCTTCTCCTTGATTCCCCACGAACTCGGAGGCTTCGCCTTGAGTTCGCGGGGACCCCTGATGTAGTGTCGCGGCCCGCCCTGCTTGCACTGGCGGGGGCCGGACTCTTCATCGCCGCGCTCGACGCCTACGTCGTGGTGACGCTGCTGCCCGCGATGATCGGCGACGTCGGCCTGACCATCGAGCATTTCGAGCAGGCGACGCCGATCGTCACGGGTTTCCTGGGCGGCTACGTCGTCGCCATGCCTTTGCTCGGCGCCTATTCCGATGCGCGCGGGCGCGCGCCGGTTTACGCCGCCTGCACGGTGGCTTTTGCTGTCGGATCGGCCATAACCGCGACGGCAGGCTTGTGGAGCTTCGCCGGCTTGCAATGGCTCGTCGCCGGCCGCGTGCTGCAGGGCGTGGGAGGCGGCGGACTCGTGCCGCTGACGCTGGCCCTGGCGGCCGACCTGTACCGGGACCGCGCCCGCACGCTTGCACTCGGCTCGGTAGCGGGACTCCAGGAAGCAGGGAGCGTGTTCGGCCCGCTGTACGGCGCGAGTCTCGCCGCACTGGCGGCCACGGCCGGCAGCTGGCGCTTCGTGTTCTGGCTGAACGTACCGCTCGCTGCCATCTTCGGGGCGGGCCTCGTGATCGCAACACGGCGCGCCGCTCCGACACCGGTGTCCGCCACGTCGTCGATCGACTGGGTCGGCGCGGCGCTGCTGGGGCTCGGGCTTGGGCTCCTCGTCGTGGCGCTGTACCCGGACGATCCGGATCATCGAGCGACGAGCGCTCTGCTGGTTCCTGCCGGGATCACGAGCGTGGCCTTTCTTGCCCTGTACGGGTGGCGCCAACTGCACCGGCTCGAGCCATTGGTTCCGCGCGAGCTCCTGCAGAGCAGGGCGTTCATCGGCGCCGCGGTCGCCAACGTGCTGATCGGCGCCGCGCTCATGGTCGCGCTCGTGGACGTTCCAGTCCTCGGCCGCCTGGTGTTCAGCCTCGACCAGCTGGGCTCGGGACTCTTGCTCTCGCGTTTCCTCGCCGGCATCCCGGTCGGCGCCGTGCTGGGCGGATGGCTTGCCGGCCGCCTCGGAGGACGCGTGGTGGCGGTGGCCGGCATGGTGCTGTCGGCCGCGGCTTTTCTTCAGATGTCGACCTGGCCCGCGAATGCGCTCGCGCTTCACCTCGGGCCGCTGCGCCAGGCGGACGTTGCGCTTGCCGCATGCGGACTTGGCTTCGGCCTTGTCATCGCACCGCTGACCGCCGCCGTCCTCGCGCTGACCCGCGACCAGAGCCACGGCCTCGCCACGAGCCTTGTCGTGTTGGCGCGCACGATGGGGATGCTGGTCGGCCTTTCAGCCCTGACGGCGTTCGGCCTGTATCGCTTTCATCAGATCCTCGGCACTCCGGTGGTGACCGACCCGGACCTCAAGACCCGAATCGATCATCTCGCGAGGCTTGTCGCGGCGGCGTTCCTGCAGGAGTACCGCGAGATCTTCATCGTCGCCGCGGCAATGTGTGCGCTATCTGCGGTGGTCATGTTCGCCACCATCAATCAGCGCTTGCGGGCGACGGCGATCAGGTAGGAGTGGTGGTAGCGATAGGCATCGTCCGGGTCGCCGAGACTCTCCATCGCCGATTCCACCTCCGCTTCCAGCTCGGTCCGGTAGCGAGGACCCAGCGCGCGGATGAGCGTGTAGGGAAGCGGACCGGCAGCGGTCATGAGCTCGATCCATTCGTTCGCGTCGCGCGAGCGGCCGCCGGTGACCATCTCGGTCACCCGTGTCACCTCGAAGTTCGCGCCGTCCAGGATCTGCGGCAGGACCTCCGGCTCGCCGAAGAGCGAACGCTCCGAGCTGTAGCGGGGAAGGCTGAGGTAATGGCGGCGGGCGAGAGGCGCCAGGCCCTGGAAGAAGAGGTCCTGGGCGCGGGTGCTGAGGCTCCGGCGCTGAACGGACACCGCCAGGCGCCCGCCCGGACGCAGCACCCGATGCGCCTCAGCGAGGGCGTCCGTGGGATCGGAAAAGTAGGCGAGCGCCTCGCCCATCGTGACGAGGTCGAAAGTGTCAGGTTTGAAGACGAGGCGCTCCGCGGCCATGCCGAGGAACTGGACGTTCTTGAAAACTGACCTGCGGTCGCCGCTCCCCTTCGCGCGGGCGATCGCGAGCATGTGGTCCGAGAGGTCGATGCCGATCACGGTGCCAGGGCTGACCCTTGGCGCCACGAGATGGGCGACCAGCCCGGTTCCGGTCCCGACGTCGAGCACCTGCTCGCCCTTCTGCGGGTTCGCCCAGTCGACCAGCCTGGCGGCGACCCTTTCATGCTGCCCCCCGGCCCAGCTGTCGTACGAGGGCGCGATCTGATCGAAGAAGTCGACCAGGTGGTCGATCATCTCATCCGAGGCATCCGGGTCCATCAAGGTGGTCGAGCGCTCCAAAATCTGGATCTTGGGGCCGTCAAGCCTGATCCTTAACCTGCTTCTACCCTGTTACCATGCAAGCTCGCTCGCATCCAGAGCTGCTTGATTGTGGAGCGCAAGTACGCTCAGCGATCAGAGTTTGACTAAAAGTATGGAAGGCACGGACAACGCAGTGGAGGATTCCCATCATGGCCAAGACTGAAGAGACCACGACTCAATCGCCCTCCGGCTCCCAGAACGGCGGCACCAACGTCGTCAATCTGGGCCCGCGCGACAGCCTGCACGGCCGCCTGGACATCCAGGGCGACCTCAAGATCCAGGGCAACGTCGAAGGCGAGCTCAAGGCGAGCGGAGACGTGACGGTCGATTCGACCGCCGCCATCCAGGCTTCGATCGAGGGCGCGAACGTGAGCGTCCGGGGCCAGGTCAACGGCAACGTCACCGCCCGGAAGCGCCTGACCCTGGGGGGTTCGGGCCGCCTGAACGGGGACGTGAAGGTGGCGCGGCTGACCGTCGAGGACGGGGCCACGCTGAACGGCAACGTGGTCATGTCGCCGGAGAAGGGCTAAGACCCCAGTTTTCGACTTTCGGCGATTACCCGAGTGCCGGCTCCCGCGGGTTTGAATGTCGGAAATTGTCCGCGTGTGCGTGCTCCCGCGGGTTTGGAGATGCGCAAAGCAGACTAGCTTTGGCGGACGATAGTCGAAATGAGAGGCCGCGGCCACCGAGCACCTAGGCGCGCCGCCGTGCCCCCGCGGCAGTTGAGCTGGTTGTCGATTCGGGTCGAGCTGGTCGAGGGCCGAGGTATGCGTTACTGGCCCCGACCTGGCCGGCTATTCGCGGCGTCAAAGATCCATTCGTTTTCGCAACTGGCAACCGCAATCGATGATGCTTTCGCGAGGTGGGATCGCTCGCACATTCATGAATTTCAACTTTCTGACGGAACGCGGCTCGGGATCCCGGACCCTGATTTCGAGGAAGTCATCGACGATTCAAGCGCAAGGCTGGCGCGCCTTCAGCCCGGCGAGGAATTCACGTATGTCTTCGACTTTGGCGACGACTGGACGCACATTTGCACTGTCGGCACGAGCGCAATAGATCCCGTTCAATCCCTGGGTATCGTGGCGGAAATTCCCACCCCTTACTTCGGGTGGGGTGTAATGCCCGACCAGTACGGCAGGCGCTGGAGTGACGATGACGGGGTGTCGGAGCCCCCGCCCGACCCTGCTCCCCGTAACGATCTGCAGAATGGCTAGGAAGCGACTCGAAGACTTACGCGCGGCTACTCGCTAGCTTCGGCGTTCGGCGCGCGTGATCGAAGGTAAGACGACAGTCTCCAGGTAGCGATGGACCACGTCCATTGAGTTGTGGACGATGCGCCACTCGATCTGCTCGAGGATCACCTGCTCCCGGTTCAGCTGGGTCAGGTGGTTTCGCCAGAAGCCCGTGTCGAGGTTGAGCCCAGGAAGCTGGGGCCGCGGCGCAGGTTTGGTCACTTTGGCGACGTCAGGCAGAGAGCTGGTAGATGTGTTTGTCGGAGCCTCGGCGATCGCGAGCGGGGCGCCGAGGGCGTGCCGTGTCACTGAGGCGGCGACAGCATTCCAGACGACCACCAGCAGCACCCCCAGGACGACGCATTCGGCGATCACGATCCAGGTCAGCGGTTTTCGGAGAAGGTTGCGCATGACGCCAACCTAGGACGGCCGAGTCGGGCCGGAAACCCCGCCTGTTAAGATCCGCCCCCCACAGCCGGTCAAGCCACGGCCGCCGCCCTGTCAAGTAACGGCTGGCGACGTCACTTGACAAGTCAAACCAAAAGTCGATACTAGCGGGGGCAGGCCGGAGTTGAGCGCGATTTGCGCCGGACGCCGGATGGGCAGGGGGCTGTCTTGGAAGTCGGGCCACATTACCAATACACCTATGCAAGCGCCGGGAGCTGCAAAGCCCATGCGCTGCCGTCCGACTGTCTCGCACTAGCCGGCAGCCCCTCTATGTCGTGCCGACTCTTTATCACGGCTCTGTCAACGCACGGGACTCGGCAGGTCGGTGGAAGGAAAGGAGGGTGATGCTGAGCGGAGACGCAGCGATTGAACATCGGTCCTCGGCGGAGCGGATGAAAACAAGAGAGGAATAAACATGAGACTAGTGGGCGTCCGATTCCCACGGTGGGTCGGACTGGCCATTGGGTTCGCGCTCATCGGGTCCTTCGCACACGCGCCAACGGCGCATGCGGCGCCGCTGACAAGCCTCAAGGTCGCCTACATCTACGACTTCGGGACGGGCGCGAACGACCCCATCTTCAAAGGTTCGAGCATCTTCACGAACGCCCTGACTGGAACTCAGCCAGGAGCTACCTACACGACTGCCGACGCCACGAAGACGGTCGCGATCACGAACGTCACGGTGGCCTCGATCCACGCCGGTGGGGTCGCCGTCCTTGCACCGTTCGACACGGCGATTCTGTACATGGTCTGCGACATCGGCAGCGCCGGCAATGTCAACACGATGACGGCGATCAACTCCTTCATCGCCGGCGGCAAGAAGCTGATGATCTACGACGGCGATCGGTGCTTTGGTGGCGGCGCGGGGACGCCTGACTACAGCAAGTTCCTGTTCCCGTTCACGAGCGACAACCCTGGGCCCCAGGGGTCAGGCAAGTGCTACACGAACGTGGTACCTACAACCTTGACGACTGGGTTGGCAGGGTATTGCGACCTGGTTTCCCCAGACCCCAACAAGAACGACGCGATCGGCGATGCCAACACCTTCGTAAGTTTCAACGGCAACTGGTGCGGCTCGCTCACCGCTAAGAATGTCAACAATGTCGAGGGCTTCATCCAGGCGTACGCCCGGACCCCCGGTGGCGGCCTCGTCATCTTCTCGGGCGAGGACAACTGGTTCACGTGGGGGCCCAGGCCGCACCAGCGACTCGTCTTCGACAATGAGCTGAAGCAGAACTGGGCGCCGGACGGGCTACCTTGCAAGCTGCCCGCCTCAGGCATCTCGCTGGCGCCTCTGAACGCAACCAACGTCATCACCGATCCTCACACCCTGACCGCGACGGTGGTCGACATCACAAACACAGGGCAAGCGGGCGTCATGGTCACATTCAAGATCACCAGCGGTCCAAACATGGCCGCGCACACAGGCACAGACACCGGAGTGACCAACGCCTCCGGCCAAACCAGCATCACCTACACGAGCCTGGTGATCGGAACCGACACCTGGGAGGCGAGCTTTGTCGACATCCTGGGTAACACCCACACCAGCGCCCCGGCGCAAAAGACCTGGATCCTGCCTCCGCCGGCCAACCTCGTGCTCAGTCCAAAGACGGCCACCAACACTGTCGGCACGCTGCACTGCCTGACGGCCACGGTGACCGACTCCAAGGGCAAGCCGGTGGCGAACACGGTGGTCAACTTCACAGTCACGGGGAAGAACCCCATGACCGGAACCGCAACCACGGATGCGAGCGGCCAGGCGACGTTCTGCTACACGGGCACCGTATCGGGCGACGACACCATCACCGCGACGGCGGTGGGGGGCAGCAACCCGAGCGACACGGCAGCGAAGACGTGGAAGCCCGGCGCCCCCGCAACGCTCGTCTTGACGCCAAAGACCGCCACCAACGTGGTCGGCAACACTCACACGGTGACTGCGACGGTCAGGGATCAGTTTGGCAACCTGGTTCCGAACGCAACAGTCACTTTCGCGGTAACAGGCGCGAACACCGCCGGCGGCGCCGCGGTGACGAACGCCAGCGGACAGGCGACGTTCACCTACACCGGAACCAACTTCGGGGCTGACGCCATCGCGGCGTCCGCCAGCGCAACAGCGAAAGACACCGCGGCGAAGACCTGGACACTCGCCGCGCTCGACAACTTCAAGTGCTACTCGGTCGTGCCAAATGGTGCGGAGGACGAAGAGGAGGACAGTGACTCACACCACGGAAGGCGAATGGTCACGCTGACCGACCAGTTCGGGACGGCCCTGGTCGCCGTCAAGCGACCGAGACTCCTCTGCAACCCCGCCAGCAACGATGGCTCGACGATCAACACCCCGACAGCCCACCTGAAGGGCTACGACATCGAGAGCTCGGCGGATTTCCAAGAGCGGTTGGTCGAGGTGACCAACAAGTACGGCACTGAGACCCTGCAGGTCGACGAGCGGGCCATCCTGGCAGAGCCGGCATCCAAGGCTCCTGCCGGCCAGACCCCGGGGCCAGTTCCCATCACGCTCAACAACTTCGAGTGCTACAGCGTCGAGGGCAAGGCGCGGCGACCGGCGCCGACCGCCACCCTGACGGACCAGTTCGGCACAGGAACCGTTGCGATCAGGAGGCCAGTCCTGCTCTGCAACCCTGCCAAGAAGAACAACGAGGGCATCGGCCCGGTGGCCGGCGGCCCCGCGCACCTGGTCTGCTACGACATCACGCCACGAGACAAGGTGAATCTGGTCGTGGAAACCCGCGATCAGTTCGGTACCGAGACCCTCCGCGTCAAGCAGCCAAAGCTCCTCTGTGTTCCGTCCGACAAGAAAGAGCTCCCCAACCCACCTGACGACAACCACGAGAACAACGGCGACAGCAACGGGCACAGGCACAACGGTGACTAGGAGGTTCCACAGCTAGAAGCGACTTCATAGGAGGGCCTGCCAGGCGGGCCCTCCTGCCGTTCTAGTGCAGACGCCGCAGGGCGTCGAGCCCTCGCTCGATGGTTTCGATCTTCTTCGGGAAGCTGAAGCGCACGTGGCCACGACCATTCGCTGGATCGTGATAGAAGCTCGACGCCGGCACCGGGCCGCGACGTGATGTCCAGGACCGCGTGAGCGACCTTTCAGAGTACGAAGTAGAAAGTCGCCCCTTCATCGACTGCGCCTTCCGCCCAGATACGGCCACCGTGCCGGTTGATGATCCTCTGCACCGTCGCGAGCCCGATTCCTACGCCCGGAAAATCGCTCTGGCTGTGCAGTCGCTTGAAAGCGCCGAACAGCCTGTGCCCGTCGATCATATCGAACCCAGCGCCGTTGTCGCGTACGTAGATGCGGGATTCGCCATCCACGATCTCTCTACCAATACCGATGCAAGCGCCACGCCGCTTCGAGGTGAACTTCCACGCATTGCCGATCAGGTTGGAGAGCAGGATGCGGACGAGCCTGGGGTCTCCCGAAACAGCGAGGTCATTCGCGATGTCGACGGCGACTTCGCGCTCGGGATCTGCCGCACGCAGGGCCTCAACGATCTCCTTGGCGATGGCTGAAACATCCGAATGCTCACGGCGTATCTCGCCCCCTGTCAGGCGAAACAGAGCCTGGAGGCCGCCAAAAAGCGACGTCATCCCCAGGCTTGCTCTGTGGATCCGTTGCAGGTCATCCTTTGCAGTCGCGTCGAGAATGCCGGCAGAGTCGCGTAGCAGTTTGTCGCTGAGCCGGCCGAGCGCAAGCAGCGGCGCGCGCAAATCGTGCGAAACCGCATAGCCGAACGCCTCCAGCTCTCGATTGATCGCTGTCAGGGCCGTCGTGCGCTCTTGCACCAGCTCCTCGAGCTGGTTGCGATAGCGGCGCAGCTCCTTCTGGACTCGATAAAGCTCCACAAACACAGTGACCTTCGCCCTCAGGATGTCGGGCACGACGGGCGCGAAGACGAAGTCCACCGCCCCCAAGTCGTAACCTCGGCCGATGTTTGTCTCGGCCTGATCGAAGGCGGTGACGAATATGATCGGCGTCAGCTCAGACTGCTGGCGCGACCGGATGAGCTCTGCCGTCTCGAAACCGTCCATCGCCGGCATGCGGACGTCTAGGAGGATGACCGCAAAGTTCTCGCGCAGCAGGTGCCTGAGGGCATCGCCGCCTGACGCAGCTTCGACCACCTCCTGACCCAGCGGCTCGAGGATCGCTTTGAGTGCCATCCGCTTGGCCCGGTTGTCATCGACCACCAGGATATTCGCGCCCGTCGAACCGAGCGCGGGCGCCGCGGCGATGTCTGAATCGCTTAGCGGGCGAGCCATGTGCGAAGCATCCTCAACAGGTGTTCGCCGTCGACGGGCTTGGCGATGTAGTCCGAGGCGCCTGCTTCGAGGCACCTCTCCCGATCTCCTTTCATCGCCTTGGCTGTGAGCGCGATGATCGGCCGGTCCTTGAAGCTGTCCAGCTCCCGCATCCCGGCCATGGTCGCGTAGCCATCGATCTCCGGCATCATCACGTCGACCAGCGCTATGTCGATGTCCCCAGTCCGGCGGAGCGTCTCGATGGCCTCCCTTCCGCCGTCCACCGAGGCAACCTCCATCTGGTGACGTTCCAGCATGGCGGTGAGCGCGAAGATGTTCCGGATATCGTCATCGACGACGAGCACCTTCTTCCCAACCAGGGACGTCTCCGGTTCAACCAGCGCTCGAACATCGGGCTTCCCGGTCGCGCGTGGTGCCGACCTGCGCACTAACATCCCGGTGCTGTCTTGCCGGATGACCTGCGGTGACTTCGCCGGTTTGACAATCGCACTCCTGGCTCCCCTCCGCCAGGCCGAGCCGGTCTTCACGGGGGCGACTGAGCCGGAGGTCAAGGACGAGCCGTTGTTCGACCCGTTCGCTGAGTTTCGCCGTGCTCGGGTAGGGATTGTGGCCGGCAGGTAGACGGTGAACGTGCTGCCCTGGCCGGGAGCGCTCACGACCTTGACCTCGCCTCCCAACAGGCGCGTCAGCTCGCGGCAGATTGACAGGCCGAGACCTGTGCCGCCGAACTTGCGGCTGGTGGTCCCGTCTCCCTGTGCGAAGGCTTCGAAGATCGCCTGCTGCTGTTCTGGCGCGATTCCGATTCCGGTGTCGGTGACGCTCAACGCGACCACCGCGCCGGCTTCGTTCAACGCCTCATGGTCGCGACTCCAGCCTTTGGTCACGAGCGTTGCTGCGAATTCGATCTTGCCCGTTTCAGTGAACTTGAAGGCGTTGCTGAGAAGGTTGTTGAGAACCTGCTGCAGGCGCTGTGGATCGGTAGGAATGGCCTTGGGCAGGTCCGGGGCGAGCCGGATCGTGAACGCCAGCCTCGTGGCTTTGGCCACGTGCCGGAACGTTCGCTCGAGGAGTGGCTGCAGCTCGGCCAGCGGCCATTCGCTGATGTCCATCGCGACTGTTCCGGACTCGATCTTCGTCAGGTCGAGGATGTCGTTGATCAACTTCAGCAGGTCGGTACCGGACGAGCGGATGATCGTTGCGTACTCGACTTGCTTCGGCAACAGGTTCCGGTCCGGGTTGTCCGCCAGCTCCTGAGCCAGGATGAGGAGGCTGTTGAGTGGCGTTCGGAGCTCGTGTGACATGTTAGCCAGGAACTCCGACTTGTAGCGTGACGTCAAGGCCAGCTGCTCGGCTTTCTCCTCCACGAGATTCTTGGCCTCTTCGACCTCGTGCCTCTTTTGATCGATCTCAGCATTCTGTTTGGCAAGTAGACCGGCCTTCTGCTCGAGCTCTTCGTTGGTGCGTCGCAGCTGGTCCTGCTGGCTCTGCAGCTCGTTGGCCAGCGACTGAGATTGCTTGAGCAGACCCTCGGTCCGAGTGTTGGCCTCGATGTTGTTGAGGACGATCCCGATGCTCTCGGTGAGCTGGGACAGGAAGTCTTGATGCACGGGACTGAAGCGCTCGAACGACGCTAGCTCGAGGACCGCCCTAACGTCGCCTTCGAACAGGACAGGCAAGATGATCACGTTGAGCGGCGACGCATCGCCCAGCCCCGAGCTGATCTTGATGTAGCCGCGCGGGACGTTGGTCAACAGGATTCGTTTTCGCTCCAGCGCGCATTGCCCGACCAACCCTTCGCCAAACCCGAATTCACCGGCGGCCTTCTTGTTTGGCTTGTATGCATAGCCGGCCTGAAACCTCAGGTGAGCCGCACTGCCGTTTGGGCCGACCGTCGTGTAGAAGGCGCCTTGCTCCGCGTCGACCAAGGGGGCCAGCTCGGACATGATCATCCTGGACACGGTCAGCAGGTCGCGCTGCCCCTGCAGCAGACGTGTGAACCTGGCCAGGTTGGTCTTGAGCCAGTCCTGCTCCATGTTCTTCTGGGTCGTCTCCTTCAGGTTGAGGATCATCTCGTTGATGTTGTCTTTGAGGACCGCGACTTCTCCGCTGGCTTCGACCCCGATTGACCGCGTGAGATCCCCCTCGGTGACGGCGGTGGCGACCTCCGCTATGGCCCGCACCTGGGTGGTGAGGGTGGCCGACAGCTGGTTGACGTTGTCGGTCAAGTCCCGCCAGGTCCCGGCTGCTCCGGGCACGCTGGCCTGACCACCGAGCCGTCCCTCGACACCCACCTCGCGAGCCACGCTCGTGACCTGCTCAGCGAATATGGCCAGGGTGTCGGTCATGCTGTTGATGGTGTCCACCAGCTCGGCGATCTCCCCCTTGGCCTCCAACACGAGCTTGCCCTGGAGATCACCGTTGGCGACCTCGGTGACGACGCGGGCGATTCCGCGCACCTGGTCGGTCAGGTTGCTTGCCATCGTGTTGACGTTGTCGGTGAGGTCTTGCCAGATGCCACCGACGCCGATGACCTCGGCCTGACCGCCGAGCTTGCCTTCGGTACCCACCTCGCGAGCTACGCGCGTGACCTCCCTGGCGAATGCGTTGAGCTGGTCGACCATGACGTTGATCGTGTTCTTGAGCTCCAGGATTTCGCCGCGTACGTCGACGGTGATCTTTTTGGAGAGGTCACCCATGGCCACGGCGGTGGTGACCTCGGCGATGTTGCGGACCTGACCGGTCAGGTTGCTGGCCATGAAGTTGACGTTGTCCGTGAGGTCCTTCCAGACCCCGCCGACGCCAGCCACCTCAGCCTGGCCACCCAGCCTGCCCTCGGTGCCCACCTCGCGAGCCACGCGTGTGACCTCATTGGCGAAAGCGTTCAGCTGGTCCACCATGACGTTGACCGTGTTTTTGAGCTCCAGGATCTCGCCCTGGACCTCGACGGTGATCTTCTTGGAGAGGTCGCCCATGGCCACCGCGGTGGTGACCTCAGCGATGTTGCGGACCTGACCGGTCAGGTTGCTGGCCATGAAGTTGACGTTGTCGGTAAGGTCCTTCCAGACCCCGCCGACGCCGGCCACCTCGGCCTGGCCACCCAGCTTGCCCTCGGTGCCCACCTCACGAGCCACACGCGTGACCTCGTTGGCGAAAGCGTTCAGCTGGTCGACCATGACGTTGACCGTGTTCTTGAGCTCCAGGATCTCGCCCTGGACCTCGACGGTAATCTTCTTGGAGAGGTCGCCATTCGCGACCGCGGTGGTGACCTCGGCAATGTTGCGGACCTGGCCGGTCAGGTTGCCGGCCATCAAGTTGACGTTGTCGGTGAGGTCCAGCCAGACCCCGCCCACGCCCTTGACCTGCGCTTGACCGCCGAGCTTGCCCTCGGTGCCCACCTCGCGAGCGACACGCGTCACCTCCGAGGTGAACAGGCTGAGCTGGTGGACCATCGTGTTCACGGTCTTCGCGGTGTCGAGGAACTGGCCCTGGAGGCGCCTGCCGTCGATTTCCATAGGCATCGTCTGCGACAGATCACCGCGGGCCACTGCGCCGATGACGCGGGCGATCTCACTGTTCGGCCGCAGCAGGTCGTCGATGAGGTCGTTGACCGACTCCAGCGTCGTGGCCCAGGCCCCGCCGGCATCGCCAAGCGCCGCACGCCTGATCTGGCCCTCCTTGCCAACGCGCTTGCCCAGTCTCTGCAGCACTCGATCCAACTGTTGGTTGGACTCGATGACCTCGTTGAGCGCGGAGGCGACTTTGCCTGCGGATCCAGTCCAATTGGCGGGCAGGCGCGCAGTGAAGTCGCCTCGCTTGACTGCGGTCAAGACGCTGATCATGACCCTCGGCTCGATGGTGTCGGCCGCCGCCTTCTTGGTTCCCATCAGTGCTGACTCCTCCCTTTTCTGCGACTTAAGCCGGGGTCGGTACCCAGAATTCCAGCCTCGTTCCAGCTCCGGGATCACTCTCGATTCGGAACCAACCGCCACTCAGGTGGATTCGCTCGGTCGCGGCAACCAAACCGATGTGACCAGGCTGGTCCAGTCGCTCGGCGAGCACGAACCCGGTGCCATCGTCGACGACCTCGACGCGAATGCCGGCGTCCCTGGCTTCACAGGTAACCCTGATGCGCGTGGCGTGGGCGTGTTTCTCGATGTTGGTGATGGCTTCGGCGAGCGTCTTGAGAACGATCGCCCCGGATGCAGCGGGTACAACCTCAGGCAGCTGGACATCAACGTCTGGTTCGATACCGGTGTGGGTGCGCAAGAGCTGCAGCCGTTCGTGGATGGTCTCCGCCAGCCCAAGGGGCGAGTCCAGTGACACTGGACTGACTTTGACGAGGAGCTCGCGCAACGAATCCTCGACGCTCCTCAGGGTCGACATCAACTCATCGAAACGCGCGGCCTGGGGTGAACTGTGGGCGTCGGCTCGAATTCGCTCCAACTGGAGCTCCGCAGCCGTCAACAGCTGAAGCGAGTCGTCGTGAAGATAGGTCGCAAAGCGGCGCCTAGCCTCGTCGCCGCCTGAGGCGACATTGCTCAGCAGGCTGCGCCGAGCAAGTGCCGCTTCCTGGAGGAGCTCGTGGGTGGTGCCCAGCTCTTCCTCCGTCTCCTTGAAACGCCAGACGAGACCGGTGGCCGCGGCGGCCACCCTCAGCGCCCATGCATCGTCCGTCGTGAAGCCGCGTTCGGAGCCGTACGCGACGAGCGTCCCGATCACTCGGTCGCTGTGCCGCACGCTCCACGGCACGGTCGCCGCTCGCCATGGAACCGCGATCAAGTTTTCGCCACCCTGCGTTACGCCCTCGAAGAAGCCGTCGCCGTCCGTGATGAGCGGGACGTCGATTCGATCGATGGGTGATCCGGCTTCGAAGCCGTAAGGCTCTGACTGAACCGTGAGCAGCCCCTCGGAACCCAGCCTCCAGAAGGCGGCGCGTTTCGCCCCGACCAGCTCGGCCACCGTTTGGCTCACCCGACCGAAGAACTGGGGCACGTCCGCGTTGATCTCGAGGCCCAAGGAAGCTGCGCCGAGCAACGCCAACGTCGCCTCTTGCGACTTCTGCACCCGATCAGGGGTGGGCGTTCCGGCGTCCTCGATGGGCGCGAGCCTGCGCTTGCGGTTGGCGGATGAGTCAGTCATCCCGTTTCCCGTTGACCAGGCAGGCAAACCATTCCCCCAGGTGGATTCCTAAAACCATCAGTATCCCGGAGGCGTTGGAGCCTATCGCCGTACAGGTGGCCTAGACCCGCCTACTACATTTGTATTAGGCGGGTCGGGCGAAGGCGACGAAAGGGGCCCGTTGGCCTGGCTCTATTCCGAGCGAGGCGCAAGCCCTTCTCGGGTTCGCTCGCGGTGTGAAAACACAACGCTCCGCGAGAAAGCGATCGCGACGAGACGAGTGAGACCGAACGCGACCAGCGCGTAGATGATGATCGCGATCAACGCGGACAGCTCGAACACCGACTGGCCGGTGACCGTGGTGGTGGGCAGGATGCCGCGGAAAGGAATCAGCAGCGCATCGGAGACCGCGTAGATGAAGCTGCTGAAGCCCGCGTGGGGATTGGCCGCAAGCAGCTTGAGTACCATGCGAACGAGAATGAACACGTCGACGATGGCAAATACCAGATAGATCCCCTCAATCGTGCGCCGAGCGGGCGTGAGGCTGCGGACGACCTGTGTACTGGACTCGGGCGCCGCTCCACCATCCGACCTGACGTGGGACTCCTCCCTAACCGTACCCTCCGGCTCCTCCTGGACAGTGCTCGCCTCTTTGTATTGCATCGAAAATACCTCCCAGATCCGGGATCGAAATAGGGTGAGATCTATGTCAAATCAACGCTTGGCGATACAAAAGCACTGGCTCATGCAATCGCGTTATGCGGCGTCCGGCGCGCCTCGATAGGTCGCTGTGGAGGATCCCACCCACGCGGGCACCCTCTCAACGCCGGCAACGTGTAGTTCGAAGGAGTCCTTCAACATTCCGCGCATGCGTTCTTTGGAGGCGGCGAGCCTCGAGGCGATGGTCCGCTCCGGGACGCCGAGCGAGTGGGCGATCGCTCGATTTGTGTAGCCGTGATAGTGGCGCAGAACTATCGCCGCAGCTTGCTTGGGCGGCAGCTTGGTGAGGGCTTCGGCGAGGCTGCGGTGATCGACCAGCTCCTGCGGATCTGGCGCCAGCTCGGGCCAGCCCAGCCGCCGGATCACTTCACCGACCTCACGCAGGCGCATCTTTCGCTGATGGGAGATGCTCGCGTTGATCGCGATGCGATGCACCCATGCTTCGGCCGGAGCCTCTGGACGCCACGAGCTCCACTTCCGAAACGCTCGCTCGAAGGCATCCTGGCAACAGTCCTCGGCGGCGGCGCGATCGCCCAGTATGGCCGTGAGCGTCCCCAGGATCTTGCCGTAAGACGCCTGATAGAGACGCTCGAAGTCGGCTTCGCATCCGGGCTGGTACGCGTACGCCGACCTGCGCTGGTCAGTCGAATCTTTCGGCTTCACCGTTGTCATGGCCATCGGAAATTGACTAACCCCCTTGCTCTAAGAACTCCGAAAGATGCAATGCACACTGTTTCGCATCAAAGGGCCGGGTGTCGCCGTACCGTTGTGCAGTTTTTGCCTAGCACAGTTGGGGTAGTTCCGTCTCGCCTCCCCGCTTGAGGGGGAGGTCGGGTCCGACCGCGAAGCGGGCGCAGCAGGGAGGGGAGACCCACGCTCGCTTCGACCGCTTGATCTCGAACCTGAGTGCCCATCGCCGGGGTCCCGCAAGCGGGTATCGTGCCGACCCCTGGGCGTTCTCCTTGGGAGATGCATCAATCACAGGAACAGGATTCCTTCGGCAACCACCCAGGCAATCTGCTCGCCGCGATTGCCATAGGACTGGCGGCGGACACGCGGGAGAGTGGCAGCAAGGCGCTGCGAGTGATCAGGGCCAGGTCTCCCGAGCTGCTCCGCCCATACGAGCAGACCGGCGAGGATCTGGCGGTCACTGCTGCAGGCTTCATTGACGTGCTGCTCGCATCGCTCCACTCGGAGTCCGACCTTCCATGGTTCCGGTACGAGCAACGCGCCCTCGAATACGGTCGTTTGCGGGCCGCGCAGGGTGCTTCACTCGAGTCGCTGATCGACCTGCTGGCGACCCTCCGGCGGATCACAATCGAGCTGATCTCTCAGGCGCTCGAAGGCAGCCGGCATCGCGACGAGGTGCTGGCACTCGCCCAAAGCCGGATCGAGGACGTACTCGATCGCCTCACCACTTGTTTGGCGCGTGGCTACCTCAACCACGTGGCCGATGAGGCCCGCACCGACCACCTCACCGGTTTGGCGAACCGCCGTGAATTCGAGAGGGCTATAGAACGCGAGGTGGCGCTGGCCCAACGCCACGATCGGCCACTGACGATGATGCTGATCGATCTCGACGGCTTGAAGCAGATCAACGATCGGCACGGGCATCAAGCGGGCGACGCGGCGCTGAGGCTCGTGGCGGAACAGCTGTTGCGCGTGGTTCGTGCTTCGGACCTGTGCGGGCGTCTCGGCGGAGATGAGTTCGCCGTTGCGATGCCGGAAACCAGCCTGTCGCGCGCTCGCGAGGTAGCCGCGCGCTTGGACTCGGCCATCAGGACCATGAGTCGGGGCGAAAAGCCGCCGGAAAGGATTGAGGTCAGTGTCGGGCTTGCGGCATGGATCAAGGGCCGCGATTGGAAAGCCATGTACGAGGTAGCCGACAAGGCCCTCTACGACGACAAACGGCGCCACCAGCGCCTGAAGTAGCCGTCCTTACTCGATAAGCGCCAGCTCGCGGGCTTTGATGATGGCCTGCAGCTTGGAGTGGACGCCCAGTTTGCTGCCAAGGCTGCGGATGTGCGTACGTACAGTGGCGTAGCTGATACCCAGCTTCGCCGCAATGTCACGGCTCGAGGCGCCCTCCGCCATCATGCGTAGGACCTCGTTCTCGCGAGGGGTCAGCCTCTCAGACTGTGCATCCATCTCCCGGCGTTTGGTCAAGAGCGCTGCGACGGTGCGAGGGGTGATGAGAGAGAGCCCACTGGCGACTTGTCGGATGGCATCGACCACCTCGGATGCAGCCCTCGACTTATGGATGAATGCGCTGGCCCCGGACTCCAGGGCCGCCAGCCGTGCAGCATCGCTGTCCTCACGGGTGAGGAAGATCAGCTTCGCTCCCGGCCGCGCTCGGTGAACTGCGGCGCCTGCGTCCGCGCCCGTGCCGTCGGTCAGGCGGAAGTCGAGCAAGACGACGTCCGGGTCGCCCGCCTCAGCCGACTTCCCGGATTCTGCGACTGAGCTGGCTTTGCCCACGACTGTCATGTCCTCCTGGTCATTCAAGAGAGCGGCCAGCCCTTCGGCCACGACTTGGTGATCCTCGACGATCAGGACCCGAATCGGCTTTCGACTCATGAGGGGACCGGAATCCAGAACTCGACCCGAGAGCCCGCCCCGGGCTCGCTTGTGACACTGCACCAGCCTCCGGCCAGGAGGGCCCGCTCGCTGAGGGCCAGCAAGCCAAGGTGGCCCGGAAGATGGTCGCGTTCCGAAACCACAAAGCCCCGCCCGTCATCTGCGATCTCGCCGTGCACTCCGCCCTCCTGGGCGCGAAGGGCGACGCTGACCGACTTGGCGCCGGCATGCTTCTCGATGTTGGCGAGGGCCTCGGCCACCTGCCGGTAGACGAGCGACTTGATCTCGTGGGGCGGGTCGTCGGGCAAGTCCAGATCAACCTGGGCCTCGATTCCGGTGAGGGAGCGAAGCAGCGCGAGACGGTCGCGGATTGTCTCCTCGAGACCTCCGGGCGAGTCCAATGCGGGCGGCCGCACGTCGAAAAGCAGCTTGCGCAATGCTTCTTCCACCTCGACGAGCAGTGCCTGCGCGTCACTCATCCCGCGAGGGAGTGACGAATTGCCCTGCGACTCACGAACGCGCTGCAGCTGGAGTTCCGCCGCAGTCAGCTTCTGGAGCGCATCGTCGTGGAGCTCAGCCGCAAATCGCCGCGTTGCCTGGTCCGAGGCCGTGGAAAGATTCCTGAGAAGAAGCTGCCGGGCGGCATCCACTCTCTGCAAGCGCTCGACCGATTCGTTGAGCTCCCCCTCCGCTTGCTTCAGCTGCCAGACCAGGCCGGCGGCGAGACCGGCCGTCTGCAGGAGCCAGGCGTCTTCCATCGAGAAACCATCGGCTCGATGGGAGTTGTACGCAGCGACCACACCGAGTCGGTTGTCTCCTGCGCGCCAGGGCACGCTCATGGCATTCGAAACCTGGAGCACTTCAAGCACGGCCCGGTGGGGGGACTCTCCGTGTTCATCAAGCGCCGCACGGAAAATGAGATCCTTGTAAACGACCTGGCTGGGCAGATCAGTGCCATCTGGATCGCATGCCGCCGGATACAACCGCGAGATGAACGCATCGTCCACTCCGTAGCCGCCGGGTATGGCGGTCAACGTTTGGTTGGGGCGCACCTCCCAGAACAGCACTTGGTCAGCGCCGACGAGCTCAGCCACGGTCGCGGTCAGCAACCTGTAGAAACCTGTCAGACCATCGCCGGAGCGGATGTGCCGGGAGACTGCAAGCAAGGCCTCAATCGCCAGCTCATGTGCCTTTTCCAAGCGTTCTGCCGTGTGCGCCCGCCCTTCGTTGATGAGTCGTTGCTCCTCGCTCCGGTCGAGGTCTGCCCGTAGATTGATGAGCGCGTCCACCATCTCCTGCCGGCGCTGGCGCAGGCGGGCGAGTTCGATTGCCGCCGCCACCTGGTTGGCGCAGATTGACATGGCCATCTCGTCGCGGGCGGTGTACCCGGCAGAGTTTGCGACTCCGATCGCGCCGATAACCTCGCCACCAACCTGCAGCGGCACGCCCAAGAAGGTCTTCAGCGGGAAGTCGGCCACGGCTGCGGCTCGAGCCCCGTCGTTGACCACATGGCTGGCGCCCTTGGCGGCGACGTCGCCCGCCAACCTGTCGATCGTGGTCTTCGGGAGGGTTACCGACCGGTCAGCCGTCCGTGTGTAGACCACGTGGTCGGTCGCAGCAGTGCCCGCGAGGCTGACGAAAGCCGTGGGGGAGCGGGTCAACTGGAGCGCCAGGCCAAGAGCGCGTTCCACAAGCAGCGTCACATCTCGAAGCCCAGCCATTTCGGCCAAGCTCGATTGCAAGGCCCCTAGTTGGTCCCAGAGGCCGGCATCCGACCGGTGATCGGTGTCTAAGCTCCGCAACCCCTTGTCCGCCACGCGATTGTAGCGGCCATTGCAGCCTGGCAATACAGGCTGCAATCTTGAGGAGATTTGCCTCGCCAACGTACATCGCCGGGGCTGTGCGTTGTCCGTTTGGACCAGAAGCTCAAATGGAGGTAGTGGTTTTGCTCCGGAGCCGAAGACAAGGGAGTGCCCGCGTTGTTTGAGCAACATCCCGGTTGGCGCGAACCGGTGCGCCTTCTGCACCGCGGACCTCGACGCGGCAGCCGTCGCGGCGTGAGCTCGGCGGCGGTCGGGAGATGATCCTTGCCAGGCTGTTCCTGAGGTTCGCGGTGATGGTCATGCGCCCGGGGCCGTGCCGGCTGCGCCTGGTAAGGATCGGACACAGGCTGAGCGGCAATGAGCGCCGGCGCAGGTACTTCGGTTGGGAAGGCGTTTTCCATACAGATGAATGATTTCGACTGGCTGCTGGAGCGGACGCTGAAGCAAATGCTGGACTCGGTCGTGGTTGGGCCCGTCCCGGTCCGTAGAGGGCAGGCACAGGCGTGGCCGCCGTCTGGCTTGCCGGTGATCATGTTCCGGCACCCGCGTCCCTTGCTGGCCCGACTCCATGCACGGTCGATGCAATCGCCTCGCCGGAAAGCAGAATCCGGTGACCCTATCGAGCCGGGCGAATTGACCCGTTTTCCGATCTGATAGACCCCTACCCCTAGGGGCGAGGCCGGGCCGCAAGGCTCGGCCTCCCCCTTAACCTGATTTCCAATGACTTCACGGACTTGGTGAAGTCGGTCAAGCAGTAGGTTCCCGCCGGGTTCCACCCCCTCAGTTTCCGAGCAGCTCCATGCACACATATAAGGAAGAGGGTGCAAGAGTTCTCAGTCCACTGCGTTTGCACGGTTACTCAGCAGGGCCATCGCGGGGCCGCCTTGCGGCCGAATCGGATGCTTGCGAACAGAGCAAATGGATGGCGACTGTGCGCCGATCGACTCGTATACCTGAGGTAGTTTGGCACCGGGTGAACCCCGAGCCAGAAGGGGATTCACCTTGTTACTTCAACGATTCCGTTTCGTGTGCGCATTCGCGATCACCACCGTGGTGCTTTCACTTGCTGCCACATCCCTGCTCACGTCTCAAAATTCAGTGCACGCCGCAACAGCTCCTTGCACGGTGCAGTTTGGAATGTATGAGCCAAACGCACCTTGGGATCCGAACATGACTGCGATGAGAGCGCTCGACACCGCCATCGGCCGCCATTCGAGCATCGTCCACTACTACTCGCAGTGGGGCGATAACGGCTCCGGCACGTTCGCGGCGAACCAGCCGTGGATGTTGAACGCGATCCGCAACTACACCTCGGTCGGGGTCACTGGCGCAACCCCGCTCATCACGTGGGAGGCGTGGGGTCCGTCCCCGATGAGCGTGGCCAACAACACGTTTCCTTTGACCGCAATCGCGGCCGGCTCGTTCGACCCTTACATCGACTCGTGGGCCACTGGACTCAAGACTTACGGCGGTCCAGTGATGCTCGATTTCGGCCACGAGATGGACGGCAACTGGTATCCCTGGGGCTACGGCGTCAACGGCAACACTGTGGCCGGCTACATCGCGGCCTTCCGCCACGTCCACGACCGCTTCGCCCTGGCCGGCGCGACCAACGTCCAGTTCGTCTGGAACCCCACCGTCTGGAATCCGGCCGGCGTCGACCAGCGCGCGTTCTATCCCGGCGACGCGTACGTGGACTGGATGGCGATCGACGTCTACAACTGGGGCGCGGCCGGCGGCGGTTGGGCGAGCCTGTCCGCCGCGCTCGGTTCGATGACCACCATCTACTCGCGTCTGGCGTCGCTCAACACGACCAAACCGATGATGCTCGCCGAGTGGGCCAGCGCGGAGCCGGTGGCGGGAGACCCGCCGGGCGTGACCAAGCAGCAGTGGATCCTCGATGCCGCGCAGGCTTTCGGCGCGCAGTTCCCCCGGATCTCGGCTGCGATCTGGTTCGACACGCCTGGAACCTTTGCTATCGACTCTTCGGCCGGCTCGCTCGCCGGCGCCAAGGCCGCTTTTGGCGGATGTTCATCCCCAAGTCCGACACCGAGCCCGTCGCCGAATCCGTCACCAAGCCCGTCGCCCAGCCCATCGCCGAGCCCGACACCCAGCCCGTCTCCGAGCCCAATACCCAGCCCGTCGCCGACGCCGCCCCCCGGACCTTCGATGAGCACCGAGTCGCTGGGCGGAGCCGTCAACTCGGGAGCCGCGGTCAGCTCCTGGGGCGCCAATCGGATGGACGTGTTCGTCCGTGGCACCGACAACCAGCTCTATCGCAGGACGTGGGACGGCACACGGTGGGTTGGCTGGGAGGCGCTGGGTGGCGTCCTCACCTCCGACCCGGCGGCGATCTCGTGGGGCGCGAACCGGATCGACGTTTTCGCCCTCTTCGCCGACCAGGCGGTTCACCACAAGTCATGGGACGGTATCCAATGGAGCGCCTGGGAATCACTGGGCGGTGCGGCGGCCTCCAGCCCCACGGTGGCTTCGTCTGGCGCCGGCCGTCTGGAACTTTTCGTGACCGGCACCGACAGCCAGCTCTACCGCAAGTCTTGGAATGGCCGGGCCTGGAGCAGCTGGGAAGCGATGGGCAGCGGCCCGACCTCGGAGCCGGCCGCGATCTCGTGGGGCACCAACCGGACCGACGTCTTCACCCGCGGCGCGGACAATGCCCTTTACCACAGGTGGTGGGACGGCACTCGCTGGAGCGCATGGGAATCTCTCGGCGGTACCCTGTCCTCCGGGCCTGGGGTCTCGTCGTCGGGAACAGGACGTCTTGATGTATTCGTTCTGGGTTCGGGCGTGCTCTACCGTCGCTCGTGGACGGGCAGCACCTGGACGGATTGGCAGTCGCTGGGAGGCCAGTGGGCTTCTCGCCCCGCGGCCATCTCGTGGACGTCTGGGCGAAGCGATGTATTCGAGCGCGGAACCGACAACGCGGTGTGGCACGTCACCGTGGGCTGACCTCTTTCGGGCGAGATTCCAAAAAAGTTCAACGAATACTTCATTTGTACGGCGACGCGGGGATGTCATCAATCTTAGTTTTCAATCGTGGCCCGCAAAGATTTGTACAAGGACCAGATTCCAGTGATGACGATGTCGCCGACCGTCGCGGACTCTTTGTGATGGCTCTTTCAAATTTCGAGGTCGAGGGAAGGCCCGGCGCGCAGGTCCTCGAGCTGCCTCGCCCGGACCAAGGCATCGACGCCGAGCGCGAGCGAATCAAGAGCCACATTGCCCGCGAGCTGCACGACCAGCTCGCTCAGACCTTGATCAACCTATCGATACAGACCGAGATCTTCATCCGGGAGCAGCATGACCACCAACAGGTTCTCGATCAGCTCGGTTTCGTCCAGACCACGGTTCGCGAGGCACTGAACAACCTGCGTCAGCTCCTTTGCGACCTGCGCGGAACGCCTGGGCTCGCGAAGAGTCTGGTTCAAGCACTCGGCGAAGGGCTGCTCGCCACCTGCCAGCTTCGAATGAAGATGAAGGCGAGCCTATGGGTGTCCCCGTCGTGGCCCGGGGCGCTCCCGCCCGAGACCTCAATCCATATCTATCGCATCATCGAAGAGGCAATCAACAACGCTTACAAACACGGCGGAGCCACCTGCGTCGAGGTAGCCCTCAAGGCGTCGGACACAAGGCTCGTCGTCAAGGTCCGGGACGACGGCCGAGGTATCGCATGGCTCGACATGAAGAAGCCGTTCGGCATGGGAATGCTGGGCATGCGGGAGAGGGCAGCGCTCTGCGGAGGGGTGCTCAAGATTCGAAGTCGCTCCATGGCCGGAACGACGGTCACTCTCAGCATTCCGATGGAGGCGTTGCGGTGGTCACCGAAGCACGTACTGTACGAGTCCTGATCGCCGACGACCAGACGCTGTTTCGTCGTGGGCTGGCGCGACTCCTGGAGGAGGACCCGCGGATCGCGCTCGTCGGCGAGGCGAAGGATGGGCTCGACGCGGTCCAGAAAGCGTCGGCCCTCGAGCCCGATGTCGTGCTGATGGACCTCAGGATGCCTGGGCTCGATGGCGCCGAAGCAACCGAGCAGATCATCCGCAATAACCCCGCGGTCAAGGTCTTGATCCTCAGCACTTTTGAGGCGGACAGCTATGTCCTCCAGGCGCTGCGGGCAGGTGCCAGTGGCTACATCCTCAAGGACGCCGAGCCGGCCGCAATCGCGTCCAGCATCATGGCCGTGCTGTCGGGAGAGCGCGTGATGGCCGGCCCGGTCGCCAACCGAGTGCTCGACATGCTCACCGGAGCAAGCACGCCCAAGGAGTTCTACGACGGTCTGACCGCACGCGAGGTCGAGATCTTGAAGCTCATTGCAAAAGGCCAGGCCAACAAGCAGATCGCCTTCAACCTGAAGATCAGCGAGAAGACCGTACGCAACCACATCAGCCACATCTATGAAAAGTTGCAAATCTATGACCGCGCCCAAGCCGTCCTCTACGCGGTCAGGAAAGCACTTGTCGAGCTCTGACCCAAGCTATGGGCGAACAACACCGGAATCCGGCAAGCAGCGGCACTGAGGCATCTCTCCCGCGCGTGGCGGGCAGGGTGCTCCTGGCCGAGGGTGACGTCGCTCTGGGGGATTTGTACCGAGCGGCCCTGGAGGCGGCCGGCTGGCAGGTGGTGCTTGTCCATGACTGGCGATCGACTCGGGAGCGCCTGCTCGACTGGCCACCGGAAGTCCTCGTCATGGACAGCCTGCCCGACCTCAGCCGAACTGACGCGCTTGCGCAGGTACGCAGCTACCCCGCAACCCGCGACCTGGCGGTGATCCTTCTCACCGACACCATCGGCGTTGGTGACTTGCAGCGAGCGCAAGAGCTGGGGGTGCAGGAGCTGCTGGTCAAGAGTCGCGCGACCCGCCATTTGCTTTCGGAAACAATTCGCCGCGTGCTGGCGAGCCGCTCGGGAGAAGCGTCCAACACAGGCGGGGACGACCCTGGCGAGGGCAGCGGGCCACGCTCCAGAGATTCGGCCTAGAGGTCGAGCGTCGGCCGTCGTCGGAGTCCCAGGCAACTTGGGACGATGCCCCGGTGACCTGTGACAGATGTACCCCGCGGCCGGGCATGGCCCCCGTCGGCATACCGGAGGTGTCTATTGGCCCGGGCAATTTCGATCCCTAACATCGGGCCATGATCGCGACGGACGTGGATCTCGGCCGGAACGTCATCGTGCTTCATCCGGACCAGGTCAATCTGTACGGGTGCAAGGTCGGCGACAACTGCAAGATCGCTTCGTTCGTCGAGATCCAGCGGGGTGTCGTGCTGGGCCAAAACGTGAAGGTCGAAGCGTTCGTCTTCATTCCCACCGGCGTCACGATCGAGGATGGTGTGTTCGTCGGGCCTCACGTCTGCTTCTCGAACGACCGGTACCCCGCAGCGATCGATGACAAAGGAAGACTTCTGCAGGTTGGAGACTGGCAGGTTGTGCCGACGCTCGTGCGTCGTGGTGCAAGCATCGGCGCGAACGCTACGATCATTTGCGGAATCACCATCGGCGAGGGCGCCATGGTGGGGGCCGGTGCCACCGTCACGCACGATGTCCCGCCCGACTCACTCGTACTAGGAAATCCAGCCCGGCTCATCGGACCTCGGCCCCACTGGTGGAGTCGCCCACCGGTGCGTGCTCGCAAACGGAAGCTCGACCTGGCGTGAGCATCGATCGTCCGGCCGCACCGAAGCACCCACCCAACGGCAAGGTCGACTTGCGCTCCAGCCGGGCGCCACAGCCTGAGGTCGCCGAAAGCCCCTACAGCAGCTTCAGGCGGCTCCAGAGAAAAGAGCCGAGCTCGTCGATTGGCATAGGCGTCATCGGCTATGGATACTGGGGCCCGAACCTGCTTCGTAACTTTGCGGATCAGTCTGCCGCGAAAGTGGTGGCCGTCAGCGACCTCTCGGTCGAGCGCCTCACCGAGGTCCACAAGCGGCATCCACAGGTCAAGCTGACCACCGACTACAGGGACGTGATCAGCGATCCGGACGTGGACGCCGTGGTGGTCGCGACGCCGGTGTCGTCCCACTTCGACATCGCAAGGCGGGCACTGGAGGCGAAAAAGCACGTCCTCGTAACCAAACCGATGACAGCCGACTCACAACAGGCGGCGCAGCTCATCGAGGCCGCGGAGCAGCGCGGACTCGTGTTGATGGTCGACCACACATTCGTCTACACGGGTGCCGTACAGACCATCAAGCAGCTGGTGGAAAGCGGGAACCTGGGCCAGCTCTACTACTACGACTCGGTCAGGGTCAACCTCGGCCTGTTCCAGAGAGATGTCAACGTGCTGTGGGATCTTGCCGTGCACGACCTCGCGATCATGGATTACGTGCTTGGACAGCAGCCGGTCGCGGTCGCGGCCACAGGGGCCGCCCATGTGCCTGGGCACCATGTGAACCTGGCCTACCTGACCTGCTACTTCGACGGCAGCCTGATCACTCACCACCACGTCAACTGGCTGGCCCCGCTGAAGATTCGCCGCACGCTGATCGGCGGCGCGCGCCAGATGATCGTGTACGACGACCTCGAGCCGAGCGAGAAGATCAAGGTCTACGACAAAGGGATCACGCTCGGCGGCACTCAGGGCGCGCTCGACTCATTGATCGGCTACCGCACCGGCGATATGTGGGCGCCTCAGCTGAGCCTGACGGAAGGCCTTCGCGTCGAAGCCCAGCACTTCCTCGAATGCGTCACTCACGGCCGGCAGCCGCTGACGGACGGCCACTGCGGGCTCCGGCTGATAAGGATTCTGGAAGGAGCTCAAGAATCTCTCACGCAGCACGGCCAGCCTGTAGAGCTTGCGGCCGACAGCAGCGGTCTGGAGGCGCTCGGGCCCGAGGTCGGCGCGATGTCTCAGAGCGCCTGACGGGTCGGTTCGGGCGGGGCCTCCGGGACCTTGGGCCTGCGGCCTCTCATAGCGGCAGTCACCGTGCGCACGACGGCAACTGCCAGGTCGCCGGCTGCGGGAATGGGGTCGCTCATGTCAAACACCGAACCGACTCTTTTGCCGCCTAATAGGGAGCGCAGGTAAGCGCCTGGCGAGAATCGGCCCGCGCTGATGCCCTGCAGTCCGGCCGGGACATCGGTCAACAAGCGGATCCAGCGCGGACCGTATCGCGGTTCGCGGGGAGGAGTGGGACGGCCCAGCACACGTTCGTATTGGATGTACGGAAAGTCGAGCCCACACGCTATGCACAGAGCGTGCCACCCCCACGGCCGAGGATTGACGTCCAGAAGCGCCGGCCGGCCGTCGCGCGGGTCATGAACGAACTCCACCTCAACCATGCCCGAGAGGCCGAGCTTGCGGAGGATCCGCTCGGCCGGCTCCATGAGGCCTGGAATATCGACCGCCTCCACGAAGCTGCTGCTCAGACCGTAATCAATCGGATACTGGCGCGTCCGCCTCGCGGTCATCGCATACGCGATTCGCCCGTCCTCGGCGAAGACTCCCACCGAGTACTGCTGCTCGCCGGGGATGACCTCCTGGACCATGACGTGGTCGGCCGGCATGATGGCGACGGCGAGACGATAGCTCTGGACAAGCTGGTCCATGTCGCGAACCGGCAGAGCTTTGCGACCGATCGCGTGCTGCATCGTGATCGACATGGCCGGCTTGATGATCGCGGGGAACTCGACTGGCAGTGTGTGCAGCGAGCGCTCGTCCGACGGGTACCAGGTAGGGGGATGTGAGACTCCGACCTCATCGGCAGCGTCGTGCAGCAGACGCTTGTCGTGCGCGTGCCTGAGGATTTCCCATGGCGGGGTGATCAGCTCGTAAGCCGATGACAGGCGTTCGCGATTTCGCGCCACGAGCTCGAGGGCATCGTCCTGCGCCGGCCACAGAACGAAGCCTTGCATTCCAGCCTTTCCCGCGAGCCTCAGCAGAAAATCCGGCAGCGAAGTGGAGCACATCGCTTCATACCACCTGAAGCGTTGGGCGACGTAGCGCGAGAACCACGCGGATCGCGGCACATTGTCGACGACGGCCACGCGAACGCCTCGCCGGCCGAGGCTGCGAGCGACAGCCAGCGCCTTGAAGTCGCTGCCCAGCAGGAGCACGCCTGGCTCGTGGCCGGCCACCGGTGACCCTAGTTGAGCTCGGCTGCCCGTCGCGCGACCTGTTGCGCCGTAAACCGGGCACCCGCGACGAAGCGGCAGATCGGGCCGAACGTCCGGCCCGCCAACCCACCTACGAAATGAAGTCCAGGCACCGATGACTCGAACCACTCGGTAAGCAGAGGAAAGCCGTCGTGCTGGTTGATTTTCTCCCGCACATGAGAGTCCAGAAACGGGATCCCCGCGACGTTCGGCCGGTAGCCGGTCCCGAAGAGCACGTGATCCACGTCGCGGACTGTGCCATCGCCGAGGTAAAGGCGCACTCCCTGTCTCGACGGGTCCACTCCGAGCACCTCGGTGAACTGGGTGATCGGAACCTTGCCCTCGACTCTAGGTCGCAGCCACTGCGCGCCCGCCGGCCGCACCGCACGCGCCTCGATGCTTGTCCGCATCCCGGCCGGTAGGCGTCGCATGAGCCTCGGCGAGCCGCACAGCCAGTTGAGACCAGGGGGTCCGACATCGGTCGGCGGGTACAGAAGCCGGCTCATCGGCCCGCCGTGGTGGTAGAGCACACGGTTGATCCAGTGGACAGGCCCGCGGGCGATCACCTCCACGTGCGCCCCTTCGTCGCAGAGGATCGCGGCGGACTCGAGCGCGCTCTGGCCGGCGCCGACCACTGCGACACGGCAGTCGCGAAACTGCCTGAAGTCGACGTGATCTCCGCTGTGACTGACGAGCTGCCGGGGCAGGCCGCGCGCGAATTGAGGCATGAACGCGAACTGGCGCACGCCGACGGCCACCACGACTCTTGCGGCGGCAAACTCGCGGCCGTCAGACAGCGCGAGCTGGAAGCCGCCACCCCGGAGCCGGAGGCACCGGACGTAAACCCGATCGACGTTCTGTCCAACCTGTTCCTGAAACCACCGCGCATAGTCGAGAAAGAAGGGCAGCGGGATGGGCTCGGTCGCGAAAGCGCCAGTGGTCCGGCAGTAACGCTCGAGGCTGAATGCACCGTTTGGGTCGGCCAGGCTCGACGCACTCCAAACCGACTTGAGAGCCATGCGGGCCGGCATCTTTTGCCACGATTCCATTGGCTCGCCGAATACCTTGGCCGGCACTCCCCGACCCTGGAGGTGGGCGGCGACTGAGAGCCCGTAAGGTCCGGCGCCGATGACCGCGGTCGTATTGGTCGGCGATTCAGCACGCGTCATCCTGCGTAATCCAAGGTAGGTCGGACTCGGCGCGACCGACATGGGCATTAAGGTTCAGCCCCCGTGGGCCCGGGATCGGCCCTGGGACTCACGCCCACCCCACGTGGCCTGCGCCCATATCCCTGGAGCGATCCCTCCGGATAGGCTCAAGGCATGCGCCAATCATCCGCTGGGACGGATCGGCTGGCGCCCGGACTTCGCGGCCACCTCGCGGGTCTACCGGCCGCTCTGGCCCCATAAAAGACTTGGACGACAGGCCTCCGTTCACCCTCCTCGACGCCTTGGCGCACCGGCGCCAGATCATTCTGGTGATCACAGGCGTGTGCTGCCTGGCGGCAGCCGCGCTGTCGGTGTTCCTGCCGAAAACGTACGAAGCGACGGCCATCGTTTACCTGGATACCGCCCGCACGGCAACAGATTTCGACTCCGGCATCGCCGCCGGCGACCTGCTTCAGCACGACTTCATCGTTTCAGCGACGAGCCGGTCCACCCTCGTCGAGGCGTGCGCCTTGGCGGGCAACGCATGCACCTCGAGCGACCTCGTGGCGCCCGAGACGACAATCGGCAAGCTCGTCAGCGCAGCCGTCTACCGCGGCACCAGCGAGTTGACCGTCAGCGCCAAGGCCAGCAGTCCGGCTCAGGCGGCGGCGCTGGCGAACGCGGTCGCGCAGGCCATGATCAACCAGGATTCCGCAGAGGTCACCCGGCTCTACAAGCCTGCGCGCGACAACCTGAACAAGGAGATCGCCCAGCTGGCGGCCGCGATGGACACCGAGCGCAAGGCGCTCGCCAACAGCCCCCCGGGGAGCTCCGCCGCCGCGGGACACCAGGCTGAGCTGACCCGGCTCCAAAACGCGTACATGCTGGACCTGACGCGCGTGACGGACTTGAACGTGCGAATGGATCGCCTGACCAACATCGCCAACATCGTGCAGCCGGCCTTGCCGCCGGCAAAGGCGGAATCCCCAAATCCCGTTCTTTACATCAGCGCCGCCCTCGTGGCCGGCCTGTGCATCGGCGTGTTCGCCGCGCTGCTGATCCATCGGTTCGACGATCGCATCGTCAGCGCCGACGGGCTGGCCAGGGCCGCGGCGGCCCCGGTGGTCTTCGTCACTCCCGGAGTGCTGCGCAGCCTGCTTTCGCCGACCAGCGGCACCTACTCGCTGGCACTGGCAAACGTGTTCGCCCGATCGCCGGCCCCCCACTCGATCCTGGTCGTGGCCGCGTCAGAACGTGACAAGAGCGGACCGGTCGCCCGCGGGCTCAGCAGCGCCGCCGCCGGTGCCGGACAGCATGCCGCCGTGGTGGAGCTGAACGGTTCCGCGGCCATCGAGAAACATGACCTCGAATCAACCGGTGACGAGTTGGTGTTGGTGCCCGTCCCATCACCCGATGTCAACCCAAAGGCCCTGGTGTTGGGGCGCACCATCAAGCACTCCGTGATCGTCGCAACAAATGGGGTAACGCGCTTCGGGGACGCGCGGCGCACGGCGGACCTGCTCCGGCAGTCAGGCGTCGATGTCGTGGCGGGAATCCTTGTGAACACCTGAGGTTGTCGACAGCAAGGCCCTGGGCGCGGGGGGCGCAGCTCTTGCGGAACGGGATCGTTCGGAATGCGCTCGGACTGTACGCATTGCAGTTTGGAAGCTACCTGCTGCCGATCGCGACGATCATCTTCCTGGCTCGCATCCTGGGACCCGAGAACTGGGGCAGCCTCGCCTTCATGCAGGCTTTCGCCAGCTACGTGATGCTGACCGTGACGTACGGCTTCAACTATTCGGCGACGCGAGAGGTGGCGCGCCATCGCCACGACCCAGACCGCCTCGCTGATCTCCTCGCCGGCGTGCTCGGTGCCAAGGCGGCCCTGACGATTCTCTCGATTGCTGTCGCCGTGACGCTCAGCGTGTTGGTGGCACCGGTCCACCACAACGAAAGCCTCCTGTGGCCTGCATTGCTGTGGGCCCTCTCGATGTCGTACAGCCTTAACTGGCTCTTCCAGGGACTTGAACGGATGGCGTTCATCGCGCGATGGGAAACGGGGGCGCGGATCCTCTCGCTGGCGGGAATCCTCCTCTTCGTCCGGTCTCCCGCGGATACCTGGAAAGTGCTCGCCATCCAGGGCGGCATGATGGCCGCGGCGGTCGCGATCGAGCTGGCGGTCACCTACCGAGAGATCCCGTTCCGACTCCCCAGTACACGTCTCGTCATGCGGACCCTGCGTCTGGGTTGGTCGACCTTCCTGTACCAGGGTGCTCTCAGCTTTTACACCGTTGGCAACGGCTTCATCCTCGGGCTCTTCGGCTCCCCTTCCGCGGTCGCGTACTACGTCGGGGCGGAGAAGATCAGCAAGGCGTTCGCCACGCTGCTGTTTCCGATCACGCAGGCCGTCTTTCCACGGATCAGCCACCTGGCCGGACACGCGCGAGGTGAGGCGGCCCAGCTGGCGCGAACGAGCTTGTTCCTGGTCGGCGCGGCCGGCTGCGTGATGGGACTGCTCATCTTTCTTGGCGCGCCGCTCCTGGTCCGTCTCCTGCTGGGCCCTGGGTTCGAGAACGCGGTCGTGGTCCTCCGGATCCTGGCGCTGCTGCCGCCGCTGGTCGCGCTCAGCAACGTGCTGGGGATCCAGTGGATGCTGGCGCTCCATCTGGACCGCCTCGTCAACACCGTCGTCATCTCGGCGTGCGTGCTCAACGTCAGCCTCGCGCTGATCCTGGTGCCACGTTATCTCCACGTCGGTATGGCGGTCGCGGTCGTCGCGTCAGAAGCGTTGGTGGCGTTTGGCCTGTATGCGGCGCTCAGGATCAGACATCTCGACCCGCTCGTGATCGCCGCACGAGCAAAGGCGGATCCCGCACCCACGCCGGCGAGAGCCTCTGTACAGCCGTGAAGGATCCGGTCTTCTCCCAGGCGTTCGCTCTTTACCCGGCGTTGCTCGCCCTCATCGCGGCGCTCGGCCTGGTCGCGCTGACGGCTTGGAAGCCCGCGATCGGACTTGCCATGTACGCCTTCTCGATCTCGTTGACGACCGGGCTAGGTCGAGGCACGCTCATCCCGGTCCTGCGTCTGAACGAAGCCATCTTGCTGGTGGTCGTCTCAGGCCTCGTGCTCCATTACCTACCGCACCGGAAGCGGCGCCCGGTTACCGACCTCGATCTTTCGGTGAGTGCATATACGGTCGGCGTGGTGGTCATCACATTCCTGGTGTTGATCGTTTCGCGCTCACCCCATCTGTTCGACCCCGACACGCTTCGCGTCGCCCTGTCACCTCTGCAGTTCCTGCTCATCTATGTCGTCTACTCGCGAGTCGAGCTCAACAGCCGTGCGGTGCAGGCGCTTTTGAACTTGACCATGCTCGCCAGCATCTTCGTCGGCCTGCTCGCGGTCGCCGAGCTGGCGGACATTGCCGGCATCAGGGCGTTCGTGGCAACGTACTATCCGCCGCCGGTCAACTTCTCGGGTACGTTCGATCCCGGATACCGGCCCATATCCACGCTTGGGCACTACAGCGCGGTCGGAGCCTTTGCGGCTGTGAACTACATGCTGGCGCTGACCCTGTCCACGATGCGGCATCCAGCGTTCCCCAGGCTCTGGTTGGGCGCGGTCATGGTGGCCAATCTGGCAGGCCTCGTGGCGAGCCTGACCTGGGCACCGCTGCTGGCGCTGCCGCTCGTGACGGCGCTGGTCCTATGGTATGGGCGCCATGTGCCGCGTCAGCTCAGCCTGACCGTGGCGGCACTGGCGGTCGCCATCGTCTTGTTGTGGCCGGCCGTCAGCGGGCGAGGCGTGGCGCAGGGTGTGCTCTCCTCATCCGGAGAGAACCTCGTCATCCCCGAATCTTTTGCCTACCGCGTCCGTGTCTGGGAGGCATTTTTCGTCCCCGCGCTGCGGGACAACCTGCTGCTGGGCACGGGGACGGTCATACCGAGCGAGGTGCCGACGCGGCTCATCAACTTCGTCGACAACGAGTACCTCCATGAGGGTTTCCGGGCTGGAATCGTCGGCATCATCCTTCTGCTCGTCATGCTCGTGACGGTCGCGATCGCAGGCTGGCGGTCACGCGCAAGCCCGGATCCGCTGCGCCGCAGCCTGGGCGGCGCGTGCCTGGCCCTGGTCCTGTTCTTCGCCGTCGTCGGCCTCACCGCCGAGTACATGTTCTTCGCCGGCGTGTCGCAGGAATTCGCGATGCTGCTTGGGCTGCTCAGCGCGGCGATCGTGGCTGAAGAGGCCGGGGTGACCTCTCGGGCCAAGCCGAAGGCGCTCGGGCGGCAGGAGCTGCAGCCGCCGGCTTGGCACGTTCCAGCGGAATCGCAAACAGCGAGGCCCAGACCTTCATCGCAGACTTGACGGTCGTCCAGTACTCGCCCCTCATGTCCAGGTTGTCGGCGAGCTGCTGGTAGCAACCGGCCACGGTCTCCGCGGAGAGCCCGACGGCCTCCACCCTGCGCCAGAGCGCCTCGTTGACCGGATACCCTGGGGTCTCCTTCTGTAGATTGACCTCAGGGTTCGAGGCGCGCGAGTGGAGAACCGAGGGGGCGCCGGACGTGACCACAAAGCCGAGGTGGTCGGCCACCTTCTTGGCGAAGACCCCGGCCCAGATGTCGCCGAAACGGTCGTATGGCCACACGCTTCCATCGCGGTGCTTGCCCATCAGCAGGAAGTAGAGCGCGGGGATCATCGCGGGGCGAAAAGCCAGGTTCATGCCGCACATGGGAAAGAACCGGCCGTGAGGCACCCGCTGCACGCTGGTCGCCGGCCGGAGCCTGTGGTTGGGCAGACGCAGCTGCGTCCTGGCGTCGAGATCGGGAACGTTTGACCACAAACCGTGGTGGATCAGCGTCGGCAAGGACTGCTCTCGTATCTCGTAGGGGAACCCGCGCGGTCGCACGCGTCCGTCCAGCGTGCTCCACCAGCGATCGTCATCCCATCGCCGGTCGAGCGCATCGCGGACGAGACTCAGGAACGAACGCTCGTAGATCTCTTCGGGGTAACAATCGTCGTCCAGCGTGACCACGAAGTCGCAGGGCTCCTGGGCGGCAAGGTAATAGCCGAAAGAACGAACGCAGTCTGAACGCCGGGGAATGATCCAGGCCAGATCCCCCAGACGCTCATCGACGTCATGCCAGCTGTAATGCTCGACCCATGCGGGCAGCGCGAAGGTCCTCTGTGGGTTGTCCTCGACAACTATCACCCGATGACCCCTGAACTCCACCGCCCACTGCTCGAGGAAGCGCCCGATGCTTGGTTCGCGGATCGTGGGCACCACGATCGTGGCGCGGAAGCTCGCTCGATGACCGTTGGCGGAGGTCCGAGCCCCCGTCATCCCAGCTCCATCGGCGCGACGGCGCGACCTGCCGCAGGGGGAATTCCGGTCGGTTCGCCACCGGCCCGCTCGTAGGCGATGAGCTTTCCCTTCAGCGCGCTTCGAGCTCCGCGCAGGACGGTCAGTAGATACGACCCCGAAAGGGTGGGGAGTCCGAAGAGCAGTCTCAGGGAGATGTAAGCCGGATACAGCGGCCGGATAACGGCGGGCAGCTGGATCCGGCCGTATCTCCAATGGATGTACATCGTGTTGCGAACCAAGTAGTAGTACTTCAGCCGGCTGGAGCGCCGTGGGCTGACATAGGCGTGATGGTGGAAGGCGCTGACGCAGACGCCAACCCGGAAGCCCGCTTCCTTGCAGCGCATCAGATATTCGTTTTCGTCACCCCAGATGAAAAGGTCGTCGAGAACGAAACCGATCGCATCGGGAACCTCGCGTCTGACCAGGACCCCGTTGAAGAGGGCCGCGATACCGCCGTAGACTCCGTCTCGCGACACGTCGAGAAGGTTTCGATACGTCGTGATCGACCGCCACGTCCTGAACCTACCATCGGGCCGCACGCTGCGAAGCCCCCACGTGAGGCGGCTCGGATCGTCCGGCCTTACCACCGCCGGCCCGATGACGTCGAGGACCTTCTGACAGGACAGCAGGTGCTCGAGACAGTCGGGAGCGGGGCGGCCGTCGTCGTCCATGAGCCACAGCCACTCGTAGCCGGCCGCGTGAGCTCGCTGCATTCCTTCATGAAATCCACCTGCGCTTCCGGTGTTGACCGGCAGGCGGACGTACTCGATCCGCTCGTCGATCAAGCCTTCGCCGGAGAGGAACTCGAACGTGCCGTCAGAAGACGCGTTGTCGATGATGAACACCCGCGTGCAGTGCGCCGTCTGCGCGCGAACCGCCTCCAGGCATTTGCCGAGGAAGTGCTTTCGGTTGTAGGTCACTATGACTGCGGCAACACCGCCCATACGAAATCTCCCCTCAGCTGCCGAAGATGTCACCAAGCTAAGGCACTCTTGCACGCATCGGAATGGCCGAATGCGGCGCCCGGTGAACCGCTGTCCCATACCCGCGCCACATCGACCCATTGCCGGCGTGGGAAGACTCTGGTCTTCTCACGGTGGAGGGATCGAGACTGCTCACCGTTCGGCGCCTGGCGCCACAGCGTGTACACGAAGGCCTGATTCCGATCGCGCGTCCTCAGCTCGGTCCGGAGGAGGAAGCCGCCGTTCTCGAGGTGATGCGCTCCGGCGTGCTCGCACAGGGGGAACGGACTCGAGCTTTCGAGCAAGCTTTCGCGACAACGATGGGCGCCACGCATGGAGTGGCCACCTGCAATGGATCGGCTGCTCTCTACCTTGCCCTGCTCGCTCACGGGATCGGCGCCGGTGACGAGGTGATCACCAGCCCGCTCACGTTCATCGCCACCGCCAACGCGATAGTGCACACGGGGGCGGTGCCGGTCTTCGCGGACGTCGATGACACCTTGAACCTCGACTGCTCTGCCGTCGCACGGCTCATCGGTCCGCGCACAAAAGCCATCGTGCTCGTCCATCTGCACGGCAACCCTGGCGACCTGGATTCCTTCGTACGCCTCTCAGAGCAGCGCGGCCTGAGCCTGATCCAGGATGCCTGCCAGGCCGTTGGTGCCACCGTCGACGGGCGGCCGCTAGGCACTTTCGGCACCGCCGTCTACTCCTTCTATGCGACCAAGAACATCACGACCGGTGAGGGCGGCATGGTGATCACGAACGACGCTCGGGTTGCCGAGTCATGCGCGAGCTTGCGTCACCAGGCGTACACCGGACAGCCATATGTGCACGACGCCGCGGGCTACAACTTCCGGATGACGGAGATCCAGGCCGCCATCGGGATGGTGCAGCTCGGCAAGCTCGCCTCCATCACCGAACGCAGGCGCGAAAATGCCGCATTCTACGACCGCAGCGTGTCGAAGTGGTACAGCCAGCCGCGGGTCGCGCCGGGCAACGGGCATGTCTATCACCAGTACACGCTGCGAGTGCCCGGCGGTTGGTCGCGTGACTACGTTCGCCAGCAGCTGCACGAGAGCGGCGTCGGTACCGGTGTCTACTATCCGGTGCCCGTCCACCTCCAGCCGCCGTACTCGAGCCCTCAGAACAGTCCTTGCCCGGTGGCCGAGATGGCGGCGCGCGACATGGTCTCAGTGCCGGTCCACCCTGGGCTGACCAGTGACGACCGCGTCGCTGTGGCGTCTGCTCTCAACCGCCTGGCGGCTCTGGAGCTCTGGAGCATCTAGGTGGCGCGCTTCGGCGCCGGCTGCACCGCCGCGAGCGTGGAAATGATGGCCTCGACGTCGGAGGGCTTCACGCGCTGGTGGTTGGGTAGGTTCACAAGGTGCTCCGCGACCGCTTCGGCCCGCGGGCATGACCCGCGTTCGTAAGCACCCTCGGGCGGTGAGGCTGCTTCCTCGAGCACCGACGTAAACCAGTCGCCCAAAAGCGCGCTCCGCCGCGCCGCGCGCATGACGGCGGGCCGGTCCTCGACCCAGATCGGATGGCGCACCAGGGCAGGCTCGGCGCATTCCTCAGTTCGCGGGCCGCTGAACCCATACCTGCCCAACCCGGCACTGTACGCAGCTGAGACAGTGCGGCGGTGGTGGACGTTGGCGTCCAGGCGCTGCAGCTGGCGGAGCGCCAGAGCGGCCTGGGCGTTGCTCAGCCGCTGTTCATAGTTGGCGGGCCGCTTGCCGTGGAGCTCCTCCTGCGTGGTCGCCCTGGGGAGAGGATGCCGCCTGCCCATCAGTTCATAAAGCGCACGCGTGAGCCGAAAAACATGCGGTTCGGTGAGCACGTAGTAAGCGATGAACTTCAGCAGGTAACGGGCGGTCTGAGAGGCGCTGGACAACGCGCAGCCGGCCTGGAACGCCTTCACCCGCGCGGCCAGCTCGGAATCATCCGTCACGACCATGCCGCCCATCGTGCTCGAGATCGTTTTGGTCTCCTCGGTGCTGAAGAACGCGGCTCGGCCGAAGCTGCCAACGGGGCGGCCGCGATAGGTGGCGCCGAGGGCATGCACGCAGTCCTCAATGACCTCCAGGTTGTTGCGTGCAGCCAGCGCCAGCGCTCGATCCAGATCGACCGGGTTGCCGAACGTGTGCTGAAGGAGCAGCACTTTCGTCCTCGGCGTGATCTGTCGCTCGGCTTGCGCGAGATCCATGTTGTAGCTGTCAAGCTCGCAGTCCACATAGACCGGCCGAGCTCCCGCGTACCGGATCGCGTTCGCCACGACCACGTGCGTCGGCACCTGGAGCAACACCTCGTCGCCAGATTTCAGCCCCAATCCCAAAAGCAGGGAGTACAGGCCGACCCGGCCGGCCCAGAAGCTGTACGCGTAGCGCACGCCGATCGCGCCGGCGAACGCCTCCTCGTACCTCGCGATGGCAGGACCCTGGCTGAGCTCGTTTGGCCATAACAGGTGCCGAAGCGCGACGAGGGAGTCACCTAACGTGGAGGTGCCGCCAAGAGGTCCGACAAAACGCGGCGCGAACCACGAGCTCGAGCGGGCGCGGCTCTCGCGTGCACGAACCAGATCCACGTCGCTCACTACATGAAGCGGTAAACCGCGTTGCCGACTGCGGAGGTCGCGCCCAGAGGCACTCTTTGCCAGGCCGCCTCCAGCAGTCTGCGCGGACCGGATTCGGCTGGCGATAAGTCGAGCGGCGTGTCCTCGGGACGCGGGTGGTAGTAGCGATACAGCTGCCGTTCGTCGCTGCCCCACTTGGCCTTGAACTCAGCCAGGCCGAAGTTGCCCAGGCTGACCTCACCTAGGTCGTAGTAACGGAACCCCTCGTGGCAGAAATCGTCGATCGCCTGCCACTGTATGACGTCATTCGGCCGCAGCGACAGGTCGCTTCGCCGGCAGCCGTTGAACGCGTAGAAGACAGTCCTTCCGTACATGAGGTAGATCGAACCGGCAACTACCCGGCCACCGATCTGCGCGAGCAGCAAACGCACGAGTCCAAGGGGTAGGAGTGAGCTCCACATCGCGTCGAAAAACCGGAATGGACGAGGAGGCAATGCCGCCTTGCGCATGGTCTCCAGGTAGAGCCGGTACCAAATCCGAAGGTCCTCGATCGTTTCGGCCCGGCGGACCACGACGCCAAGCCTGTTCGCCTTCCGAATCGCCCACTTGATCCGTGCTTTGTTGCGCGAGGTGCCGAGTGGCAGGTCCTCGATCCGCGGTGCCAGCTTCAGCGTGAACGCCTTGCGCCACGGCAGGCAGTAGAGCCCGGCGGCTGAATAATCGGTTGGAGTCGTCCACAAAGGTTTCAGCTCCAGCCGCGCACCACCGACGTCGCGAACCAGCTCGACGGCGAATTGAATCAAGGCGGAGGTCGCGCTTTCGTGCATGGAGAGAGGTCCCGCAACCGGAGTGCGTGGGAGCGAGGTCAGCCGGCGTCCGGTGTGAGCGCGAGGCATGATCGGCAGGCCTTTTGTCCACATGAGCGGCAAGATCCCCGTCAACTGGCGGGCACTGTCTTCGCTCGCGAGACAGATCGTCTTCTGATTTGACTCCCGCTCGAGGATCTGCAGCCACGCGGGATGGTGATAGATCAGGCCATCCGGGTGGTTGGAGACGAATGACTCCCACCGGGCATCATGGGGCTCGATCTCGACGATGCGATCAAAAGCCGGCGGGCCAGGAGCCGGGGCTCCGGACTGGGCGCCCGATTTCCAGGGCGAGCGAACGGTGTCGGTAATCTGCGCGCCCACCTGTGACTCCCAGACTAGGTGCAGCGTCGACCCGGGACAAATGGGACGTTGGGTCACCGGATGGGCGCCTGTCCTTGACGCCCGGCATACGACCCATTGCTGACCTCGGAAACCTGTGTTTTCCTCGATGGTGGCTGTGAAGATCGAAGGGAAGCGCGTGCTCGTCACCGGCGGCGCAGGGTTCGTAGGCAGCCACCTCGTCGACTTGCTGGGGCGGTCTAACCAGGTGACGGTGCTTGACGACATGTCGGTGGGCACCACGGCAAATCTGAGCCAGTCACCCCAGGTCACGGTGCTCAAGGCCGACGTGCGTGATCGAGCAAGTCTCGAGGCGGCGGTCAAGCAATCCGATGTGATTTTCCACCTGGCGGTCGTGTGCTTGCGCGTGTCGATCCCCGATCCCATGGCGAGCCATCTAGTCAATGACCTGGGGACTCTCAACCTTCTGCTCGCCGCGCGTGACAGCCCCGTCCAGCGCTTCATCTACGTCTCTTCGTCGGAGGTTTACGGCAGCGCGAGGAGAGTTCCGATGGATGAGGAGCACCCCTTGAATCCAACGACGCCATATGCCGCCGGGAAACTGGCCGGGGAGTCATATGCGCTGAGCTTCCACCGCACCTATGGATTGCCGGCCACGGTCGTACGGCCGTTCAACATCTACGGCCCGCGAGAGCACGCCGATGGCCCGAGCGGAGAGGTCATCCCCAGGTTCGTGGCGCGCGCTCTGGCGGAGAAACCGCTCGTGGTGTTTGGGGACGGACTGCAGACGCGGGACTTCACGTGGGTCGGCGACACGGTGCGCGGCATCGTCATGGCGGCGGAGTGTGACGAGCTGGTCGGCGACTGCGTCAACATCGCGCGCGGCCGCGAAGTGAGAATCCTCGACATTGCGGGGCTAGTTCGAGAACTGGTCGGAACGAGGTCGCCGATCCAACATCAGGCGGAGCGTCCTGGAGACGTCCGCAGGCACATCGCCGGCGTCGAACGCGCCAGGTCGCTCTTGGGCTTCGCCGCCAACGTCAGCATCGAAGAAGGCCTGGCCCGCTACATCAACTGGGTGAGGTCGCTGCCCCAGCAGCACAGCTCGGCGCTCGAGGCGCAGGAGGCGAGGAACTGGAAGCCGGCAATCGCAGCCAACGTCTAGCGGCGCGCCGTATCGCCGTCACCGGAGGCGGCGGCTTCATCGGAGCGCACTTGCTGCTGCACCTCGTCGCGGAGGGCGCCGAGGTGGACGTCCTCGGACCGACGCCGCTCAAGCGCAGGACGCTTCGCTCGCTTATCGAGCGCCAGAAGGTCCGCTTCAGACCGTTCGCTCTCGACGCCGAGCGTGCCGGCCTGGCGGAAACCCTCGACGGCTGCGATGCGCTCGTCCACCTCCGGTACCGGCCGCCGCCGACCGAGGGATTCTGGCCCCAGCTCCTCGACGGCGTCAACAACAACCTGCTGGAGACGATTCGCCTGCTCGATGCGGCCGCGGCGGCCGGCGTGCGTCAGGTTTGCCTCGCCAGCTCGGTGAGTGTGTACACCCCTCCGGCCCTCGGGATTGACGAGGATGGACCAGTCGGCGGTCCGGTGACGCCCTACGCCATCGTCAAGCTGCAGCAAGAAGACTGCGTGCGGCAGTGGACGCGCCAGACCGGCCGGCCGGCAGCGATTCTGCGGCTCGCCACCGTCTACGGGCCAGGCGAGAAAGTCGGTCGCGCCATCCCGAACTTCATTCGTGCGGTGCTGTCTGGAGGACAGCCCGTGGTGGCAGGGCGGGGCTCAGCCCACTTCGATCCCATCTACGTCACAGATGTTGTGGAAGCATTTCTTTGCGCTCTCGAGAAGCGGGCGGAGGGCACGTTCAACATCGCCACGGGTAAGGCATGGCCGACGAGACACATCGCGCGGCTCGTCCTGCGGCTGTGTGGTGCCGATGGCGATGTCGCGCTCAATCATGCCGAGCCCGACCGCGACAGGCCCGTTTGCAACGTCGCGCGCGCCCAGTCCGTTCTCGGGTTCAAGGCAAAGACCTCGCTCGAGAGTGGACTCCAAGCGGAAATCGATTGGCTGCGCCGCCTGGAGGTCAAGCCGGCATGACCGCACTGCGGGACAGCGACTGCGCCGGCGCCGAGCTCTCTCCATGGCCGGGGCTGGCTCCGCGGCGCACTCGTTTCAAACGCGCCGTCGACATCGTGCTTGCCACCATGGCCTTGATCGTCGCGCTGCCAGTGATCGCCTGCCTCGTGCTGATCATCCGCCTCGACAGCCCGGGTCCCGCCCTCTTCGGCCAGCGACGGGTCGGTTATCTCGGGCGGCCCTTTACGCTCTGGAAGCTGCGGTCCATGTACCACCAGAGCAGCCAGGACTACCACCTCCAGGTGGCCCAGGACTGGTTCCAGGAGCGAAATTCCGGCGGGCGTTACAAAACGGAGTCCGACCCTCGGGTCACCCGCGTCGGCAAGTACTTGAGGCGGTCGAGCCTCGACGAGCTACCTCAGCTGCTCAACGTGCTTAGAGGCGAGATGAGCCTGGTCGGACCGCGACCGATGATGCATTACGACCGGACCGAATACGACCCCTGGTACTTCGAGCGCGAGGTGGTGAGACCGGGGATCACGGGTTTGTGGCAGGTCTCCGGCCGCCAGCGCCTCTCCGCGCGCGAGATGATGGTCCTCGACGTGCGCTACGTGCACGAATGGTCGCTCTGGCTCGACGTCCAGATCCTGGCCCGTACGTTGACCACGGTCATCCACGACTTGCGGCCGGTGAGCGAGCCGGTCTCGCTGCTCGAGAAGGCTTGATATGCCAGTGGCCCGCATGATCCAAGAGGAACTTCGTCGCAGTCGTCGCCTGGGAGCGATCATGGCCGCCTCCCTCTTGCTGGCCGCAACCGCTGTCGCGAGTTACGAGCAACCGACAGGTGCGGCTATCGCGCCCTGCTCGGTGAGGTACGGCCTTTATGTCAGCGGCATCCCCTGGGACTCGAGCATGACTGCCATCCGCAACCTCGACATCGCGGTCAACCGGCATTCGAGCATCGTGCATTGGTACGCCCAGTGGGGGGACAGCGGATCCGGCGTTTTCTCTGCCAACCAGCCAGGGATGCTCAGTGCCGTCCGCAACTACGCCTCGGTGGGAGTCGCCGGCGCGACTCCCTTCATCTCGTGGGAGCCGTGGGGCCCGGCGCCCTATACGGTCGCGAACAACACGTTCCCGCTCAAGCAGATCGCGGCCGGCGCTTTCGACGGCTACATCGACTCCTGGGCCAATGGCCTGCGCACATATGGCGGTCCCGTGATGCTCAACTTCGCCCACGAGATGGACGGCAACTGGTATCCGTGGGGCTACGGCGTCAACGGCAATACGCCTGGCGACTTCATTGCGGCCTACAGTCACGTGCACGACCGCTTCGTACAATCCGGGGCGACCAACGTGCAGTTCGTGTGGACGGTGGACATCTGGAATCCAGCCGGCAAGAACCCGGCAGCCTTTTATCCCGGCGACTCCAACGTCGACTGGATGGCGATCGACGTGTACAACTGGGGGGCCTCGGGTGGTGGCTGGGCATCGTTGAGCCAGGGACTGGACGCCACCCAGGTGTACTCGCGCCTCGCGACGCTCTCAGCGCGGCCGATCTTGCTGGGCGAATGGGCCAGCACCGAAGCCGGCGCGGGAGACCCGCCAGGCGCCTCAAAATCGCAGTGGATACTCGACGCCGCTCAGGCGATCGCCAGCAGTTATACACGGATCACCGCGGCGGTCTGGTTCAGCGCTTCAGGCACCCCATTTGCGCTCGACTCCTCGTCGGCCTCAATAGCAGCCGCGAACACCGCATTCGGCGGGTGCTGACAAAGGCCTGAACCAGGGCCCGTAAACGGGCTTGACCGCAGGTTTCCGGGCACCTGCGGCGTTGAGCGCCCTAGATTCCATCGACCACGCCCTCTACAGACGGCAACGCAGTGGCCGGTGCGCAGGAGGTCCGATGAAGCGCGTCGGCTTACGGCGTCGCGTGGCATCCGTGGTCGCGGCCCTTGGGCTGTCCTTGGTCGGGTCCCTCGTCGGGGAACCATCGCATTCCACCAGCGCGGCCGTCGCCCCCTGCACGGTGCAGTTCGGCATGTACCACACGCAAGCGCCGTGGGACCCGAGCATGACCGCGATCAGAGCACTCGACACCGCCATCGGCCGCCACTCGAGCATCGTCCACTACTACTCGCAGTGGGGCGATAACGGCTCCGGCACCTTCGCGGCCAATCAGAAGTGGATGCTGAGTGCGATTCGCAACTACACCTCGGTCGGGGTGAGCGGCGCAACCCCCCTCATCACCTGGGAGGCGTGGGGTCCCTCCCCGATGAGCGTGGCGAACAACACGTTCCCATTGAGCAAGATCGCGGCCGGCTCTTTCGACGCCTACATCGACTCCTGGGCCTATGGACTCAAGACCTACGGCGGTCCGGTGATGCTCGACTTCGGCCACGAGATGGACGGCAACTGGTATCCCTGGGGCTACGGCGTCAACGGCAACACTGTGGCCGGCTACATCGCCGCCTTCCGTCACGTCCACGACCGCTTCGTCACGGCCGGCGCGACCAATGTTCAGTTCGTGTGGAACCCCACCGTCTGGAACCCGGCCGGCGTCGACCAGCGCGTGTTCTATCCGGGCGACGCCTATGTCGACTGGATGGCGATCGACGTCTACAACTGGGGCGCGGCCGGCGGCGGCTGGGCGAGCCTGTCCTCCGCGCTCGGCTCGATGACCAATGTTTACACGCGTGTCGCCGGACTCTCGAACAAACCGATGATGCTGGCCGAGTGGGCCAGTGCGGAGCCGGTGGCGGGAGACCCGCCGGGCGTTACGAAGGGGCAGTGGATCATCGACGCGGCCGGCGCGATCGGGTCCCAGTTCCCACGCCTGAAGGCAGTCATCTGGTTCAACGACGTGGGCAGCAAGTTCGCCCTGGATTCGTCGGCCAACTCGCTGGCGGGGGCCGGATCCGCCTTTGGCGGATGTGGATCCACACCTGCCCCGCCACCACCACCGCCCCCACCTCCACCGTCCCCTGTGGCGAGCCCGGTTCCCAGCACGGCGCCAATCCCGCCGACCCCGGCTCCAAGTTCGGCGCCAGGCCATTCACCCAGCCCTGGTGCAGCCCCCCCGCCGAAAGCGGCCCCTAAGAGCCCGGCACCAGGCGCTCCACCGGCGGGGACCACGCGCAAGAGCCCAGGCCCCAACCCACCGGGTGCTACATCAGCTCCCGGGGGCGCGTCGCCCACGACCGCCCGGTTGGTCGCGTATACCGCAGGCGACCCAGGCGCGGTGGTGTTACTCATTGGTCTGGGGATCCTGATTCTGGCGTTCTGCCTCTGGGCGATCCCGCGGGCATTACGCGCCGTGGCCGGCGGCGTCCGCCGAGAGTGACGGCCTTCTGATCGCCTGAGCTCTCGGGACAGGCGGCCCATCGCATGGGCGCAGGCGCCCATTCCCCGCTGGTCAGTCGCCCATCTACGCTCGGTCACGGAGGGATGGCGGCTATTCAACCAACAAGGATCTGCTTCATCAGGCAGGGCTATTACCCGCTCGACACAAGGGTGCGGCGCCAGGTCCGCGCGCTCACGCTGGCAGGCCACGAAGTCGACGTCATCTGTCTCTCCCGGCCCGGCGAGCCACGTTTCGAACGGCAGGACAAAGTCACTGTTCATCGGGTGCCGATTACGAAGCGCCGGGCGGGCCACTTTGCCTATCTAATTCAGTACGGCGCGTTCTTCGTCTTTGCCATGTGGATGGCGACGGTCCTGCATCTACGGCGCCGCTACGAGCTGGTACAGGTCTTCACGCTGCCGGACGTATTGGTCTTTGCGGCGGTCATTCCCCGACTGCTGGGCGCTCGTGTGCTGCTCGATCTGCAGGAATCCACGCCTGAGTTCTACGCTGTCAAGTTCGGCGTGGGGCTGCGTCACCCCGCCGTGCGACTCATGGCGCGGCTCGAGCAGGCGGCCATTCGATTCGCCCATCACACCATCACATGCACCGATCAGATGCGCGAGGCTTTCGAGTCCCGAGGCGCCGCGCCCTCCACGATCGAGGTAATCATGAATTCCGCCGCTGAGGAGGAGTTCGACCCCAAGCGGTACCCGCCGGCCCAGCGTGCGCCAGGCGAGTTCAGGATCATCTGCCACGGCACGGTGGAGAGGATCTACGGGATCGACACCATCGTCCGCGCCGTCGCGCTGCTCCGAGATGACATACCCGGTCTTCGGCTCGACATCTACGGCGAGGGGTCCGCCCTGGATGAGATCCGCTCGCTGGTCGGTGACCTGGACCTCGCGGACCGCGTGTATTTCAGCGGCCGCTTCGTCCCGCTGGAGGAGGTGGTTCGTGCTATCGCGAACGCTGACGTAGGCGTGGTGGCCATCCGCCAGGACATGTTTCGGGACCTCATGCACTGCCTCAAGATGTTCGAGTACATCGCCATGCGGAAGCCGGCGATCGTCTCCCGCACTCGTTCGGTGGAGGCGTATTTCGGCGACTCGTGCTTCCGGCTGTTCAAAGCCGGGGACGAGCACGACCTCGCGCGGGCGATTCGAGACCTGTACGCAGATCCCCAGCTGCGCGGTCGACTGGCACGCCAGGCGGCACGCACGAATCAGCCGTACCGGTGGTCACACCAGCGGAAACGTTATCAAGAGATCGTCCAGAAGCTTGTTCTCAAGCACCCAGGCGGCCCGACCGGGCCGGCACTTATAGAGGCACGGTCGCAGAGCTCATGATCGAGTCCTCGCGCTCCCGCCAGGAGCCGCTGCAAATCCAGCGTGGCAACCGCCTCTTCGAATCGCTCTACACGCGCTTGGTCCTCGGGGTCCCATGGATACATAGAGCCCTGATCCGCGTCCTGCTCCCTGACGTCGACCTTCCTGTCGAGCTGTTCGGATCCAGGCTGCAGATCAACAAGCGAAAGGAGGCCGGATACTGGCGAGCACATCGCGTGGCCAGGAGCAGTCCGGTCCTCTGGAACGAATCCGGCGCCCTCGTGAGCCTCGCGCTCATCCTCGCTCCAGGCGACACTTTCGTCGACGTCGGTGCGAACGTGGGCTTGTTCAGCTCTTCGCTTGCTCGCTACCGCCATCTTCACCCGTCCGTACGGTTCTATGCATTCGAGGCCAACCCGGACACCGCCGAACGGCTTCGACGCAGCGTGCTCGCCGGCGACGTCACCGTGTTCGATGTCGCAGCGTCCAACCGGGCCGGCATCCTCAAGTTCGTCAAAGGTTCGACCTCGCTGACTTTTGGCGTGGCTGACTCGGGCGGCGCGCATCAGCTCAACGAGGGAACCGTTGAGGTCCCGGCGAGGCGGCTCGACGAGATGGACATCCTGGGCGACTCGCTGGTCGTGAAAATCGACGTCGAGAACCACGAGCGCCAGGTGCTCGAAGGGGCGACGGGCCTCTTCGACGCCGCGCGAGTGAAGGCCGTCTACCTGGACAACTACGCGGATCCGGCGGTGCCTCGGTTCCTGACCGACCGCGGCTTCACCCTCTTTGACGGCCGCACGCTGAGCCCTGGATGCTCGTCCAGCCTTCTGGCGGTGCGCTCCGACACGATCGGCAGCTCGTAGCTCCGCGCGAGCCCAAGTGGGCAATCCGGGTGGCGTCCGGGACAGCCCGGGCGGATGTCCCGGCGGGGGGCCCAGTCCGCCCAGGAGTGCCCATTTCTTGGGGTCATGCCCGACGCATAGCCTGAATTTGCCATGCAACCCTCGATGAGTCGGTGCCGGGGATTGCAGGGCTGATGTCGGATCGTCCAGTCAGGGTCGTGGCCGTCGCGTTCGACCATCATCAAGGCCGCACCCAGGCCATCGCCGACGAGTTCGGCGGGCGCGCGTCGTACTTTCGCAGCCGGCCTACGCAGAAGGTTCTGCTTCCGGTTCGTTACCTCGTCGACGCCGTCCGGATGTGGCGAATGCTTTTGGCTGAGGGGCCCGAAGTGATCATCGTCATCACTCCGCCTGCGGTCGCCCCTCTGGTTGCCTGGTGCTGGTGCGCCACCCATCGCTGCCGCCTGGTCGTCGATTGCCACACCAGCTCGTTCTACTCCTGGAGATGGCGGTGGTCGTTGCCGCTTCTCAAGCTGGTCTGCAAGACCGCGGTGGCTGCACTCGTCCACACTCATGAGGACCTGGACCGCGTGGGGGCGTGGGGCGTGCGGGCGCTGCTGTTTCCAGACGACGTCCCCGACGTCAGCCAGGCTCAGGCGCAGCCGCAAGCCACGCGTCCAACCGTCGTGGTGGCCGGAAGCCTGGACCCATTCGAACCGATCGAGGCCACGCTGGACGCGGCCCGGCTGCTGCCGGACGTCGAGATGCGTTTTACGGGCTACCCCCATCGCGTTCCCGAAATTGCCCGGCGCGCGGCGCCCGCCAACTCGGTCTTCACCGGCTGGCTCGACTACCCGCGATTTCTCGGTGAGCTGCTGGCGGCGCATGCCGTCGCAGTGTTCAGCACCGACCCTCACATCATGAATCGGGCTGCATTCGAAGCCATAGGGCTCGGCCGGCCGCTTGTCCTTTCGGACCTCCCGGGCCTTCGATCCCGTTTCGGGCAGGCGGCACTGTTCTCGCCGAACGAGCCACACGCGATGGCCGACGCAATTCGGCGGGCGCTCCAGCAACAGGACGAGCTGGCGGTGAAGAGCACTCAGCTCCAGTCAACGCTGCGAGCGCAGCACCAGGATGCGGTGGCGAAGCTGACGGCAATGCTGGAAGCACCGCACCAGGTCTCACTGGAGACCGCGTGAGCACCACGCAGCCCGCAGAGCGCTGGGAGGCCTCGCCGGAGCAGCTGCCCAGAAGCAGATGGGCACGACTCCTCATCGCCGAGAACGGTATTCGCTGGACGGCGTATGCGGCGCTGCACAGCTGGCTTCGGACGGCGAGCCGGCTTGTGAACGATCGCATGGTCCGCCTGGAAAGACGGCACGGACTGGAGGGCCGCACCAGCGTCGGGGTGAACTACCAACTCTGGCAGCACTGGGATTGGTCCCGGCGCGGAGAGGAATGGACGCCCACGGAAGAGTGGAAGCAGTCGCTGATCGATGACGTGATGCTGGCGTATCTCACACCACAGACAACCATCCTCGAGATCGGACCTGGCGCAGGACGCTGGACCGAAGTGCTGCAACGGATCGCCAGACGGCTCATCGTGGTCGATCTGTCGGACCGGTGCATCGAGCTGTGCCGCAAGCGTTTTGCCCGGGCAGTGAACATGGAGCTCCACGTCAACGACGGTCGCAGCCTGCCTTTCATCGCCGACGGCAGCGTCGACGGCGTGTGGTCCTACGACGTCTTCATCCACATCGCCCCGCGGGACGTCGAGACTTACGTCGCCGAGATCTCGCGCGTGTTGAAGCGCGGGGGACGTGCCGTCATACACCACGCAAGGGCTGGCCGGGACGGCGACGCAGTGAACGTGGGCATGCGAAGCACGATGACCTCCGACCTCTTCGCCGAGATGGTTGGGACGCATGGCCTGAGATTGATCAGCCAGCTTGACTCGTGGGGCCCAGGTGGCAGATTCACATTCGCCGTGCCGACGGAATGGGACATCATCAGCGTCGTCGAGAAGTCGTCGGTTGCGCCGATGATCACTCGGCCCCCAATGGCATGAAAGTCAAGCGTCTCGGTCGCCTTGTCCTGGAGCCGACTCGAATTCCGGGGGAATTCCTGCGTCGATGGCCGCCGGCGTCATTCGAGACAAAGCTCAAGTGGGATGCCCTGGAAAGGCCCGCCTACGCCTACGGAACCTACCACGCGGCTCGACAGGCCCGGGCTCTCGGCCTGAATGGTATGTCTGTCATCGAGCTTGGCGTCGCCGGAGGCCGAGGCCTTCTGGCGCTCGAAAGCCACGCGCGGACGATATCCGCGCAGCTTGGTATCGACATCGACGTTTATGGGTTCGACCTGGTGTCCGGCATACCCGAACCGCAGGACTACCGCGACCTGCCATACGTGTGGAAGCCCGGGTACTTCGAGATGGATTTCGATCTCCTGCAGAGCCGGCTGCAAACTGCGAAGCTCATTGTCGGAGACGTCGCCTCCACTGTGCCCGAGTTTCTTGGGCGGCCAGGCCTTCGTCCGATTGGATTCGTCGCCTTCGACCTCGACTACTACTCGTCGACGGCCGCAGCACTTGCGCTGCTGTCAGCGGACGCGTCACTGCTCCTGCCGCGGGTGTTCTGCTATTTCGACGATGTGGTCGGAGATGACTCGGAGCTGCACTCTGAATTCACCGGCGAGCTCCTTGCGATCTCAGAGTTCAACGCCCAGCACCACGACCGAAAGCTGGCCAGGATTCACGGCCTCATGTACAAGCGCATGATCCCAGCGGAGTGGCACGCTAAGCAATTCGTGCTGCACTCCTTCTCGCATCCTCTGTACGCGAAGCACATCGGTCGCTCGGACTGGCAGATTCCCATCGCGTGATGGATCCGCAGAAAGAAGAGTCGATGGTGGCGAGGCTCCCCCCCGGCAGCTCCTGAATGGAGGCAGCTCCCGCCCGGGCGCGCCACCACCTCGCGACCTCGCGCGGGAGCGCGTGGTAGTAGTCAGCTCGCTCGCTCATGACAGAGAGAAATTCGGCATAGATCTTCCAGGTCTGCGGCCTCGCCAGGTAGTCGGGATGTGTGTTGAGAAGCGCCATCCCGCGATGGGCGCGGATGAAGTCCACCTTCTCGAGCCAAAGTCTGGGTGTGGTTTCGCGTAGGACGGACGCGAGAGTGTAGTCCTGCGTGAGGGAATACGGCAGCTCGATGAACCGGCCGATCTGGAACGGCCAGATGCACATGGTGCCGCCGGCAATGGGCTCGTACGGATCGGAGTCGAAGAATGAGCCGTCGTATTCGATTTCGAGCGCTTGCATCCACTCCGGGTTCCGATGCGTGAGCGGGGCACGAAAACCCACGGCTCCCAGCTCTTTCAAGTAGCGGTTTATCGACGACGCCCTGCGCATGAACTCGGAACGAGAGTTGAAGTCTCTCCCATCGTGCTTGAGCCCATGCACGCCGATCTCGAAACCCCGCGCCCGAAGCTCATCGATCAGGTCCCGGTCAAGGCGGTATCTCTCAGGTACGAAGTTGAAGGATGAGCGGAAGCCAAAGGCAGCATCCAGGTCTGCGACCTGTCGCGCGAATGACTGTCCGGCGCCGGTTTCGATGTCGTGCGTGAGCACGAGGGCGTACCGATGTCCGCCAGGCCAGAAGTCGATGAAGGGCAGGCTCGGGCGGTCCAAGATCTCGAGCAGATGACGGATCACGTCGAACTGAAACCGCGCGTACCGTCTCTCGATCGGCCAGCCAAGCTGTCCAGCTCTCGCGCGGTGTGAGCCATAGACGTGTTTCACAGGCCCCGTCAAGGAGCGTGGGAGAAGTGGTTTGAGCGCGTAATACGCGCGCTTGGCGCTGCCCAACTTCCAGTGGTCAGGTCCGAACTGGCCTTCCCCGAGCGTCTGCGAGAGAAGCGTCTCGATCTGGGTTCCGCTCGCGAGGGCTTCTAGGGGCAGCGCCGCAGCTGCGGCCCGTACTGCCTCATCCCACGCGTCCGGGCCGGGCTCCGGTTCGGCCAGCAAGCGCCAGAAGTGCCTGGGCGAGTTGTCTTCGTACAGGTGCTGAGTCAAGCCGCGTACCTGTAAAGCACCTCGCCGACCGCCCTGCCGAAGAGCGCGGGCGAGTGCCGGATGACGTGCTTCAAGATCTCCGAGGCACGGCCGCGCCCGGAAGACCCGCCCGCGCCGCCGATGTAGTTGTGGAGGAGCGCGACCTCATTCGAGCCCCAGGCGGCTTTGAACTCGCGCAGGCTTTCGTGGCCCGCGTCGGTCCTGCCGAAGTCGTACGTCCGATACCCGTTCAGGCAGCCCCACTCCATCGCCGTCCAGTGGACCAGGAAGTTGGCGCCGAGCTTCCAGAACGCACTGTCCGAGGCGCCGTATTTGTAGATCAGGTGGCGGTTCCAGGCGAGGTACAGAGCCGTGGCAATTGGCTTGTCTCGGATCCTCGCCAGGATCACGAAGCCGTGGCCGGTCTCGATCACCTTCTCCCCAATGTTTCGGATGAAGCGCCGCGGCTGAACCGGCACTCCCTGGCGCCGGCGCGTCGCGCAGTGCAGCTGGTAGAAAGTCGCCAGATCGGCGGTCGACCGGCTGAGCGTCACTTCGACCCCGAACTCGCGTGCCCTGCGGATTCGCTTCTGGATCCGGTTTCGGTGCAGCCGGCGGAACAGGGCATCCGCGTCCGGCTCGAGGCCGACCAGGTGCCTTGTGCCGACGGTCTGGGTCAGCGTCCCTTCCACAGACGGCAGCGCAGCCCGGACCTCGAGGCCTGGCAGGCCCCCGGTCGATTGCCACCGCACCAGAGAGCACGCCAAGCCGGCCAGGTTCACGTCCTCACCATGAAGTGGCGGGCAATGGTCCGTGAAGGGGAGCGAAACCAGGCGCGGGCGCCCGATGAGATCCCGCACCTCCATCACCGGCAGGCCCGCCAGGAGCCGTCCATCCACGCCTCTTATCCCCAGGACAAAACTGGGAAAGCCGTAGGTCCCGGAGACCGCGCTCGACCACGCCGGCAGGTGGAAGGCTGTCGCATCGTCACTTTGCCTCACCAGTCGCAGCCACTCAGGATCGCTCGAGCCGAATTTCTCCAGTTCCAGCGGCTGCGCCAGATCGACGCTTTCCATCCACTCACCAACCTAAGGCTGATGCGCCATGGGGGTCATGGCCGAACGCGGAACCGGGCGGGCTGATGTCCCGTCCTCAACCGGGACCCGGCCGCTGGGGTGCCCCAGCGACCCATTGCCACTCGGACAGCATTCTGGTTTTCTCGGGGTGAGGAGTGTGATGAGAAAAGGTTTTCGGGTTCTGGTGGCATTCACGTTTGCGACCACGTCAATAGTTGTGAGCGGCGCACTGCCGGCCGCGGCGGCCGCGGGCGACATCGTTGCCGACGTCACCACCCCGGAGGGCGCCGTTCCGGAGATAGGCGTCACCTTCGACGGCCAGTATCTGTACTACGCCGAGAGAAATGGAAACGTATTGCACCGGATCAATGTTCCCGCGCCATGTGCGAGCCCCTGCGTCGCAAGCCCGGCAACCGGCCATCTCGACATCCCGATCACCTCGGCGCTGAATCCGCTCGGAATCGGGATCAATGCACTCTCATATGACTCCCACCGCGGTGTCTTCTGGGCCGTGGGCAGCGATGGTCTCTCGATCTACCAGGTGACCAAGACGGGCATCGCCACCCAGGCTTTCTCGATCGATCCGGTCCAAGGCAGGCCGGGCTTCTGCAAGACGACCATCTGCTGGTCCACGCTCGTCGACGGCCTCGCTTATGACTTCGCCGGCGATACGCTCTGGTACAAGCCCGATGCCTCGAATCGGATTTATCACTACCTGGCCTATGGCGACTTGCTGGGGCAGGCGATCCTCGCACCGACCCCTTACATCGACACGGACATAGCGCCCAATGACCTGGCTTCGCAGTGCGGCTACAACTACCCCAGCTGGGTGGTCGTCGGTGGGGCGGATCTATTCGTCGGCGCAGACAAGTGCCAGTACTACTTCGAATTCACGAAGACGGGCACGAAAGTCGGATGGGCTGCCTACAACACCCGCGGGACTCCCGATGGCGACGCCGAATGCGACAACGTGAGCTACACCGTGTCCGTCTTCTGGGCGCGCGATGTCAACGATGGGCACATCCGGGCGTTCGAGCAGCCATCGCTGACTGCGTGCGTGTTCGGCGGGGGCTGAGAGTTGCAGAAGTCCAGTCGGGCTTGGATGCGACCATCTGGGCCCGATTGGCACCATGTGGGCATCGACATGCCCATTTGTGCCCGACTGGGGCTATCTATTCGCCCGGGCTACGCCCACCTCTAGCCGGTTCGCAAACCCCGCAGGGCGTCGAGCCCTCGCTCGATGGTTTCGATCTTCTTCGGGAAGCTGAAGCGCACGTGGCCACGACCATTCGATGGATCGTGGTAGAAGCTCGACGCGGGCACCGTCGCCACAGCCGCCTTCTCGATGAGATGCCTGGCGAACGCGACGTCGTCTTCGTAGCCGAATGCCTTGATCCCCGCCATCACGTAGTACGCGCCGTCAGGTGCCTCGACCTCGAAGCCGCAATCCCGCAGCCCTGCGACGATCACGTCACGGCGTTCCGCATAGTCGCCGAGCAGCTCCACATAAAAGGAAGAGGGCAGCTCGAGCGCGGACGCGATGGCGACCTGCAGCGGATGGGCCGCCCCGACGGTCAGGAAGTCGTGCACTTTGCGGATGCCGGCGCTGAGCGCGGGCGGCGCGATGAGCCAGCCGATGCGCCAGCCGGTGACCGAATAGGTCTTGCTCGCCCCGCTGATCGTGATCGTCCGCTCCCGCATTCCGGGCAGCGTCGCGAGGCTGATGTGGCGGCCGCGGTAGACCAGGTGCTCGTAGATCTCGTCGGTGATGGCGATCGCGTCGTGCTCGATGCACAGCTGCGCGATGAGCTCGAGCTCAGCCTGCGAGTACACCTTGCCGGTCGGGTTGTGCGGGGTGTTGACAACTATCGCGCGCGTCTTGTCGTTGAACGCGCGGCGGAGGATATCCGGGTCGAATGACCAGTCAGGTGCGCGCAACGTCACGTAGCGAGGAACGGCGCCGCTCAAGATGCAATCAGGCCCGTAGTTCTCGTAAAACGGCTCGAACACGATGACCTCGTCGCCCGGATCGACCGCGGCGAGCATGGCGGCGATCATCGCCTCGGTCGCGCCGCACGAAACCGTGATCTCCGCGTCGGGGTCCACGTCGCGGCCCCAGGCGGCGGAGTACTTCTTGGCCACCGCCTTGCGCAGCTGCGGAGCGCCCCACGTGGTGGCGTACTGGTTGAAGCCGTCGCGCAACGCGTTCGCCGCTGCCTCGAGGATGCGGGGGTCGGTGCTGAAGTCGGGGAAACCCTGGGCGAAGTTCACGGCTTTCTCCGGGCCGTTCAGCAGGAGGTTCAGTCGCGTCATCTCGCGGATGACCGACTCGGTGAAACTCTGGGCCTTCAGCGAGAGTCGATCAGTGTCCAGGGTCGGCGCGCTCCAGCTGCAGGTCGAGGCTCGAACACGAGTAGCAGCGCTCGGGCTTCTCGAGGCTGCGCTCCCACCAGCCGCACACCTTGCACGTCCACCGCGTCCTGGCGAAAAAATCGAGCACGTCGGAGCGGCTCAGCAGGCCGACCATCTTGCCGCCTTTGATCACCGGAACGCGCCGGATGCGTTCGCCGATGAGGAGGCGTGCCGCCTCGTCGATGCCGGTCTCTTCCGTGACCGAGATCACGCGCGGGCTCATGATGTCGCGGGCAACCTTGCCCTTCTTCGAGAACACGTCGGTCTCGGAGACTATCCCGACCACGTGCCCCTCGCCGGACACGACGGGGGCGCCGGTGATGTGCTTCGAGAGGAGCGTCTTCGCCACCTCGTCCACCGGCGTGTCCTCGCGAAACGTGATCACGTTTCGCGTCATAACCTCTTTGACCGGGATCATCGGGCCAGCAGTGTAGCCACGGTCGAGAGGTCGGCGTTGCCGCCGCTGAACACCAGCCCAGTACGCCCTTTCGGAAGTTTGCCGGCGAGGTAAGCAGCCAGAGGCAGCGTACCCGTTGGCTCGAGGGCAAGGTGCAAGCGAGACCATGCCACCTTGACGGCGTTCGCGATCTCGTCTTCGGTGACTGTGACGATCTCGTCCACCAGCCGGTTCGCGAACATGACCTCAAACGTGCGCGTTCCGATCGCGACGGTGCGCACGCCGTCGGCGATCGTAGTGGGGGACGCCGGCAGGGTCACGATGTGGCCCGATTTCCAGCTCTGGTACGCGTCATCAGCCGCGACGGGCTCCACTCCGATCACCTTCATCGACGGCCGATGACTCTTGGCTGAGATCGCCGAGCCCGACAGAAGACCGCCTCCGCCAACCGGCGTCACGATCACCTCCAGGTCCGGCTCGTCCTCGAGCAGCTCGCGCACCACAGTGCCGGCGCCGTGGATCACATCCCAGTCGTCGAAGGGATGGATCAGCACGTAGCCGAGCTCCTCCTTCAGCTCGTGCATGCGCTGCTCTCGGTTCGCGAAGGTGATTCCTTCTTGAATGACTTCAGCTCCAAGTGCCCTGGTAGCCGCGACCTTCGCGGGGTTGGAGCCTTCCGGGATGAGGATCAGTGCCGGAAGGCCGACGGTGGCCGCGGCGAGAGCCACGCCCTGGGCGTGGTTGCCCGAGCTCACGGCGATCACGCCCGGCGGGCGGGTGCCGCGCTCCAGCATGGACAGCACGGCGTTGAACGCCCCGCGCGGCTTGAAGGCGCCGGTGACCTGGAAGCTCTCCGGCTTCAGCCGCAAGTCAGGGTCGAGATCGGTGGTGAGCACCGGCGTGCGCCGCACGTAGGTGCGGATCCGGCCGGCCGCCTGGCGGACCTGGTCTGCGTGCTCTTCGGCGTAGGTCGTCAAAGCCCGAGCTCCGCTCGGCGCCGCCGGCGATCAGGGTCGGGCATCCAGCCCGGCATCGCATTCAAGAACTCGTCGTCAGCGGGCTGCTCCGGAAAGACCTTGTGCGGGTTGAGGATGCCGTCAGGGTCAAGCACCGCCTTGATCTTTCGCATCAGCTCGATCGCGATCGGTCCGTGCTCGCGCTCGGCGTAATCGCGCTTGAGGGCGCCAAGGCCGTGCTCCGCCGAGACTGAACCGCCGAGCGCAAGTGCGTCTCGGAAGATCTGGGCCGCCGCGTGGCTGACCAGGTGCCGCTGCTCATCGGTGAAAAGTATCGTGGGGTGGAGGTTGCCATCGCCGGCGTGACCGACGGTGACGATGCGAAGTCCGGTCTGGCTCGCCAGGTCCTGCACTCGGCGGATCATCTCGGGGACCTCCGCGATCGGCACGGCAACGTCTTCAGCGAAGAAGTTCTTCGGCATCGCCATCAGAATCTTGCCGAAGGACCGGCGGGCGTCCCACAGCTTGTCGCGCTCGACCGATGACTGCGCGATTCGGTTGTCGGCGCCGTCGAGCACCTCGACCATGCGCATCAGGTCGAGCTGCACGAACTCCTCGTCATTTCCGTCCTGCTCGACGATCAGCACCGCTTCGAGGTGCGGCTCGAAGCCAGACGGGAGCTTGTCACGCACCAATTCGAGCGAGCCGCGGTCGAGGATTTCGATCGCGGCCGGAAAGTGGCCGGCAGCCAGGGATCGCGCGACTGCCAAGCCCGCCTCCTCGAGGGTCGTGAAGCCGACCATGGCCGCGGCGCGGTACCGCGGTAGCGGGACCAGCTTGACGATCACCTCGGTGACGATGCCCAGGGTCCCCTCCGAACCGACGAACAGCTGCAGCAGCCGGTAGCCTGAGGCCCGCTTGCGGAGCTTGCCGCCGAGGTGCAGCACGCGACCATCGGCCAGGACCACTGTCGCGCCAATCACGTAGTCGGCGGTGACGCCGTATTTGACGCACCGCATGCCTCCCGAGTTGCAGGCGACGTTGCCGCCGATGGTCGACAGCTCGATGCTGGCCGGGTCGGGCGGGTACATGAGGCCGTGCTGGTTGGCTGCCCGGTCTAGGTCGGCAGTGATGACTCCCGCGCCAGCGGTCGCCACCGTGTTGGGACCGTCGACCTCGAGCTTTGTGAGCCGCTCGAGGCTCAGCACGACACCGCCCGCCAGGGGCACCGGCCCCCCGACCAGACTCGTTCCGCCGCCGCGCGCAACGACCGGCACGCGTCCTGCGGCGCACTCACGGACCACCGCGGCAACTTGCTCGGTGTCCGCCGGCGTCACAGCACAGATCGCGGGCGCCTCCATGAAGGTGGCGTCGTGGACGTACTCGTCCATCCGCTCGCCCTCGAGGACGTGCTCCGCCCCGACGATCGCGCGAAGGCGATCGACGAGTTGCGTCAAGCGGCGGCGGACACGGGTTCGCGGCTGGTTCGTCGGTTGACGTTGGTGAGCACGATGCCTGCAAGGATGACGACCATGCCGACAACGATAGGGAGGCTCAAAGTCTCGCCGAGCAAGACCACTCCCCACAAGACGGCTGTCATCGGCACCAGGATTGTCACCCCGGTGGCTCGCACCGGTCCAAGCGTGTTGTTTACGTAGTAATAAAGGAGGTAGGCGAGTCCTGAGCCGCCGACCCCGAGCGCGATGACCGCCGCCGTCGACGGCAGCGCAAGATGCCAGCTCGGGAGCGATGGCGCGGCGATGGGAACGGCGAGCACGGCGGTGAGCGCGAGCTGGCCGACGCTCACCTCGTAGACGCTGAAGCCTCGCAGCTTCATCCGCTGATAGAGGGCGCTGATGGCGTAGGAGATGGAGGCGACCAGCACCGCGGCCGCTCCGAAGACGCTGGCGCCGAAGCCTTTGGCGGTGACGTCGGGAAGGACGAGGATGATGACGCCCGCGAGCCCGATCAGCACGCCCACGTAATTCAAGGCGCTCGGCCGGTCTCGCGGGATCAGCCAGGTGACGAGCACGGCAGCCCACAGCGGGGTCGTCGCGTTGAGGATGCTGGCCAGCCCGCTCGAGATGCTCTGCTCGCCGATGGCGATCGCCGTCCACGGGATGACCCCGCTTCCGACCCCCAGCACGGCGTACGGGATGATCCGGCGCTTCCAGCTCTCGCCGAGGAGCGGGCGGCCGGAGAGGAGCATGTACGCGGCCAGGGCGACGAAGCCTGTGGCGGCGCGGATCAGCATGAGCACGGTCGGGCTCATGTCGTGCAGCGCGACTTTGATCAAGAGGAAAGAGAAGCCCCACACCAGAGCAAGCGCTATGAGCGCTAGATAGGGTTTGAGCAAACTCCTACTAAACACGAGTCACCCAATCGTCTGAGGAGAGGACGAGCGTCACCGGGCCGTCGTTTTCGATGCTCACCCGCATATCAGCTCCAAAGCTGCCAGTTTGCGTCTCTATTCCCCGCTCCCGGAAACGCTGCACGAAAACCTCATAGAGCTGCTCCGCACGCTGCGGGTCGCCCGCCTTCAGCAGGCTCGGCCGACGGCCGCGGCTCATGTCCGCGAACAGCGTGAACTGCGACACGATCAACGCGGAGCCGTTAACGTCGACGAGGCTCAGGTTCATCCTGCCCGCCTCGTCCGCGAACACGCGCAGGTCGATGATCTTGTCCGCCAGTCTCCGCACATTGGTTTCGTCGTCATCAGCTGCCGCACCCACCAACAACACATGTCCGTGACCGATGGTTGCACGTCTGTCCGTGCCTTCTTCTTGCCAGCTCACCGAGCCCGCAGCCACGCGCTGCGCGACGACTCTCAGACTTTCGGTCCGAACTCGGGTTCGGCGTGAACCAGTGAGTCGATGTAGCGGAACCGCTCGTAACGGTGCTGCAGCAGTTCATCGGTGGGCTGCGTCAGGAGCGCCTCCATGTGGCGGTGCAACGCCTCGTCCAGCGCGGCCGCCGTCGCGTCGTAGTCCGCGCGCGCGCTTCCCTCCGGTTCCGTCACCACCTCTTCGACCACGCCCATAGCGAGCAGGTCGCGCGACGTGAGCTGCAGCTGCTCGGCCGCTTCCACCTTGCGCGCGTTGTCGCGCCAGACGATCGAGGCCGCGGCCTCTGGAGAGGCGACCGAGTAGATCGAGTTCTCGAGCATGATCACGCGGTCGGCGACGCCCATCCCAAGCGCACCGCCACTTCCTCCCTCACCGATCACAGCTGCCACGATCGGGACGGGAATCCGGAACCATTCCATGACCGCGTCGGCGATGGCGGCGGCGATGCCGCGCTCCTCCGCGCCTGCGCCCGGGTAGGCGCCGGGAGTGTCGATCAAAGAAACGATCGGGAAGCGGAACTTGGCCGCGTGGTGCGCCAGGCGGATCGCCTTCCGATAGCCCTCCGGATGCATCATGCCCCAGTTCCGGGCCACACGCTCCTTGAGGCTTCTTCCCTTCTGATGGCCGAGAAACATCGTCGTGCGCCCGTGCCACGTCCCGACTCCGCCGACCAGCGCGGGGTCGTCCGCGGCGAGGCGGTCGCCGTGCAGCTCGATGAAATCGGGAGCCAGGCGCTTGATGTAGTCGAGCGCGTATGGACGGTCCTGGTGGCGCGCCAGCTCGATGACCTGCCAGACGCTCAGCGTTGTCTCGTCTGGCTTGCGCCCATGACGCGTCATGGATACATCTCCAGCACGTGCGCCAGCAGCCGGCGAAGCTCGGTGCGCGGAAGCACCAGATCCACCTGCCCATGCGCGAGCTGGAACTCGGCACTCTGAAAGCCGGGCGGAAGGTTCTCGTACGTCGCCTGCTTGATCACGCGCGGCCCGGTGAACCCGATCGCTGCACCAGGCTCCGCGACGTTGATGTCGGCCAGCAAGGCCAGCGACGCCGCGGTCCCGCCGAATGTGGGATCGGTCAGCACTGAGAAGTACGGGACTCCGGCAGCGTGCAGCCGGCCGACCGCGGCGTTGACCTTGGCCATCTGCATGAGGGCCAGCACGCCTTCCTGCATACGGGCACCACCCGACGCGGAGACCAAAACGTAAGGGATGCCTGAGCTTGCCGCTTGCTCCATCCCCCGCGCCAGGCGCTCGCCGGCGACGATCGACAGCGTCCCGCCGACGAAGCGGAAGTCGAATGCCGCCAGCCAGATGGGACGCCCGTTGAGCGTGCAGGTGCCTGTGCGCACCGCCTCGTTGAGGCCCTCTTCCATCAGCTGCTCGATGACCGCCTGGTACGGCTTGGGCACCTTCCAGTTCAAAAGGTCGTGGGACCTGATGTCGCCCCAGCGCTCCTGCCACGAGCTCCGATCCGCGATGAGCGCGATCCAGGCGTCCGCGCCGAGGCGGAAGTGGTGGCCGCACTCGCACACGAAGTTGCGCGCTCGAAGCTCATCGATGACAAGGCCGACTCCGCAGCCCGGGCAGTTGGTAGGCAGCGGGATGTCGGGCAGCTTGCTGCCCGCGATGCGAACCTCGGGCCGGCCTTTCGGCACGACCATCACAGTGAGAGGCCTCCATCCACAGCCAGCACCTGGCCGGTGATGAACCCGGCACGCTCCGAGCAGAGAAAGGCCACCGCCGCGGCGACGTCGTCCGCGGTTCCCTCGCGCTTGATCGGCGTCATCTTGACCAGCTCGCCCACCATCTCATCCGTCAGTGAGCCGGACGTCAGCTCGGTACGAACATAGCCCGGAGCCACCGCGTTGCATGTGATGTTGCGCGAGCCGTATTCCTTCGCGACCGACTTGGTGAATCCGATCAGTCCGGCCTTCGCGGCCGCGTAGTTGGTCTGGCCGGCGTTGCCCGTCAGGCCGACGATCGAGGAGATGTTGACGATCCGGCCCCAGCGGGCACGCATCATGCCCGACATGATGGCGGCTCGCGTCGTCGCGAATGCCGACATCAGGTCTGTGCGGATGAGCTCTTCCCAGTCAGCCGGCGCCATCTGGATGAGCAGCTTGTCGCGCACCGCGCCCGCGTTGTTCACCAGGACGTCCACTCGACCTATCGCCTTGACCATCGCCTCGACCTGCGCGGGGTCGCCAACGTCGGCCTTGTGCGCGGTCGCGTTCGGCAGTGACGCTGCGGTCTCCTCGGCTGCAGTCTTGTCGGACCTGTAGTTGATCGCCACCCGAGCACCCATTCCGGACAAGGCCTCGCTGATCGCTTTGCCGATCCCCTTGCCCCCGCCAGTGACGAGTGCTGTTTTGCCGTCCAGCTCGCCCATTCCTAAGCGAAGTCGATGAAGAGCTCTTCGGCATTCCAGGTGTCGACACCCGGGATGTGTTTCGCGGCCAGGCTCGCAAGCACGCGGCCCGGGCCGAGCTCGACCACCGTCTTCACCTTCATTGCACGCATCGACACCATCGTCCGCGCCCAGTCGACCTGGCGGAGCATTTGCTGGCGCAGCTCGTCCTGCAGGCTCGCCACGGTGCGCATCGCCTCGCCCGACGCGTTGGCAAGGATCGGGATCGAGGGGGCCTTGATGGGCAGCTTGTCCACCACCTTGCGGAACGCCGCGGCAGCGGCTGCCATCAGCGGCGTGTGGGCGGCGAGCGGGATGGTCAGGATGAGCGCGCGCCGCGCGCCGGCGGCGAGGGCGAGCTTTTCGGCCTCCTGCACCGCGGCGATCTCGCCCGACAGCACGAACTGGACGTCCGCGTTGCGGTTGGCCACCCAGAGCTTGCCGTGGGCGGACGCCCGCTCGCGGATCGTCTCGACCTGAGCCTCTTCGAGGCCGACGATGGCGATCATGCCGCCCGCCTGCTCGTGCGACGCCTGCGCCATGATGCGGCCCCGCTCCTTGACCAGGAGCAGCGCGGTCTCCCACGGGATCGCGCCGGCCGCCGCGAGTGAGGCGATCTCACCCAGGCTGTGGCCGGCCGTGACGCTCACATTCTCGAATCCGTAGCTCTCGCGCCAGACCTCGTAAGCGGCCCACGACACCGTCATCACGCACGGCTGGATGACGTCGGTGCGGTTGAGCTCCTCGACCGGGCCGTCGAAGCACAGCTTGCGAACGGGCATCTCCAGCACCTCTTCGGCGCGTTCGAACGCCCTGCGCGCCGCCGGGTAGCGGTCGTACAGGTTCTTGCCCATGCCGGGCTTCTGCGTCCCCTGTCCCGGGAACAGGAGCGCGATTGGACCTGTGAGTGTTACACCCACTTCAGGAGGCACGCTCCCCACGTCAGGCCGGAACCGAACCCGGCCAGCAGCACATGGTCGCCGGTCTTGACGCGTCCTTTTCGAATCGCCTCTTCGAGGGCCAGCGGGATGGACGCGCTGGACGTGTTGCCGTACTCGTCGATGTTGATGGCGACCTTGTCCAGCGGCAGACCAATGCGCCGCGCCGCGGCGTCGATGATCCGGAAGTTCGCCTGGTGCGGGACCCACAGGTCGATGTCCTCGAGGGCCACGCCGGCTCGCTCGCAGACCTCGTTTGCCTGGCGGATGAAGATGTCGACGGCGAACTTGAAGACGTCTGGTCCGACCATCTCGATGTAAGGATTCGCATCCTTGTTCGCGTATGCGCCCTTCTCGATGTTGCCGGCGGTGACCTGCGCATAGCCGCGGCCGTCCGCGCCCAGACACCAGCTCAGGAAGCCTGATCCTTTGGGCGCTGTTCGCACTATCGCGGCGCCGGCCCCGTCGCCGAAGATGACAGCAGTGCCGCGGTTCGAGTAGTCGAGCATTCGCGAAAGCACCTCGGCGCCGACCACGAGCACCGTGTCGGCTCGCTCGGTCGCTATGAACGAGTCCGCTGTCGCCAGCCCGTACATGAAGCTGGTGCACGCGGCGAGCATGTCCCACGCCACCGCGCCCGGGGCGTCGAGCTCGTCCTGTATGCGCGCGGCGATGGACGGGAAAGGACCGTCCGGCGACGACGTGCCGACGAGGATCATGTCCACGTCTTTGGCGGTGATGCCGGCCGCGGCCAGAGCACCCTGCGCCGCTTTGGTCGCGAGCGAAAGGGTGGTCGTCCCCGGCTCGGCGATGTGCCGCGTGTGGATGCCCGTGCGCTCGGTGATCCACTTGTCCGAGGTATCCATCATCTTCTCGAGGTCGAAGTTCGTGATGATCTTGTCGGGCGCGTAGACGCCCATGCCCGCGATCGCGCTCGGCCGGCCCTTGGCCTTGAACGAGCGCAGGGGAAGCGCGTCAGAGCGAGTGCGGTAGGCGGTAGTTATGGCCATGGCGCGCTATGCCTCCAGCCGCTCGGCGGTCTTCTGCTCCAGGAACTTCCAGAGGTCGCCGATAACCTTCATCTTCTCGAGCTCCTCTTCCGGCAGCTCCACGTCGTACTTGTCCTCGACGGCGGCGATCAGCTCGACGAGGTCGAGCGAGTCGGCCGCGAGGTCCTTGGCGAAGCTCTTGTCGAGCTGCACCTGGTCCGCGTCTACGCCGAGGATCTCAGCGGCGAGCTCCTGCAGTTCCTTGAAATCGAGCTGCGTTGCCATTTGCCTTACTCCTAGTTGGCCTCAGGGCCTTTGATGACGAGCGTCGCGTTGTGCCCGCCGAACCCAAACGAGTTCGAGAGCGCCACCTTGACGTTCGCCTTGCGTGCTTTGTTCGGAACGTAGTCCAGATCGCATTCGGGGTCGGGGTCGTCCAGGTTGATGGTCGGCGGCAGGAGTCCGCGTTCCATCGCGAGTACACAGGCCGCGGCCTCGATCGCCCCGGCGGCGCCGAGCAGGTGGCCGTGCACCGACTTGGTCGAGCTGACCGCGAGCTTGTACGCGTGGTCGCTGAACACCGCCTTGATCGCCTTCGTCTCCGCGACGTCGCCGAGCTTGGTCGACGTCCCGTGCGCGTTGATGTAGCCGACGTCGGTCAGCTCGACGCCGCTCTTCACAAGCGCGCGGCGCATGGCGCGCATCGCGCCCTTGCCCTCGGGCTGCGGCGCTGTGAAGTGGTACATGTCGGCCGTGGCGCCGTAACCGGCGATCTCGGCCAGGACCTTCGCGCCGCGCTTCTTCGCGTGCTCCATGTCCTCGAGCACGAACATCACGGACCCTTCGCCCATGACAAAGCCGTCGCGGCCGAGATCGAACGGACGGCAGGCCCTCTCGGGCTCGTCGTTGCGCTCGCTGGTCGCCTTGATCTGGCAGAAGGCGCCCATCGTGAGCGGCGTGATCGTGGCTTCCGATCCGCCGGCGAGCATCGCGACGGCGTCGCCGCGCTTGATGATCTCTGACGCTTCGCCGATGCCGTGCGAACCGGACGCGCAGGCGCTGACGATCGCGTAGTTCGGTCCACCAGCCTGCAGATGGATGGCGACGATGCCCGCCGCCATGTCGGCGATCATCATCGGGACGGTGAACGGGCTGATCCGCTTGGGCCCGCGCTCCATCAGCTGCGTGTGGCTCTTCTCGATCTCCTCCATGCCGCCGATGCCGGAGCTGACGATCACGCCCACGTCGTCGGGATCCATCTCGCCAGGGATCAGTCCCGACTGCGCGATCGCCTGCTTCGAGGCGGCGAGCGCGAACTGGCAGTAGCGCCCGATGTGGCGGGCGGTCTTGCGGTCCATGTATTCCTCAGGGACGAAGCCCTTGACCTCGGCCGCGATCTTGGTGTCGAAGCCGGTGGTGTCGAAGTGGGTGATGGTGTTCACGCCCGAGACGCCCTCGATCATGTTCGACCACACGGTTTCGACGTCGTTGCCGATCGGAGTGATGAAGCCCATGCCGGTGACAGCCACGCGGCGGCCGTTGGAGTTAGAGGTCATGCGCACAGCATACGGACCTCAGGGCCAATGTCCATCGGCATGGTGTGGGAAAAAAGCCCACTTGTCTTGGACACCGTGTCCAAGTTCGCTCTCAGAGCAGCTTGCGGAGCTCCAGGGCGAACTGCAGCCGCAAGCGGGTCGCCGGGATCTCGAGGTCTCCCCCCAGGATCTCGCGCAGCTTGCCGAGGCGGTACAGGACGGTGTGGCGGTGCAGCTTTAGCGCCGCGGCGGCGTCCTTGACCGAGCCGAGGACGAGATAGGCTTCGAGCGTTTCGAGGAGCTGCTCGCGGTTGCGCAGCTTGGGTTCCGTGAGCCTGCCCAGGCTGTTGGCGACGAAGCGCTCGGCGAGGCGCGGGTTCTGGGCAAGCACGAGGTGGGGGATGAGCTCGTCGTGCCGGTGCGCGATCCCCTCCGGGCGCAGCTTGCGGCCGGCCTCCAGCGCCTGCTGGGCCTCGAGGTACGAACGCGAGATGCCACGCAGCCCGGGGTGGTAGCCGCCGATGCCCGCCCTCACTCGTGCCCGTGCTGTGCCGGAGCGCTTCACCGCCTCCTCCTGGAGCTTTGCGACGAACTGGCCGACGGTGTCGACGTTCGCGACCGACTCCGCGGGCCAGAGCACGACCAGCGTGCTGGGGTCGGTTGCGTGGTGGATCGCGCCGCGCGGCACGTCCAGCGAGGTCGCGACCTCGGCCAGCGCGTTCCCGCCGCGTTCACCGTCACGGCTGCCGGTCCCGACGATCAGCTTGCAAACCGCGACCACGTAACCGGTGGGAGCGATCGGAATGTTGAGCGCGAGCGCCTGCTTCTGCAGCTCGAGCTCGGAGTCGAAGTTGTCGCTGATCAGGGCGTGGAAGAGGCGCGCCTGGGCGCGGGTCCCGCGCTGCATGTGCTGCTCTCTGGCGTGCAGGTACGTTTTCGTCACCTCGGCGGCGACCTGGTCGAGCGCGGTGAACACGTAGTTCGCCGTGAGCATGATCGCCTCGGGCGTTGCGTCAGGATGGCCGCGCCAGGCGCCGAGGATCGCGTCCCAGGCGACGCGTGCCGCGATGCGGTAGGCGGCGAGGATTGGCTCGACCGACTGGCTGCTTCTCGCCTGGAGGATGCCGAGCTGGGCGACTCGTCTCAGCTCTTCGTTGGTCGCGGGGCGGGCGTCGCGGGCGGCGGCGAGGAAGAGGTCGAGCCCGGCCTCGCAGGCTCTTGCGATGGCCTCTCTTTGCGGGGGTACTCCTGTCGAGCCGTCCCACCTGACGAGGCTGACCACGGCCCGGGCCATGTGGCGGGCCATCCCGGAGCGCCGGCGCTCGAGCTCGGAGATGAGGGCGGCGGGGAGCTGGGGGGCGGGCTTGGGCGGCTTGACGGCTTTGGACTCTTTGGACTCTGTGGCCAGCTTCGCCATGGGGCGGACTATACGGCGACCCTCGCGGGTAGGACTCTGGGTCTATTTCCTATACGTGCATGAATGAGGGTATCCCGGTCGGCGGATCGACCCTTTTCTGCACACTTGTCAGCTGTGCTTCTTGACGAAAGCCAGGATGCGGCGCCAGGAGTCGTCGCAGGCCTCCTTCCACTGCTCGAACGTGCGGTCGAAGAAGCTGTGGGGCGCCCCTTCGTAGATGTGCATCTCGTGCGGCACCTTCGCGTGGGTGAGTTTGTGGTCGAACTCGACGGACGCTTCACGTGAGGTCGCCGCGTCGGCGCCGGCGATCAGCAGAAGGAGCGGTTTTTTCATCCTCGGGACGTAAGGCTCAACCCGCACCGGACGGCCATAGAAGCCGATGACACCGTTGACGTCAGGCACGAGTGCGGAAAGGTTCCACGAGCTCGACCCGCCGAAGCAAAAGCCGACGGTGAACACCGACTTGACGGCACCGCCGTCTTTCGTTCTGAGATGTGCGATCGCAGCCTCCACGTCGGCCGCAATGTTTTCCTGCGTCGTCTTCTCGACATGAGGCATGAATTCGAACGCCTCGCCGCGATCGCCGATGCCTGCCGTGCGGCCGAAATAGTCGATGGCTACCGAGTCGATCCCGGCCTCGGCGAAGCGCTGCGCGAGCTCCTTGTAGAAATGGTGCAGGCCGCGGACGTCGGGCATGACGACCATGCCGGCACCGGTCGGCTTTTCGGCGCGTGCGAAGTAGGCGCCGAACTTCGTGCCGTCTGCGGAGGTGAGGACCAGGTCACCCTGGTCGGCGGCGGCGCCGCTTATGGGAGGGAGGGGCGGGCGGGCGTCGTCTGAGTAGCACATGAGCCCGATTCTCCACTAGATCGATCGCTTGAGGGAGGCGTGAAATACTGGGGCGTGGGAACCATGGCTGACGAGCACGGTCCACAGATCAGGGCGATACCCGGGTGGGGCACCTCCTGGTACACCCGCGGACCGACCTACTGGCTGCGCAGGGTTGGGGTGAGCCTCG
>DATGVE010000126.1:0-2865 GCA_035300725.1 Candidatus Eiseniibacteriota bacterium | reverse complement strand
TTCTTCCGCGGACGCCTCCGCCTGAAGAGCCGGATGATGGGCTATGGCGAATCCGACCGCCTGATCGAGCGTCAACGGTCCGACTCGCTCCTGGGCGTGGACCGTCGTCGCGAACAGCGCGAGCACGGCAAGGGTGCGCATAAGGATTGTCCTCCGACCACGGCGCCAGACAAGCTCGGCGGAACCGAGGCAACTGCGAAGAGAGGAACAAATCCTCATGCTGCAGCGTCCTCATGGTGCGTGCTCCTCGCTCGCACCCTCCACGAATCGTGCCAAACCGGCGGCGGTCGGGACGCGAGTCCGCCTCTTTGTGAATCGGCGTAGGAGTGCTCGACTCCTAGACATCGCGTGTCGCCAATCGATCAGGCGAGGAGGTCGCGAAGGGGTCCCATCAGCTCAGCCAGTAAACAAGGTGGATTCGACCCAGTGGCCTTCGGCTTCGGAGAAGGCTCCTCGCACGGCGCAGAGCGAAACGGCCACGACGGCCGAAACGGACCGCCGCACTGAGTCGGCTCCGTATCGCTCAGTTCAGCTTTTCCGTCACGATCTTGGTCTCGTTGCCTCTGAGAAGCATGACCTCTGCGGTAGCATTCCCATCCTCCACCGATGGCGTCACGCTTACCGCGCGGTAACCCTTGTTGCCCTTGACGGCCTTGTCCACGGCCGCCTTCAGCGACGTCTTCGCGGACGCCATCGCCACGGCCTGCGCCTTGGCCGCGGTCAGATCGTCGTCGCTCGTAATCGCTTTCGACTCCTTGACCTTGCCGGTCTTGTGATCGACGATCACTTCCGAGTAGTTCGTGCCCTCGGCGGTGTACACCGAGAGCTGCAGCTTCCCGTCCTCGACCTCGAATTTGCCGGAGATGGGCGTGCCCTTGCTCGCGCTCGCGGCAAGGCCTCGCGAAAGCGGAACCCTCGCGCCCTTCATCTGCGCGGCTAGCGCACTCTTGTCTCCTTCGGCATGTACCGGTGTCGTGCACACCAGCGCTGCTGCAGCGAATAGAAACGCCTTCATTGCGACCTCCGTTGCCAAAAGATCAGGCGACCTTCGTCTTCTTCAGCGCGGCGGCCAGGGTGCGCGCCAGATCCTCGGTGCGGCCCACGCCCCAGTAGTGCAGGAACAGCATCCGCGGGTTCTCGCCGGTCATGTGCTGGTGGATGGCGACGATGTTGATCCCGCCGCCGCGCAGCGCCTTGAGCACGTCTTGCAACTCGCTCTCCAGCATGGCGAAGTCGCCGTCGACGATGGCGCGGTCGTCGCTCCCCGCGAAAGCGGCCCAGGTGTTCACGCCCATGGCGTTGCCCATCGCTTGGCCCGCCATCTTCACTTCGCGGCCGATGGTGACCTTGTAGACGCCCTTGTTCAGCTCGCCGCTGCGTCCCAGCATTGCTTCGATCTTCTTCGGATCGAGGCTGCTGTTCGCCGGATCGATGTCCGCCGAGGGCACGTCGAACTTCTCCTTCAGCGTCTCGAACACCTTGCCCACCGCCGCAGCGAGCTTCGCCTCGTCACCCATCCCGCCGATGTGCATGAACATCACGCGCGGGGTCTCCCAGAAGAAATGGTTGTGCAGGGCGGTGACCTCGAGCCCGTTCTGCAGCGCCGCGTCCATCGCGGGGTTCACTTGGTCCTCGGTGAGCACCATGTCCCCCATCACCACGGTGTGCGTGCCGGCCTTGGTGAACGCGGCCCAGGCGGTCAGGCCGAGGGGCGGCGTGAGCTTGGCGCCCGCCGCAGTGACCGCCAGATCGCTCCGCGGCACCTGCACCTTGAAGACGCCTTCCTTCTCGTTCCATTGGCCCTTGAGCCCGGTGAGCTGCTCGATCTTGGCGGTATCCAACTTGGCCGCGGGTTGCGCGGCCAGCATTACGGCGATCAGGGCGATCATGCGGCTTTCCTCCGGGCGCTTTCGAAACGCCGGTTGACTTCATCCCAGTTGATGTTCTGGAAAAAGGCGTCGACGTACTTGGCTGCCGCCGCGCCGTAGTCGAGCGCGTACGAGTGCTCGTACATGTCGAGCAGCAGTAGCGGCTGCCCGAAGGCGCACGCCTGCGTGTGATTGCCGGACCAGTACGTGCGCACCTCACCGCGCTGGAAGTCCCACGCCACGACCGCCCAGCCGCTACCGCCGGCGAGACCCATGCCGGTGAGGCGAAACAGTTCTTCCCAGCGCGGGAAGGAGCCGGACGCGCGCGCCACGGCGTCTGCGACCGGCCCACCTGGACGGCCATCGCCCCCGAGATTGCCGAAGTACAGCTCGTGCAGCGTGGCCGAGTTCGCGAACGTCAGCTCGCGCTCTTTCAGCGCCGCGACCAGGAGCGGTGGCGTGTCCTTGGTGACGCGCGCCAGCTCCTCCTCGGTGCGGTTGAGGTTCTTGACTGCGCCGCCGTAGTTGTTCTCGTGGTGCGAGACGATCAGCCGCTCGGACAGCCCACGCAGTTTCGAGGCGTCGAACGGCAATGGCTTGACGGCGTGCATGGTTACTCCGGCGTCGCCGTGAGATCGTCGAACTGGATGATCGAGTCCGCCTTCGTCCAGACCCCGAACTTCCCCGCGTCCTTGAAGGTGTCGTCGTTTTGGTCGATCACCTGTTTGCCGCCGAAGAACACCTCGATGTGGTTGCCGATCATCCGTATCGCCAGTTCGTGCCACACGCCCGACGCTACCTTGCCGTTCCATCCCGCGAACCTGTCCCGGCGCCCCTTGACGACGTGGTACAGGTGCACGTTGTCCTCCAGGGCGTTCGCGCGCGTGATGTAGTAGTTATCCTTGTCCTTCAAGCGCCAGATGATCCCGCAGCCTTGATCGCCCTTGCCAGCGATCGGCTTGCACTTGACCGAGAGGCGCAGGTCCTTCAGCTCGGG
>DATGVE010000125.1:0-41669 GCA_035300725.1 Candidatus Eiseniibacteriota bacterium | reverse complement strand
TGCGATCAGAGTCGGCATCTTCAGACCGTGAAGGTAGTCGCGGTTGCCCGCGGCGTTGGGGCTGGAAACGTAGCCCGCGACCATGTCGACCCCGTCCTGCTCGACCACCTTCTTCGTCGCTGCGACCGCGTCGGCGAGGGCAACCTGTTCATCGGCGGTGACCATGGTGATCTTCCGGTTTCCCGCCTGGTTTCCGACCGAGTCGAAGTACATACGCATGCCGTTGGTGATGCTGTTGCCGAGCTCGGCGTACACGCCCGAATACGGAAGGACCACGCCGAGCTTGAACTCTGGGCCCGTCGGGGCACCTGGCCCGGTAGGGCCGCTGCCGCCGCAGGCGGCCACGACGGCCATGCCGGCGGTGGTGAGCCCAAGCCTGAGGAAATCTCGCCGGTCGATTTGCGTCCAGTTGAGATACCGCTCGAGCTCGTCAGACATGCCGCCCTCCCCTCGTGCGAACCGATACGAACGGATAGATACTATCGCCGCTCGGCTCAGTTGTTGGGGACGCCCGCTCCGGGGGGTGCGCCAGGCCTGCCCCGGCCTCCGGTCCCGGTCGCACAGGTGCCCGAAGGCCCGGCCGGCGAGATCGTGATCGACATCGCCTGGACCGCACCAGCCGCGTCCGGCTGCCCGTTGGCGCGCAGGCACTCGCCGGTGCGCAGGTCCGCGGAGGACGCACTCGAGGTCTTGGTCACTATCGCGGTGGTCGGCACCGTGATCGTCTGGGCCCCTCCGCTGACGGTGAGGACGGTGATCGAGATGCCGGTGGCGGATTGCACCTCGCCGGCGACAAAAGCCATTGCCGGTTGACCAGGTTGATCGGACGGAGTCGGCCTGGGCGACGCTCCGGGCGCAGCCGGCCTGGGCGAACCTCCCGGTGCGGGGTTAGGGCCGAACTGGCCGGCTCCACAACCCGATGCGGCCTTGGGCGACAGGCGAACGGTCATCGCGGTGAGCATGCCGGCGGCATCCTTCTGCCCGCTGGCGACGATGCACGCGCCGGGCACGATGTCGGCCAGCACGGCTGTGGAAGTCCGGCTGAATGTCGTGCTGTTGGTGAATGTGACCGTGATGTCGCCGGTGGCTCCCGTCAGGATCAATGTCTGCCCATTGATCTGCACCAGCTGGCCGGCCGCGCCGTTGCGCGCCTGCCCTCCGCCGCGACCCGGGCTCGGCGACGTCGATGACTTGGATGCGCCGGCTCCGCTCCCGCATGCGGCAACCGCCAGTCCCGCGGCGACAGCTGCCAACACGATGAAGCGGTTCATTGAGCCCTCAGAGCGTCGATCGGGGCGAGCCGGGCGGCTCGCAGCGCCGGATAGACACCGAAAACCAAGCCCACAGCCACAGCCACGCTTACAGCGATCAGGACCGGAAGCGGAGTGATGGTCACGGCGATGTTCGCAGCGCGGGGCACCACGTAGCCGACGGCCAGCCCCATGGCGACCCCCAGCAATCCACCGACGGCCGTCAGCGTTCCGGCCTCGATCACGAACTGCCGGAACAGGTCACCGGGCGTCGCGCCGAGCGCTTTGCGCAAGCCGATCTCGCTCGTCCGCTCGGTGACCGACACCAGCATGATGTTCATCACTCCAATCCCCCCAACCAGCAGGGAGATGGCTGCGACGCTCGCGAGCAGAATCGTCAGTGTCTGCGTCACCGCCTGCGCCGTGCTCAGCACCTGTGTCTGAGTCGTGATCGTGAAATCGGTTTGAGACGGGTCAGTGATGTGGTGCGTCTGCAGGAGAATCTGGCTTGCCTCCAGGTACGCAGATCCGATCGTGGTTGGGCTGGTCGCGCTGAGCAGGATGCGCTGGACCGTGCCCGCGCCGCCGAACAGCTCGTCCTGCGCGGTGCTGATCGGCACCACTGCGAGGTCGTCCTGGTTGCCGAAGCCCTGGCTGCCTGCCGGCGCCAGCACCCCGATCACCTCGAACGGAATCTGCTTCACCTTCACCAGGTCACCGATGCCGGCGCCGAGGTTCGCAGCTGTGGTCGAGCCGAGCACGATGACCTGCGCCCGGGTGGCCACGTCGTGTGCATTGATGAAGCTCCCGCTGTCCAGCGTTCGCGTGTTGGTGACGAGCCAGCCGGGAGTGCTTCCGGAGACTGTGGTGCTCCAGTTGCCTGATGCGCTGACGAGCGACACCCGCCCCTGTGAGACAGGTGCGACAGCCTCGATGTCGGGTGCGTTCTGCCGGTCCTGCAAACCGGTGACGTCGGCCATGGTCAGCGAGTTCCCGCTGCCCGACCCGCCGAAGACTCCACCGGCGAAGGTGCTTCCGGGCGAGACAGTCAACAGGTTGGTGCCAAGCGACGTGATCCGCGCGGCGACGCTGTCCGACGACGCCTGACCGATTCCAACTGTGGCGATCACGGCCGCCACTCCAAACAGGATGCCGAGGGTCGTGAGCACCGAACGGAGCCGGTGGCCCAGAAGGCTGCGCATGCCGGTCTCGATCGTGTGGAACAGGCTCATGCGGCGATTTCTTCGACGAGCCGGCCGTCTCGCATGTGAACGGTGCGCTTTGCCACCGGGGCCACCTCGGGGTCGTGCGTGATGACCACGATCGTGCGGCCCTGCTCGTTTAGGTCGCGGAGCACGGCGAGCACGTCGCGGCTCGACGCAGTGTCGAGGTTGCCCGTCGGCTCGTCGGCGAGGATGAGATCCGGGTCGGTGACCAGCGCGCGCGCGATCGCGACTCTCTGTTGCTGCCCACCGGACAGCTGGTTGGGGCGATGGTCGATCCGGTTGCCCAGGCCAACCTGGTCAAGCGCGTGCAGAGCCAGCCGTCGCCGGTCGCTCACGTTTCTGTAGAGGAGGGGCAGCTCGACATTCCGCCAGGCCGAGAGTTTCGGCAGCAGCTGAAACTGCTGAAAGACGAAGCCGATCCTGCGATTGCGAACGTGCGCAAGCTCCGTCTCGTTCAGCCGGCTGACGTCCTCGCCGGCAAACCAGTAGCGGCCAGACGAAGGGGTGTCCAGGCAGCCGAGGATGTTCATCAGCGTCGACTTGCCCGATCCGGATGGTCCCATCACAGCCAGGGATTCACCGACCGAGACTGTCAGGGAGAAATCCTGGAGCGCCAGCACTGCGGCATCGCCCGAGCCGTAGACCTTGTTGACCGACTCGAGGTGGATGAGCTCCACCCCGCTAGCCCCCTGGTCCACGGAAGCCGCCACCCCCACGACCGCCGCCGCCTAGCACGCTGCTTCCGTTGCCGCTCGGCACTGAGCTCGTGACCACGGCGATGACGACCACCTGGTTGAGCTGGAGTCCCGACAGTATCTGAATCTTGGTCGGATCCGAGGCGCCAGTTTGTACTACCACCGGCTTAGGCACGCCGTTGACAAGCACCTGCACGGTGCTGCCAGCGGCGGTGGTGCGGACCGCGCTCGTCGGGACGGTGAGCACGTGCACGACCTGGTTGAGCACGATGTTCACGGTCGCCGAGATGCCTGGGCGGATCGAGTTGCTGGTGTCCGTCAGCTGAGCCGTGACGGCGAACGTCGCGACACCCGACGAGATGGTGGCCGCCGGAGCGATGGAGGTGATCTTGCCCATCATTGCCTGCGTCGAGCCCGCCGGCGTGACCTGCGCCGCCTGCCCGACTGCGACCAGGTTCACCTGGGAATCGCTGACAGTGCCGGTCACCGCGTACGCGCCGGGGGTAAAGATCACTATCGCGTTCGTAGCCGAGCTGGCGGACACGGCCTGACCGGCCTTCACGTTGACCTGGGCCACGATGCCGGCGATCGGCGCGGTCAGCGTGCTGTTGTCGAGCTGGCGCTGCACCGAGTTCACGCTGATCTGGTCGATCTGAATCTGTGCATCGTCCATCTGGATCGTCTGCCATGTGGCGCCGGTCGCGAGCGCGGCTAAAGAGCTCTTCGCCGCGGAATATTGCTGTTCCATCGAGGCCAGGGAAGCCGCAGCCTGGTCGTTGCTCTGCTGGGCCTTGGCGGTCGTCATGGCGAGAGAGTTCTTCGCCGCGGCGAGGATGGCTTGGTCGCGAGCGAGCGCCTGCTGGTCGACGGCCAGCTTTGCCTTGTCCGCGGTGCACGCCGTCGATGGACTGCCACAGTCGGCGGTCACAGCCAGGTTGTCCTGGTTGACCAGCAGCTGGTCGGCGTCGACGAGCTTCTGTGCGTCGTTCACGGCGGTCTGCGCCGTGCTCACCGACTGGGCGTTGATCGCCTGCGTGTCGGCGAGGCTGGTGGTCGCGTTGTTCACGGAGACCAGCGCCGAGTTCACTGTGTTCTGAGCCGAGGTCAAGTTCTGCGACGTGGGGCCCGCCAGGTCCTGGGACCGTTTGGCTTGGGCGCTCGCCAGAGTGGCCTGCGCCTGCTGGAGCTGAGCGGAAAGCAGCGCCGAGTCCAGTGTCGCGAGCGGTGCTCCAATGCCTACTGACTGACCCACCTGCACGTACACGGTCTGGACCGTTCCGGCCGAGGAAAAGTTGAGGTCCGCCTCGCTCACGGGCGCCAGGTTTCCTGCCATGCCCATGGTCTGGGTGATGGTCCCGTACGTGACAAGAGCCGTCCTGTAAGTTGTCGTGGTCTTCGCGGCCTGGGTGTAAACGATGGTGCTTCCGAGGGCGGCGGCGACCAGCACCAGCGCAATCAGGACTTTGCGGCGCATCAGGTTTCCGAGTACGCGTTCCCTCACTCCCGCCTCCCTCGAAAAGGGCGCACGGCCACTGCTCCACCCTGCCTTAGGGCAGAGGTCACGGACCGGTACGCGAGGATGCCGGCGCCGCCCGCGATCAGGCTGGACACGACCTCACCCAGAAGCTGTCCGGCTGCGGTCAGGAGCTGAATGGCGCCCCTCTGCATGACTCAAACCGTGGGGTCGCAGCCTGAGAGAAGGGTGCAAGAAAGCTGAGAATCGCCTGAGATTTTGTTGGGGGCCCGGGGGTCGACATGTATATGAGGACGTGAAGGCGCTCGTTGCCGAGGCGGGAATCGGGTGCGCCGGTATCGTCTTGCGCGAATTGGCAGTGCGCCATCCGCGATGGCCTGTCCAGAGTGGCCCCGACGGGTGATGTTGAGAGTGCTGGACGCGACCCTGGCGGCGCCGAAGGTCGAGGCTTAAGAACCTTCCTTCCAGACCGGAGTCCGCTTTTCGGCAAAGGCGGCGATCCCCTCCTGGCCATCGGGAGCGACCGCGTTGCAGGAGATCGCCTCGGCCATCAAGCGGTACGCCTCCGCCTGCTTTTCCTCCACCTGTCGGTAAAAGCCTTCCTTGCCGATCCTCAGCGCGTAGCGGCTGAGCTGGGCGAGCTCGTTGACGAGCGACATGACCTCGGCGTCGAGCTGCGCGAAGGGGACGGCCCGGTTGATCAGACCCCATTTCTCCGCTGTTGCGGCTTCGACAAATCGCCCCGTCAGGAGCATCTCCATCGCATTCTTGCGACCGACATTTCGTGCTACTGCCACACCGGGGGTCGAACAGAACAGGCCATAACGAACCCCTGAGGTCGCAAAGCGGCAGTCGTCGCTTGCAATCGCCAGGTCGCAGGTGGCGACGAGCTGGCACCCGGCCGCGGTGGCGATCCCGTGCGGCGCGGCGATCACCGGCACGTGGACCGACTGCACCGTGCCCATCAGCTTGTTGCAGACCGCGAAGATGTCGCGCTCCTCGTCCAGGTTCTTATCGAGCATCTCCTTGAGGTCGTGCCCCGCCGAGAATGCGCGGCCGGCGCCTTTGAGCACTATCGCTCGCACCTCGGGCCGCGCCGCCTGGCGCTCGAGCTCGGCGGTGAGCTCCTTCATCAGCCCGGTCGAGAGAGGGTTCAGCTGCTGCGGCCGGTTGAGCGTGATCACGGCTGCAGGAAGGGCGTCCTCCACCAACAGGTATTCGAGCGTCTGCGTCATGACGCGATCGTATACCTGTAGAAAGACCCTGGCGCTCGAAGACGGTTGCGGCTAGACCTTCTTATTCGCGGTCAGGTCCCAGCTGAACGTTTCAGTTCCGCCCACCTCTGAACTTTGTATTCGACGCTGATCTTCGAAAACGCGAAGCTCACCTGCTTTCCCCCGTGCTGCTGGTTCGCGGCACGCTCCGACCTGAAGTCCCTCTCATCGTCGCCGACGGGTACCACCGGATCTGCGCGAGCTGTCACCTCGACGAGGACGCCGACATCTCGTGCCGCATCGCTGATCTGACTCCGGCCTGATCCGGAGTGGCCTCGTCTTACTCCTCGGCCAGATCAATCAGGCCAAGGCGCGCGGCGGCGATCACGGCCTGGAGCTTGGAATGGACTTTCAGCTTCTCGATCAGGTGCCTAACGTGCCACTCGATGGTGTGCGGCGCGATGCTGAGTCGCTCCGACATGTCGGCCGTGTCAAGTCCCTCCGCCAGCAGCGCCAGGACCTCCAGCTCGCGGGCCGTGAAATCCGCCGCCAGCCGGTCGCGCTCCTGCTGCCGGTCGCGGGCTGAGCGCTGGCGCGCTATTGCTTTGGCGAAGAGCGACGCCGGGATGAGCACCTCGCCTCGTCCGGCCTGTCGGACAGCCTTGACGATCTGCTCCGCGGTGGACAGCGATTTTGTCAGGTAGGCGCTCGCCCCCGCGTCGATGGCGTCCAGCAGCGCAGTTTCGGAGTCCTCGGCGCTGTGAAAGACGAACGCCGCGTCGGGAACCCCGCCACGGATTATCGCCGCCGCGGCCGGCCCGGTCATGTCCGGGAGGTGGAAATCAATCAGAACCACGCCGGGATTCGCGCGCGACGCGATCAGCGCGGCTTCAGCTCCGGTCCGCGCGATACCAATCACCGTCAGGTCTGCTTCGACGTCGAGGACCCTCGCGATCGCCGAGCCGAGCATGATGTGGTCCTGCACGACGAGCACCTGGAGCGTCTCCCACCGAGCGCCTCCTTCGGAGGGTTCATTCGATCGCGGCACCACCAATACAAGAAGGCGCCGCCGGCCAACCTCCTAGGGGTGTCTGAAGGGATGAATTCGCTCCCCGACCGGATGAAACTGTTAACCGCCCGGTTAAACGCCTTTGCGGTGTGGCTTTCTCCATAATTTCAGACCAGCGACGTCAGGGTTGTGGTCGGGCATTGGAATGACTCCTGGGGAGGGCGATTGATATCGGAACGACGCTGAGGAGTCGCACCGCGAGTGCCGCCGAGGCCCTCGCCGCCGTTACGGACGAACTTGCCGGCGCCCGCCTGGACGCAGAGGGCACGTTGCGCGCCGCCCTGGCCCAGCTCAGCAAGCTGCGGGCGGGTACGTGGGTCGCCATGGTCATGGGCAAGGATCCCCGCACGTTGACGGTAATCGCCGTAGATGTGGATGAGCCGCAGCTCGCGGAGTATGCGGAAGCGATGTATCCACCTGGAGCCGCCCCAACGTTGAGCTTCAGCCAAAGCGTGATCGAGACCGGCGAACCGATCCTGGTCCCTCAGGTGTCCTATGAAGAGTTCGCCGCGATGCAGATCCCCGCGGCTGCGGACTACTTCGATAGAAACAAGCTCCCCACTACTGCTCCGATCGATCGTATGGGTTTTGTGGTGGTTGCCATGCGCACGCGCGATTCCACGATTGGAGCTCTAGGGCTTTTTGACCGTGGCCCAGAGCCCTTGACAGAACACGATGTCGATTGGTTGCAAGTCATCGCCGATCGAGTCGCGGTCGGCGTGGAAAACGGGCGGATGCGGGTCGCGGCAAGAAGCCGGCTGAATCGCCTGAGCGCAGTCCGCAGCATCGCGCTGGCGATGGCGAGCGGCAGGGATCTCCGACTCCACTTGCAGGTGATTCTCGACCAGGCAATCGCCGGGCTCGAGGTGAACGCCGCCGACGTGCTGGTGCTGGAGGAGGCCGACGGCATGCTCCGAATCGTCGCCGCCGCCGGCTTCCAGGCGACTTCCGTCGCGGAGTACCGCTTCCCGATTCACGAAGTGCTGCCCGGCCAGCTCCTGGTTGGGCACGCCGGCGCGTCGGAGTTCATTCCGGATGAAGGCAGGCGCCGCACTCTCTTCGCCCGAGAAGGCTTCCGGTCCCGCCGTGCCATGCCGCTGACTTCACACGGCAGGATTACAGGAGTGATTGAAGTTTTCAGCCGAGTGGATCTCGAGCCGGACCAGGAGTGGCTCGACTTTCTGGAAGTGCTGGCCAGCGAAGCTGCGGTGGCCATCGACCGCGCTGGCACGCTCGACCGATCTGAGAACGGGACCTCGCGATTGGCCTCCAAGACGCGAATCAGCCCACCGGAGCTCAACCGGCTGGAGGGCGAGATCCTGAGTTTGGTAGCGGAAGGGTTGTCCAACGCGGCGATCGCCGCCAAGGTGCACCTGAGCCAGCACACGATCAAGTTCCACGTGCACCGCCTGCTCCAGAAGGCTGGAGTCGTCAATCGAACCGAGCTGGCCCGCAAGGCGACGAAAGAAGGCTGGCTCTAGCCTGAGATTCCTCGACCTGACCCAGGACTTCTCGCTGCACACACCGGCATTTGCGGGGTACGCGGGACCTGCGATCCGCTGGATCAAGCGGCTGGCGTTCGACAAGGCCGGCGGCCAGGAGATCACCATGACGCTTCACGTCAGTACTCACCTGGACGCGCCCGCCCATTTCCTGTCTGGCGGTAAGTTCATCGGCGATCTCCCGCTCGAATTTCTCACCGGGCCCGCTTGCGTCGTCGATCTGGAGCGCATGGGCCTCGGCGACTATGACCTGTACGGGCCCGAGCACTTCGAGCGCTGGGAGAAGGACACCGGCCATCGCATCGAGCGCGGCGATATCCTCCTCATCCATACCGGCTATCACCGCTACTACCCTGAGAACTGGGTCGACCTCTCGCAAGTCGACGAGACCAAGTACTTCATCCGGCACCCGGGGCCTACCCGGGCCTTCGCCGAGTGGGTGCTGAAGCGTGGTGTGCGTTGGATCGCCGTCGACGCCGGCAGCGCCGACCACCCCATGAACACTGTCATCCGCCGCATCAGGGCCGACGAGGCGGAGGAGGCCGAGAAAAAGCTGGGTCGGAGCCTGGACGAAGTCTTCCCCAAGACCGACTATCAGATCATGCACACGCTGCTATTTCCGCATGACGTGATCCACATCGAGAATCTCGGTGGGCAAATCGACGACGTGCTCGACCAGAAGATCATGTTCGGCTGCTTCCCGTGGCGCTTTCAGGGCGGCGAAGCATCGCCTTGCCGCGCGGTTGCAATCGTCGAGTGAAGCCGCCGCCGTTCAAGTATCACGGTCCAACCTCGATCGACGACGCTTGCGACCTGCTTAGCTCTTTGGAAGACGCAAAGGTGCTGGCGGGAGGCCAATCCCTGGTGCCGCTGCTGAACTTCCGGCTCGCCCGCCCCGCCCACATTGTCGACATCAACCGCCTGCCGGAGCTCGCCCGAATCTACGAGCGAGATGGCGGTGTGGCGATGGGCGCGCTCGCCCGCCAGGCCGCGGTCGAGGACTCGGACCTCGTGGCGCGAATCTGTCCGCTGCTCACGAAAGCAATCGGTCTGGTCGCCCATCGTGTGATCCGCAACCGCGGCACCGTGTGCGGCAGCCTCGCTCACGCCGACCCCGCCTCGGAGCTGCCTGCCGCTCTGCTGGCACTCGGCGGTCACGTCATCGCGCTATCGACTCGCGGTCAACGGGTGATTCCCGCCGCGGAGCTCTTCAAAGGCGTTTTCGAGACGGCGCTTGCTCCTGACGAGCTCCTGGTCGAGGCCTGGTTTCCAGCGCCCTCTGGCGTGTTCGCGATCGCCGAAGAGTCCCGCCGGCACGGCGACTTTGCCCTCGCCGGTGTCGTGCGCGTCGCCGACCGTCTGGCGCTCTTTGGCGTCGCACCCACTCCGGTGCTCGTGGATGCGCGCGATCCGACCAGAGGTCTCAAGCCCAGTGGCGACCTCGAGGCCACGCCCGAGTTCCGGCTTCACCTGGTGAAGGTCCTGGCCAAACGGGTCCTGGCCGCGTGAAGGTCAACGGCGTCAATCGTCCCGCGCCGGTTGATCCCCGTCGCCTGCTGTCTGATCACCTCCGGCATGACCTCGGCCTGACCGGGACCCATGTCGGCTGCGAGCACGGCGTGTGCGGCTGCTGCACCGTCTTGCTGGATGGGGCGCCGGTGCGCTCATGCCTGATGCTGGCCGTCCAGGCCGAGGGCCACGAGGTGACGACAATCGAAGGACTCGCAGCGCCTGGCGCGCCGCTCCACCCGGTCCAGCAGGCCTTTCACGAATGCCATGGCCTGCAGTGCGGCTTTTGCACGCCGGGCTTTGTCATGTCGGTAGTCGGATTCCTCGAGGAGAATCCGAACCCATCACCTGAGCAGATCGATGAAGGGATCTCCGGCAATCTGTGCCGCTGCACGGGCTACGCGTCGATCCGCCGGGCAGTGCATCGCGCCGCGGAGCTCTCGCACAAGAAGTGACAACTCGCTGGTTCGGAGCGAGAGTGCCGCGAGTCGAAGACGACCGGCTGCTTCGGGGCCATGGACGCTTCACCGACGACATCGACGAGGGAGCGCTGGAGTCGTGTCTCGTGCGCTCCCCTTACGCCCACGCGCGCATCAAGTCGATCGACGTCAGCGCGGCGCGAGCCATGCCCGGCGTGGCAGCGGTCTACACCGCCGCCGACCTACCTTTCGGCGGCATCGACCTGCCGCTCCTGATCCCGCACCCCAACCTCACCCATGGCCGGACCCAGAAGTGTCTCGCTTCGACGGTCGTGCGGTACACCGGCGAGCCGGTCGCCTTCGTGGTTGCCGAAAGCCGCTCCATCGCGGAGGACGCCGCTGAGCTCGTCGAGGTGGACTACGAGCAGCTCCCGGTCGTGATCACTCCGGAGTACGCCGCGGCCGCCCGACACCTCGTGCACACCGACGTCCCTGGCAACGTCGCCGCCGAGATGACACAGGAGGCTGGCGATACAAAAAAGGCTCTCGCCGCGGCTCCGCATCGCAAGCGCCTACGTCTCCGATACGAACGGGGCGCGGCGAGTCCGATGGAGGGCCGCGCCGTCTGGGCACGCTGGTCCGAGCCCGAGCGCCGGTTGACTGTCTACGACTCGACGCAATCGCCGACTTCGATTCGCGGTGGGCTCGCGGTCCTGTTCGGCCTGCCCGAATCTAACGTGGACGTCATCGCACCCGATGTGGGTGGCGGCTTTGGGCCGAAGATCATGCTTTTCTACCCTGACGAGCTTCTGGTGCCGTTCGCGGCGATGCATCTTGGCCGGCCGGTCAAGTGGACGGAAGACCGCAGCGAGCATTTCACCGCCGTCAACCACGAACGCGGCCAGGTGCACGAGGTCGAAGTTGGTTTCGACAAGGAGGGCAAGATCCTGGCGCTTAGCGACGACTTCATTCACGACGCAGGTGCGTATACGCCCTACGGGATCATCCTGCCGATCATCACTGCGGCGCAGGTCCCCGGGCCGTACCGCGTGCCGAACTACCGTGTTCGTTTCCGCGACGTGTACACGAACGCGACGCCCACCTCTCCGTATCGCGGCGCCGGCCGTCCGCACGCATGCTTCGTGATGGAACGCACGCTGGACGCGATCGCCAAAGAGTTGGGCCTCGACAGAGTCGAGGTTCGCCGCCGAAACCTCATCCAGACCGACGAGTTTCCTTACCCGCTTGGCATCGCATGGCAGGACGGCAACGAGGCAATCTACGACAGCGGCAACTACCCCGCCCTTCTCAACCGGGCGGTGGAAATGCTTGGGCCGCGTCCGGCGGGCGACCACGTAGGAATGGGCATCGCGATCTACGTCGAGGGCACTGGAGTAGGACCGTACGAGGGAGCTCATGTTCAGGTCCTGGTTTCGGGCAAGGTGGTGGCCGCGACCGGAATCCCCAGCCAGGGTCAGGCGCACGCCACGGTCTGGGCCCAGGTCGTCGCGGACCAGCTTGGCGTCGACGTCACCGACGTTCAGGTCACCAGCGGCGATACACGCCGCTTTCCGTGGGGCGTCGGTACGTTCGCCTCTCGAGGTGCAGTCACCGCCGGCAATGCGATGTTCGTCGCCGCGGGAATGGTGGCCGAGAAGGCCAAACGGATCGCGGCAGAGCATCTCGAGGCAGATCCTGCAGACATGGAGCTCGCCGGTGGCCAGGTGCGCGTCAAAGGCTCTCCGGACAAAGGCATGCCGCTGGCTGCGGTGAGCGTGCTCGCGAACCCTGTGCGCTACGCCTTCGGAGGCGGCACCGAAGCGGCCACCCAGTTTTCCTCCAAACGCGAAGGGCCACCGCTCCAGGGCGGCGAGGAACCCGGACTTGAGGCGACCGGTTTCTACAGCCCGCCGGGGTCGACTTGGGCCTCCGGCTGCCACGCCGCTTACGTCCGCGTCGACCCACAGACGTTCCGGCTGGAGATCCTCAAGTACGTCGTCGTGCACGACTGTGGCAAGGTCATCAACCCGCTTGTCGTGCAGGGTCAGATTGAGGGCGGCGTGGCGCAAGGCATCGGCGGCGCGTTTTACGAGCGGCTCGCCTACGGAGAGGACGGCCAGCTTCGCAACGCGTCCTTCATGGAGTTCTTGATCCCGTATTCGACCGAGATACCCGAGATCGAGATCGACCACATCGAAACGCCGTCGCCGCTGAACCCGCTTGGCGTCAAGGGAGCGGGCGAGGCCGGCGTGATCCCGGTGGGTGCAGTCCTCGCCTCGGCGATCGAAGAAGCGTTAGGAGTAGCGATCACAGAGATGCCGCTCTCGCCCCTGAAGCTGTTCGAACTGTCTCGCTAAGCGGCCCGGTTTCGACCCGTTTGGATTCAGACGTGCCTTTGAAACTCGCCGATTTGACGCGCGTGGCGCAAACCGTGTCAATAATGAAATGGCGGAGATAGTTACCCGTCCGCCCGAACGACGGCTGCGACAATGTTGCCGCCCGGCGGACCTTGATGGGAGTTTCGCTCGCCTCCGCTCACGTAGTTGGTCGTGCGGCCCGTTACCGACGCGACCAGCATTCCTCCGAGCGCCTTCCCGATCTGATACGCGTCGGCATCGTCGAGAAGGGTGATCCGCTGACCGCGAATCTGATCACTGCCAGGGATCACCGACTTGGCGAAAACATGGACGAGGCGCGATAGGTCGGCTTCATCGGGCAACCCGTCCTTGAACCGGAGACCAGCGGAACGGAGCGCATTTCTCACGCCCTCTGCGTCGATGAAGTCGCGCGTGATCGCGTGGCCGATCCGCAAATGGCTTCGCGACGTGCTCGAGTTGCCGAAAACCACGACCTCGCCGTGGCGCTTCTCGCCCCCGGACGAGGTCATCGCGACTTCCGAATACAGATCCCAGTTTCGGCGCACGACGCTGTCGGACAGCGACGACTCGGGTACCTCGCCGAGGGCCATCGCAACACCAAGCGCCGCGGCATCGTTCGCGTACACTCCGGCGCCCTCGGGGCCAAATGTGAGGTCGTGCGAGACAACTGTTTTCCCGCGCGACTCCGCGTCTTTGATGCTCGCTGTCGTCAGCCCGGGCACTTTGACCATGACGAGGTGGACGTCCTTGGGATCAGTCAAGCCCGCGTCCGCCATCGCTTGGTGCGTTGCTCCTGCCACTTTGCGAATCTGGCCCATGCGGCCGACTTCTTCCGGGGGCATCGGTTCGGAGCCGGCGCGACCGACGACCAGGCGCTTCTCTCGTCCGGCATCGACCTCTCTGTCCGGGACCTCGACCCACTCTCGGGTGACCGCCGCGATGTGCGGCGTGATCACACCAGGACATCCGCCTGACAAGACGAAGATCACCTGCTTGGCCACCTCGCTTGCTGGAATGCCGAGAAATTTGCCTGTCCATTCGCGCAGCACCACGTCGGCCCACACGCGGCCCCAGTCATCGTGCGCTCCGGTTCCCTCCGTCTTTCCCACCAGTGCGACGAGAGTGTCGGGCTTGATCTTTCCCGAATCGGCGAGCGCCTGCAAGCCGGATGTGTCCGCGGGTGTGGCCATCGGACAAACGAACAGTTCCACCCGCTGAGCCTTCATCCGACTACCTCCATGCGATTCTCATTCCAGACCTGGTGGCCGCTGAAAGCCAAAGCCGGGGGTCATTTCGAGCTCTTCGGCGAAATCGAGCAGCTCGTATTCCTGCGCATACTGCCCAACGAGCTGGACGCCAACCGGCAGCCCATCATGAAGGCCCGCCGGGATCGAGATTGCCGGAACTCGCGCAAAGCTCACAGGCAGCACGAACTGCACATAGCGGGCCCACTCGGCGCCGAGAAACGGCGGCACCTTCTCGATCAACATCGGCAGGAGCCCAAGCGTGGGAGTGAGCAGGAAGTCGAACCGCGTCTGGAGCGGTACGGCGACAGTGCGATTGGCCGCCGCGGTCGCGGACTCGAATGCGTGGAAGTAGTCCATCGCCGTGAGCGAGCGGCCCTGCTCGGCGAGCTGACGGATCCCAGGGCCCATGGTTTCGGTGCCGGCCGGAAAGCTGGCCATGCTTGCCCTGCGCACGACTGCATAACCCTGAGCTACCGGGTCAGGATCCCAGGGAATCGGATCGACCTTGTGGCCGGCCGACTCCAGTGCCGAGGCTGCGTGCGCGCAAGCCTCCAGACACCCGGCATCGACGCCGAGGGAGGTCATGTCCGGCACCCCGATCCGATATGGCCGCCTGGGGGCCCGCGCAGCCGTGGGTCTGGTCGAGCTGGCGACGCCGAAGAGATTTCTTACGTCGTCAACGGTCCTCGCAAGCGCCCCTCGCGACGAAAGTCCAGCCGCGTCGACCATCTCGCACGGAATGCGGTCCGGTGTCGGACGCAGACCCACCACCCCGCAGCACGACGCTGGAATCCGGACTGACCCGCCCATGTCCTCGCCCAATGCAACTGTCGCCATTCCCGCGGCAACTGCGGCGGCGCTGCCGCCGCTCGATCCGCCGGGGGTGATCCCCTGACGCCACGGGTTGTGTGTGGGCGGGAACAGCGTGTTGGTCGTTCCAATCGAAGCAGCGAGCTCGGGCAGGTTCGTCTTGCCGAGGACCGCCATTCCCGCCGACCTCGCGCGAGCGACGGGGACGGCATCCGCTTCTGCGATGCGGTCGCGCCACGACGGCGTCGCGTAGGTCCAAGGCATCCCGGCCACCGGCTGGCTGTCCTTGACCGCCACGGTCACGCCCGCGAACGGCCCGGCTGCCGGTTGCGCGGCTGTGTCCACGTGGATGTACGCGTGAATGCGCGAGTCGTACCGCTCGATGGCGGCGAGGTGAGCGCGCACCACCGCCTGGGGATCCAGGTCGCCGGCGCTGACGCGCCGGGCGATCTCGGCCGCCGGCAGCCAGGCCAGCGAATCCCCGATTTTCGAAGTCACCGCTCAAGGGTAGGTGAAGCCGCGTTTCCGTTCCATCCTTCGCCTTCCGCCCGATTCCGCATCACCTGGAACACAAACGCCTGTAGGTCGTTGAGGACCACAACGCGCGTGGGATCCGGACTGGTGCGAAACGCGAGCGTGTGGAAAACCGCGACCTGGACGAGTGTGCAGGCGGCCACGATCGCCGCCGCACCAAAGGCAGTCAGCGATGGGAAGGTGCGCAGGCGCGCATGGAATGTCGCTGCGAAGATGACCAGGAGCATCACCCCGAGGCCGTCGGCGACGCTTTCGATCTCGAGGCCAGTGCACCTGCCACCGGCGGAGGAGGGAGATGAGCCCCGTCAGCCCCAGCGCTACAGCGCCGCGAGCAGGCCGGTAGCAGGCAGCCAGCGCACGAATGAGTTCACCGGCCGGAGCTTAACCGGGGTCGTTTACTTGACGTTCGGCTGGTTCTTCGCGGCTGCCGGCAGGCGCTGCTCGACCCACTGGCGCAGGGCGTTGAGATTCAACGCACCGACGACACGGTCGCGCTCTTTACCCCCGTCCATCAAGACCAGCGTCGGAATCCCGCGGACCCCAAACCTCTCCTGCAGGCCAGGCGCCAGGTCGGTGTTGACCTTGACCACCTTCATCTGACCGGCCAGCTCTTCAGACAGCCTCTCGACTGCTGGAGCGACGATCCGGCACGGGCCACACCAGGGAGCCCAGAAATCGATGAGGACCGGGATCGGGCTGTTCTCGGCTACGGGGCCGAAGTCCGGTATGCCGGCTTCGGTGAGCCATGGCAGCGGCTTGGCGCAGTTCGGGCAGTGGGGGACACCTCCAGCGGCAGAACGGATGCGGGTCTTCTGCCCGCAGTTCAGACAGCTGACGACCTTGGGCTCGCTCATTTCTTCTATTCATACGTCCCCTTTCCAAGTGCGCCCCAAACTCGTCGGGGTCAGAGCTCTTTCAGGACAGCTCGGGCGACTTGGTCGAACAGGTCAGCCGCGGTGGTGATACCGAATCGGACTACCTCCTCCAGGTCGAAGGTTTCGTCCGCCGCATCGGAGGTCATGCGCAGAGCCGCCCAGGGCACCCCGTTCTGGCGGGCCACCTGCGCAATCGCGGCGGTCTCCATGTCGAAACACGCCCCATCCGGAAAGTCGCTCAGGATGCGGTCTCTGGTCGCGCGCGACGTGACGATCTGATCTCCGGTGAGGACCACGCCTGACTGAACAGGCCGGTCCACCACACTCTCTGCCGCCCGGCGCAGCTGTTTGGACAGCGTCGGGTCGGCGGGAATCGTGGCCAGGCCGAGCGACGGCAGCGTGCCTCGGGCAGCGGTGAAGGGCCGCGCGTCCATGTCGTGTTGCAATGCACCGGAAGCGACGATCAGCCGGCCACGTGATGAATCACTTTCTGTCGCTCCCGCGATTCCGACGGTGATGACAGATCGTGGCTTGAAGGCATCGCAGACGAACTGGGTCGCGAGGGCTGCCGCCACCTTGCCGACACCGGTGATGACGAGCACCACAGATTTGCCCTCGACCTCGCCTTCCCAGATGGAGAGTTGCGGAGAAGGAACCGATGAGGGAGTGAGATGCCGCGACAGTGCCCGAGCCTCCAGCTCGAGGGCGAGAATGAGCGCCACCGGACGTAGGCCCTTGGTAATCGACACGAGTGCGCGATTGAATCTAACTGCTCGCGGGGCCGCGCTACGCGCACTATCCGGCCGCTACTCGTCCGCGGTCCACTCCATACCCGAGCCCAGTGGGTCGGCTGGGTTCAATGCTCGCAACATGAAGCGCAGGGCGCCGAACGAAAGGGTGGCGAGGATGACAACTGTTCTCATGCCGGCCATCCTCCTCAGCGGCCGGCGGCGCGTCATCGTGTAGAGCGCCCGTAGGATTCAGGCCGCGGTTGGTGTCCCTCGCTTAATACCGGCGGGAGGCCGGCGGGACAAACCCAGCACCTGCAGTCGCGCTGCGGCCCAGGCGGCCGTGACCGTGTCATGCGCCGATGGCGCGTCGGGGGCGAAGAAACGAAACCATGACGCGAAACCAGCTCCCTGCCTCGTTTGGTCTTTGGGAGTGGAGATCTGAATTGCCCCAGCTCACTTAGGAGATCAGCCCTGGCCCGACCTACTCGACGCGTGTAGGTCGTCGATGCCAATCTCGACATCTGATCAGCGCCGTTGGACTATAGGGCAATTCCGAGTATTTAGTGGCGCGCTCCCGAAACAGGATGGCCAAGAATCGCGGCCACTGCGACATACAGAATGATCGGAAGGCTGACCATGTAGGCCCACCAATTCTTATCGCCACGCTTGCGGGAGGCAAGGCTAAGGAAAATCGTGAAGATGGCTATCACCACCGCGGCGCTCGCCTCTATGGCATTACTCAAATTCATGGTCCATCTCCCGACGCGGCGCTGGGACGCCGGCCTCGCTTCTCGCGTGATCGTGAACCTCGAGAATCCGGACGACGCCTGCCGTAAAGCGTTTGTTTCATGCTAGGACCCCTGGACACATCTGCAACGATTAGAGGCAAGTTCCTGGTCGAACCGCGATGAGCGCAACACGCCGCCTGGTCGTGAACGTACAAAGCCCTTCCGGCCGGCATCGCCTGGACCTCCCCGAGGATGCCCGGGTGGAAGACTTGATACCCAGCCTGGTCGAGGTCTGCGAGGGGGGCTCTGAATCCTCGGGCTGGACTCTCCAACCCCTGGGCGAGGGGACGCTGGCGGGTGAACGGACCCTCGCCGAGTGCGGCCTCTTCTCTGGGGCGGTGCTTCAGCTCGTTGCGCCGGCTCAGCCCATGATCGGCGAGCCAGAGGCACCGCTTCCCTCAGTCACCGACCTTGCGCGGCGACTCAGAGCCAGGCTGCAGCCGGTCCCTGTGGTCTTCGGCCCTCCGCGGACGCTGGACATCAATCGGATGAGCGATGCGGAGTACCTGCGCCTGCTCGACGGCGCTATTGCCGCGCCTCGATCCGGCGCCAGCACCGTGGTGGCCGTGATGTCTGAACACGCCGGCGCCGGTACGACCACGGTCACCGTCCTACTTGCGACGCTTCTGAGCAATCTTCGGCAGGACCAGGTCGTGGCAGTCGACGCGTGCCCGCAATCTGGCGCGCTAAGTCACTGGATGGCTCCTGAGAGCACTCTCTCGGGCGACACATACCGGTCATTGTTCGAACCGCCTCCGACGCCGGACAAAGTCCGCGCCGCTCTGGTCAAGGTCGGGCCGGCGCTTGCGATCCTGCCCGCTTCGTCCGACCAATCCAGCAAACCGGTCCCAGATGAGCGGGCTTGGGGACGGCTGATCCAGCACCTGCGCCACCTGCACAACGTAGTGATCCTCGATTGCGGAAGCGGCTTCACGAAGGCGGCCAGCCGTGCCGCGCTAGGCGCGGCCGATTATGTCGTGCTGATCACCAAGTCGGCGCGGGGCGACCAGGACCGCCTCGGACCTGCGATCGAGTCAATTCGGAGTCGAGGCAGGACGGTCGCGATCGTCATGAATCAGAGCTCCAAGCGCGCGCGTGCCAAACAATCAGACGCGGGTGTGCAGCAGCTGTCTCTCGCATACGAACCGCAGCCGGCGGCGCGGCTCAAGACCCGCGGCTTTGCCTGGGGCGACGCGCCCGCGTCGTGGCAGGTATCGGTGCGCGAGTTGGCGGCGATGCTGGTCGGAAGCGGAGGCTCGGACGAAAACCCTCGACAAGATCCGTCGAGGGCTTTTCGGGCCGAGCCTCAAAACGGCTAACTGAGGCCGTGCACGATCCGGGTCACGGCCGCATAGGCGCCCATGACGCCGGCCGCCAACGGCACGGTGGCTGCCGTCGCGATTGCTTCGAGTCTACCCAGCTGGCGCCGGAGACCTGGCGATAGATCCCATTTCCGCACCATGCTGACCGCCGCCAGCAGGATGAGGGCATCGGCGGTCAGCAAGGCCGCGGCGCCGCCGACGCCCCTGTACCCGATGGCGAGAGCGCCGGCCAGGGGGTACTGCAGCAGAAGCAGTCCGGCCAGACCCGAAGCAAGCAGCGGCGCCACCTCGGCGGTGAACCGGAAGTGTCGTGCCTTCGCCGCGACGGCGAGCGCCGAAGCTGCTACCAACCCCCACGCGAACCAGCCACCCGATATCGCGAGGATCGCGCTCGAGGCTATGAGCACCACGGCGATCCCGATCAGCATCGCTGCCAGCAGCTGACGCCCCCGCCTGGCCCGAGCGCTGATTGACGCCTGGTCCGGACGGTTGATTCCGGCCAGGCGAACGGCCAGGCGCTCCGCCAGCGCGAGGCTGCCAAGAGTGACCGGAATCAGAAGCGCAGCCGCTCGCACCGAGCCCGCTCCAAACAGTGCGCAAACACCTAGCACCAGCGCGGGGAGGAGGCTGGCGGCAATGATGCCCACCGACGCGACCAGCACCGCATCGCCTGCGACCAGGATTGCGATCGCCGCACCCGTACAGACCAGACCGAGCGCCGCCGCCAACGTCGATGTCGCGCTCGCCTCGGCCAGGCCGGCAAGCCCGGCTCCGGCCGCCGCCCACAGGGGAATCGCCGACAAGACGATCAGCCCACCGGAGGCGCGTCTACCCAGTCGCCGCGTCAGAGCCAGGCCGGCGATCGCAGCAAGCGTCGCGCCAACCAGTCCGAACGTGGCCCGCATTTCCCGATCGCCGGCCAACAGCAGCACCAGGCCGGCCACCGCGAGACAGACGGCGGCGGTCACCGCGAACAGCGCGGGTGCCGCGGCCCGCGTCCACCGTCCACCTTGGGCTTCGACGACGATGGCGACTCCCGCCGCGTAGTCGTCGATGGTCGGGGGGGAGTCGGCTGCGGTGATGTCGCGCAGAAAGAGCATGGTGCCGGTAGTCACGCCCTGCTCCAGGAGGGCCAGCTCAGGATCCAGAGCTTGGCCGCCCACCCTGACGAGTCCCCATCGCGCTGGAACACTGCCGTCGCTTTCGCCCAGCATCTCGGCCAGGTCCCATAGCAGGTCGGCCACAGGGACAGTCACCGGCAACGTGACGTCAACCCGGCGGCTGGAGCCGACGACGGTGATGCGACACGACGCCTCGACGTTGTCTATCTCATACCTCGGAGGGGGGCTTTCTTAGACTGAGCGAGACCCAAGTGTGACGAATCAATGATGAAGGCTACCGCGGAGGCTTCGACCCAGCTGGTTCGCCGAACGGCTCGCCTCAAGCCGCCGTCGGTGCCAGAAGGCTCGATCACGGTTTCCGCTCCTCCTCGTGTCGACTCGGCACAGGCCGGGGTGGCCGGGTGGCTGCAGTATCTGTTCCCCGTCGTAGGCAGCCTGGGGGGAATGCTCTTCATCGTCAACAATCCCAAGCCGCTGTTTGTGGCGAGCGGGCTGTTTTTCATGCTGAGCTCGATTGGCATGGGCGTCGGCATGGGGGTACAGCAGCGGCTGACGGCGCGGCGGCGCAGTTACACCGCTCGGGCCAAGTACCTCGAGTACCTCAGCAACTTGCGCTCAGAGCTGCAAGCGACCGCCGCCGCCCAGCGTGCCGCGTCCGCGTGGCGCCATCCGGCGCCGGACGCGCTGCTCGCGTTGATCCGATCCTCAGTGCGTCTCTGGGAACGGCGCCCCGCGGATGCCGATTTCGTACTCGTGCGCGTGGGCCAAGGCCGGGAGCCACTGGCGACGCCTCTCCAGGTCCCGGCACAGGATGGCCTTGCACAGGCCCCAGATCCGGTTTGCGCCTCGGCTGCGGATGAGCTGGTGCAGGCTCACAGCTGGGTCGCCGGCGACGCGATCACAGTCGATCTCCAGCGTGCGCGCGTGGTCAGCATCATCGGCCCGCGCGCCGTCGGCCTCGACTTGGCACGCGCGGTCTGCTGCCAGCTCGCGGTGCTGCACGCACCAGAAGAGGTACGCGTCCTTCTCTGTGCCAGGCCGGGCGCAGCTCCCGACTGGGAATGGATCAAGTGGCTGCCCCATCTTCGCGGCGGCGAAAACGGGACCCGCGGAGATCCCGGCGTCGAGCTGGCCAATGACCCGGCTGAGCTGGACAGCGTTCTTTCTTCCAGAGCGGCCCGCGCTCGCAAAGTCCAGGCCGGGGTCGACTTGCTGGATTCTGGCCCCTATCTGGTCGTGTTCACCGATGGGGTGGTCCCGTCGCCCGAGGGTGTGACTTTGCTGCGTCGCGTCCCCAGCCGGACCACGATCGTGGTGCTTGCCGGTGGTCCGGAAGGCGAGCCCAGCGAGGTGGACGTGCGCATCGAGGTCGCGCCCGGCCGGCTGAAGGTCGAGTCCCTCCGAGCAGGTGACCCACCCGCTGAGGGCCGGGCAGACCGCCTCGGCCCGCGCAGCGCCGAAGCAGTGGCGCGCCGGCTCGCGCCTCTTCGCCTGTCGGAGGAGCCCGGTGCGAGGCTCGCTGACACCATCTCCCTGACGAGTCTGCTTGGAGTCGGCGATGTCGGCGCACTCGATCCCGCCGCTGCCTGGCGGCGCCGGCCACTTGCGGAGAGCCTGCGAGCTCCAATCGGAGTCAGCAGCGACGGCGAGGCTGTGGTGCTGGACCTGAAGGAGTCCGCATTGGGAGGGGACGGACCTCACGGGCTCGTCATCGGCGCCACGGGTTCGGGCAAGAGCGAGCTGTTGCGTACCCTCGTGACCGGCCTCGCCCTCACGCATCCGCCAGACCTGCTCTCTTTCGTGCTTGCCGATTTCAAAGGAGGCGCTGCGTTTTCGGGTCTGCAGGAGCTCCCCCATGTGGCCGGCCTGATCACCAACCTGGCGAACGATCTCGCCATGGTCGATCGCATGCATGCCGCGCTGTTTGGTGAGATACGCCGCCGTCAGGAGCTGCTGAGGTCCGCCGGCAACCTGGCCTCGCTGCGCGAGTACCAGCACCGGCTCGCAGAGGGACAGGCACTTGCACCTCTTCCTTACCTGCTCATATTGGTCGACGAGTTCGGGGAGCTGCTTGCGTCGCGTCCTGACTTCATCGACCTCTTCGTCGCGGTTGGCCGTCTTGGCCGGAGCCTGGGGATGCACCTGCTTCTCTCCTCACAGCAGCTCGACGAGGGCCGCCTGCGCGGCCTCGAAGGACATCTCAGCTACCGCATCGCCATGCGAACCTTCAGCGCCACCGAAAGTCGCATCGTGCTGGGAGTTCCGGACGCGTATGAGCTGCCGCCGATTCCAGGGTCGGCTTACTTGAAGGTCGGCACCACTGTGTACAAGCGGTTCCGCGCCGCTCTGGTCAGCCAGGTCTACTCCCCGCCTTCCGAGTCCGAGGCCGGATCATCTCGCCCTCGTCCTTTCCGTCTGCAGAATGAGACGCCAGCTCCTCGCGCGGCCTCAGACTCCGACCAGCGCGCTCAGGGTCCGACGCTGCTCGAGGTGGTCGTGCCCAAGCTCCGCGACGCTGCACCTAGAGCTCATCAGATCTGGCTCCCGCCCCTGGAACCTCGCGTTGGGCTGAACGCGGTTCTGGCCGCGGCCGGCCGCTCGACCCCTCTTGCCGTGCCGATAGGTCTGGTCGACAAGCCTGCCGAGCAGTCCAGGGACGTGCTCGTGGCCGACCTGTCCGGATCCGCGGGTCACCTCCTGGTCGTGGGTGCGTCGCTCAGCGGCAAGACGACTCTGCTCCGAACGCTGATAGCGGGCTTCGCGCTCACGCACAATCCGCTGGAGGCGCAGTTTTACTGCGTCGACTATGGGGGAGGGGGGCTCGCTCCGCTGGCTGCCCTCCCACACGTCGGTGGTGTCGCCGGCCGCCAGGATCCCGAGCTTGTGCGGCGCACGGTGGTCGCGGTGGCTTCGCTGCTGGATGAGCGCGAGACACGATTTAAGGAGGCTGGGATCGACTCCCCTGGAGCCCTTCGTTCGCGACGCCAGCAAGGCGACCTCGATGGCGACAGGTGGGCCGATGTCTTCCTGGTCATCGACAACTGGCCCGCGCTCCGACAGGAGTTTGAAGAGCTGGAGGCGCCAGTGCAGGAGATCGCCACGAGAGGGCTCGGTTATGGCGTGCACCTGGTGTTGTCGGCGAATCGGTGGATTGACGTTCGCTCGTCGCTGCGTGAGTCGGTGGGAGGCCGTCTCGAGCTCCGGCTTAACGACCCCACAGAGTCGGCGATCAATCGCAAAGCCGCCGAAAACGTGGCTAAAGGCGTGCCCGGCCGCGGCATCAATGTCGACAGCCTGCACTTCCAGGTCGCGCTTCCGCGCATCGACGGGAGCGTGGACATCGTTGATCAGCAGCGCGGACTCGAAGAGCTCGTCGGTGGCGTCGTCTCAGGCTGGAGTGGCGCCAAGGCCAAGCCGGTGTTGGTGCTGCCTCGCCTCGTCACGCTCGAGGAGGTGGCTGAAGGCGCGGCGCAGCCAGGCGGGGTTCCGATTGGAGTCTCCGAGCGCGACCTCGGCGTGGTTCGCCTCGACCTGGTGGCGGGCGATCCGCACTTCCTTGTCTTCGGCGACGGCGAGGCAGGGAAGACCAACGTTTTGCGCACATACTTGCTTGGGCTTGTCGCGCGCCATTCCGCCGATGAGGTCCAGGTCCTGATGGTCGACTACCGCCGGGCCCTGCTGGGAGTGGTGCCGGCCGACTATCTGCTGAGCTATGCCGGGGCCGAGGCAGCCGCCAAAGCCCAGATTGCAGAGACAGCGCAGGTTCTCACCCGCAGGTTGCCTCCTGCCGACGTCTCGATCGAAAGCCTTAGGGCCCGCAGCTGGTGGCATGGTCCCGACGTCTATGTCGTGGTGGACGACTACGATCTCGTAGCCACCCCAAGCAGCAACCCGCTGCTCCCGCTTGTCCCACTCCTGGCCCAGGCCAAAGACGTCGGCCTCCACGTGCTGGTGGCCCGGCGCACCGGTGGTGCGAGTCGCGGCATCCTGGAGCCCTTGTTGCTCCGGCTGCGCGAGCTCGGCAGTCCCGGCCTGCTCCTGAGCGGTGACCCGCAGGAGGGGGCGATCATCGGATCGTCTCGGAGCGGTGCGCAGCCTCCAGGCAGAGGAATGCTTGTGAGGCGGCACGAGCGCCCGTCACTGGTGCAGGTCGCCTTAAGTGAGCCGAAAGGGACTACTTCCCGGGGCTGACCAGGGCGATCACTCCCAAAATCAAGGCGACGCCGATGGCGATCGCCAGCCCGGCGACGAGCTGTCCGAGAGCTGAGAGACCTGCCGACCTCGGCGACGCCTCCGATCCCAGGCGGAACGCGGCGGTCACGCGGCGGTGGCGATCCGCCTCGACCTCCAGCGTGTCTTCTGGGCTCAACTCGGTCATTCGAAGCTCAGGCTACAGCTGCAAGGGTTCGTCCGCCTTTTGAAACCACCGTATAAGCTCCTCCCATGCGACTGACGAGCGCCGACGGCCGATGGTGGTGGAACGGTCATTCCTGGCAGCCCATTGCGCAGACTGCGGAAGCCCAACCGTCGGAGGACTCGGCGCCTGGCGCCACGCCCCCGCCTCCATCCTCTGAAGTGCAGGGCGCCGTCGCGACGCACGACGGAGCCCCGAGGTTCATGCCCGGCAGGTATGTCAAAGCAACGAACGCAGCGCCTGGCACGGGAATTGCCCGCCGCCTTTACGACCTGAGCGGAGGGCGGATCAACCTGGGGCCGAGCCCGGCCGAAGTCCGCCACGCGCGCTTTCTCGGCGAGGCGCGCACGCCGGCGATCGATCCGCCTGCCCACATCGCTGTTGCCTCGGCCAAAGGGGGCGTTGGCAAATCGACAATGGCTTTGCTGCTGGCGAGCCGCATGGGCATGCTGCGCACCGACAGGATCATCGCAGTCGAATGCAACCCACACCACGGCACGTTTCGCAGTCGCGTCAGGACGCATCACGATCGGTCGATCAAGGACCTCATCGACTTTCTCGACAGCTCAGAGGTGGAGCGCGACCAGGACCTGACCTTGCCGAAGCTGCACCGCTTCACGACCCATGTGCCCGAGTCTCGCCTGGAGGTGATGACGGCGCCCACCGATCCCACGATTCGCAAGGCACTCGGCGAGGATGACTACCGTCGTGTGTTCAGCGTGCTCGAGCGCTACTTCGACATCATCGTCCTCGACCTCGGTACAGGACTGCTGGACGACACGACCAAGTACATCCTGGAGAAGGTTTGCGACCAGCTCGTGGTGGTGGCGCCCGCGGAGCTTGACGGTGCCGAACTTGGTGCCTTCACGCTGGAATTCGTCGCTGACGGCCGCGGCGTGGAATGGGTGCGGGAGCGGGCCGTGGTCGTGATCAACCGAGTGGTCAAGGACACGCAGGTGGACGTAGGCGGCATGGAGGTCTACTTCCGCCAGTGGGTGCGGGCATGCCTGCGAATCAGCCAGGATCCCCACCTCAAAACTGGAGGCATCTTCGACTGGAACCAGATCTCCCCGGCTGCCGATGAGGAGATCCTCGCCCTTACCGCCGAGATCGCCAGCGGCTTTTCGCTCGGCCGGGCGACCCCGGGTAGGTAACCCGCTCCGGTATCGAATTCTGGCCGGTATCGGGCTCTGGATGGAGGTGCGCATGAAGGCACTGCGGCTCGTGGTTTTCGGAATTCTTGCCGTCCTGCTGGTGGCGTGCGGAAGCTCGCCCTCCACTGCAGCCTCGTCGCCAAGTCCGAAGGGATTTGTGGTCGTGGTGACAAAGACTGACGCGACGAGTGGCACGTTTCTGGTTTCGGCAACCACGCAGATGACTCTCTACGTCTTCGCCAAGGACACGGCAGGTGTGAGCAACTGCAGCGGTGCATGCCTGAAGAACTGGCCCGCGTTGGCGGTCCCGCCGAACACAGCGATCGCAGCGGGGCCCGGAATCACGGGTCAGCTCTCCACCATCAACCGGGCGGAAGGCCTAACACAGGTCACCTATAAGGGCATGCCCCTCTACTTCTTCATCAACGATGCAAAGGTCGGCGACACCACAGGTGCTGGCAAGACCAACTGGGCGCTGGCAAAACCCTAGAGGCGTAGCCGCCCGGGGTCCATCCCGGCATACCCTTAGTGCATGGCCATTCCTGTTGACGCCTTCGGGCGAACGGGGCACAAGAGCAGCCGCACCCTCTTTGGCGCTGCTGCCCTTGCGCGGGTCACCCAGGACGTCGCCGATCGCACGCTCGAAGTGCTCCTTCGGCACGGGGTCAACCACATCGACACCGCCGCCAGTTACGGCGACGCCGAGCTGCGAATACGCCCATGGCTGAAGCGCGAACCCGGCCGCTTCTTTCTGGCGACCAAGACGGACGCCCGAACTAAGGCGAAGGCGCGTGACGAGCTGCACCGATCGCTCGAACGCCTCGGGGTAGATCACGTCGACCTATGGCAGCTTCACAACCTCGCCGACCCCATCGAATGGGATACGGCGCTCAGCCCGGGTGGGGTCATCGAGGCTGCGGTTGACGCACGAGCCGAGGGCCTGGTGCGCTTCATCGGGGTCACCGGACACGGAGCGCAAATCGCAGCGAACCACCGCCGCAGCCTGGAGCGCTTCGACTTCGACTCGGTGCTTCTTCCCTACAACTTCGTGACCATGCAGCTGCCCTACTACGCCGAGAACTTCGAGGCGCTCGTCAAGACGTGCGCTGCGCGTAGGGTCGCCGTGCAGACGATCAAGTCCATCGCCTTGCGGCCGTGGCTGGGACGGCGCCGAGCGCATGCCACCTGGTACGAGCCGCTCGAGAGGCAGGCTGACATCGACGTCGCGGTCTGGTGGGTTCTCGGGCGGCCCGGGGTTTTTCTGAACACGGTTGGGGACGTCGACCTGCTGCCGCTGGTCTTGGATGCGGCCGAGCGCTTCGAGAAGCGCCCGAGCGAGGCCGATGTGGGTGCCATGCTGGAGCGCTCGAAGACGCAGCCGCTGTTTGTCTAAATCCCCCAGGCATCTGGAGGCGCCGAACTATCCTTGACCGTCATGAACCCTCGGTGGATGGCGGTGGCGCGAGGGGATAAGCCCGCCGACCTCGTCTTGACCGGAGGCAAAGTGCTGTCGGTCTTCACCAAGGAGTGGCTCGAGGAGGACGTAGCGATCACGGACGGCCATGTCGTCGGCCTCGGCCGCTACGACGGCGCCGAGCGCATGGACGTTGCCGGGGCCTACCTGGTGCCCGGGTTCATCGATGCGCACATGCACATCGAGTCTTCAAAGCTGACCGTCGACGAGTTCGCCCGAGCTGTGTTGGCGCACGGAACCACCGCGGTCGTCGCCGATCCACACGAGATCGCCAACGTGCTTGGGACCGATGGCATCCACTGGCTGCTTGACAGCTGCGACGACCTGCCGCTCGACGTCTTCGTCATGGCTTCGTCGTGCGTGCCCGCCTCACGTTTCGAGTCTCCTCACCGGCCGTTCACGATCGGCGACATCGAGAGCTTGCTCCGCCGGCATCGCACTATCGGCGTAGCCGAGATGATGAACTTTCCGGGCGTCATCGCGGGCATTGAGTCGGAGGTGGCGAAGCTGCAGACAGGCCTCACCGACCACGTGGACGGCCATGCACCGGGTGTGCGCGGCCCCGCGCTCAACGCCTACATCGCGGCAGGCATCCGCTCCGACCACGAGGCCACCACATACGAGGAGGCCCTGGAGAAGCGCCGCCTGGGAATGTGGGTGATGCTTCGCGAGGCTAGCATCGCCCGCAATCTGCGCGACCTTCTGCCGTTGGTCAAGCGCTACGGCCCCGAACGCTGCATGTTCTGCACCGACGACAGGGAACCGAGTTTCATCGTGGAGGAGGGTCACATCGACCAAATGGTGAAGGTCGCTGTCGAGGAGGGCATCGCACCAGAGGACGCGGTGGTCATGGCGACGCTCAACCCCGCCACCTATCACCGGCTGCGCACCCTCGGTGCCATTGCGCCCGGTTACCAGGCCGACATCCTGGTGCTCGATGATCTTCGATCTTTCTTACCCCGCCAGGTTCTCAAGCGCGGAGCGGCGCCTCGATTCGTCAAGCTCGAAGTCCCGGAGTGGGTGCGCCAGACCGTGCACCTGGCGGAAGTCAGTGCCTCGTCCTTTAATGTGGCGGCCGGCGCGAAGCGCATCCGAGTGATCAGGGTCATCCCGTCGCAGCTCCTCACTGGGACGGAGCTCGTCGAGCCGACCACTCGCGACGGGTTCATTGTTGCCGACCCCAAGCGCGACCTGGTCAAGATCGCGGTGCTCGAACGGCATCATGCGAGCGGCCGCGTCGGCCTGGGCTTCGCCACCAACGTCGGCCTCAAGCGTGGCGCGTTCGCTTCGACCGTCGCGCACGACGCCCACAACGTGGTCGTGCTGGGGGTCGATGACGCTGACATGGCAGCCTGCGCGCTGCGAATGCCGGAAATTGGAGGCGGCATCGTGATCGCTGAAGGAGGCCGCGTGGTGGAGGAGCTTCCGCTGCCGGTGGCCGGTTTGATGAGCGATCAGCCGCTGGCGGCGGTCCATAAACGAATGCATTCGATGGAGCAGCGCCTGGCCGGCATGGGCGTGACCATGAACGCCCCTTTCATGACACTGAGCTTCCTCGCCCTCTCGGTCATTCCCGAGCTGAAGATCACCGACCGGGGCTTGGTCGACGTGGCGCGATTCGAGCTGGTGCCTTTGGGTGTTGAATGAGCTCAACCGCCTGCCGCCCGAAGAGGCGCAGCAACGCCTGTACACCTGTTTCGCCTCGCACAAGTGGGTGCGCCTGGTGGCGGGAGGTCGACCGTACGCAGATCTCGACGCTCTGTTCGTCGGTGCTGAAAGAGCGTGGTCGACGCTCGAGCCACTGGATTGGTCAGAGGCTCTGGCGGGGCACCCTCGTATCGGGGAGAGTGGAGGCAGCTCACCCGCCGCATCCGAGCGCGAGCAAAGCAGTGTTCGAACCGCCGCCGACCAAGTGCTTGTTCAGCTGGCCGAGGAGAATCGCCGCTACGAAGCTCGCTTCGGTCATGTCTTTCTCATCGCCGCGGCAGGGCGCGGCGCCGATGAGATCCTGGCCGCGATGCGCAACCGCATGGACAACGATCCGGTGACCGAGGCACAGACGGCAGCTGCCGAGCATCGCAAGATCGCGCGCCTCCGCATGGTGGCTTTGTTCCAGTCATGAGCATCACGACGCACGTTCTCGACACCGCGCGCGGGCGCCCTGCTGCCGGGCTCGCCGTCACCCTCAGCCACCGCGGCGGGAACGGCGCGTGGTCGGCAGTCGGAACGGGCCTGACCGATGACGACGGCCGGGTTGCGGACCTGACGTCAGGGCGCGTCGAGGCGGGCGACTACAGGTTGGACTTTGCCACCGCGGCCTATTTCAAATCGGCTGGAGCCAAAGCTTTCTACCCGGAGGTGTCGGTGGTCTTCACCGTAGACGACCCTGGCGCCCACCACCACGTCCCGCTCCTTTTGAGCCCGTTCGGTTACTCGACTTACCGGGGCACATGACGGCCCGCCTCGGCGCAAACCAGTATGGGAAGGCGGAGACGCATGTCGTCCGCGTCACCAAGGATGGGCCCGAGGGAACCGTCCACGAAATCAAGGACATGACCGTGAGCGTCATGCTCGCCGGCGACTTCGCGGCCACCCACCTCACCGGCGACAACAGTTTGGTGGTGCCGACCGATACCCAGAAGAACACCGTCTTCGCTCTTGCGAGGGAGGACGTAGGTGCGATCGAAGAATTCGGGCTGCGTCTCGCTCGCCACTTCTTGCGCGACTATGCGCCCGTCCACCGCGCTCGGGTCTTGATTTCAGAGCAGCCATGGACTCGTATCCACGCCGGCGGCGGGCCCCACCCGCATGCCTTCGAGCGCGCCGGGTCGGAGCAGCGCACAGCAACAGTCACCTGCACTCGCGAGGCGGATTGGGTGGTGTCAGGTCTCACCGATCTCACTCTGCTCAAGACGGCCGGCTCGGAGTTCTGGGGGTACGGCAAAGATCGCTACACAACGCTTCCGGAGACGCATGATCGCGTGCTGGCGACCGCCGTCGACGCGCGCTGGAGATATCTGGACTCCGACGTCGACTGGGCAGACGCCCGCGCCGAAGCTCGGCGCTTGATGATCGAGACGTTCGCGACCAAGCACAGCCTCTCTCTGCAGCAGACGCTATACGCGATGGGGGAGGCGGTGCTCGAGGCGCGGCCGGAGATTGGCGAAATCCGCTTTTCGATGCCGAACAAGCATCACTTCGCCGTCGACCTCAAGCCCTTCGGTCTCGAGAACGACAACGAGGTCTTCTACGCTGCCGACCGGCCGTATGGGTTGATCGAAGGGACGGTCACGCGCGACGACGCCCCTCCGGCCGATCAGGCGTGGTGATCGTCGATGGATTTTCTACAGCCGACCACGTGGGCTGAGGCGCTCGCCATGAGGGGCGCCCACCCGGACGCCCTGCCGATCGCCGGCGGGACCGACGTGATGGTCGAGATCAACTTCGACCGGCACAGGCCGCCATCGTTCATCGATCTCACTCGGATCGCCGAGCTCTCGGAGTGGGGCCAGGAGGGGGACTGGTTGCGCGTCGGCGCCGGAGTCACGTACACCCGCCTCATCGCCGAGTTGGGCGACCGGCTTCCCGGACTCGCCATGGCGTCGCGCACTGTAGGCTCGCCCCAGATCCGCAATCGCGGCACGGTCGGCGGCAACCTCGGCTCCGCGTCGCCGGCCGGAGATGCTCACCCACCGCTGCTCGCTTCTGGCGCGATCGTCGAGCTCGCTTCGACCGCAGGCACGCGGCGCGTGCCCGCGCATGAGTTCTTCCTCGGGCCGAAGCGCAACGCGATGAGAAAGGACGAGCTGATCGCTGCTTTTCTGGTCGAACCCGCGAAGGGGCCGCAGCAGTTCTCGAAGGTCGGCACGCGCAACGCGATGGTGATTGCCGTCTGCTCGTTCGCGCTCGCGATCGACTCCGAGCGTCGGAAGATCGGCACCGGCATCGGGTCCGCCGCGCCGACGCCGGTTAGAGCGATGGAGGCTGAGCTTTTTCTGGCGGACGTGCTGGAAGAGAACGGTCTATGGGAGAAGCCGGAAGCGCTCGACGAATCCGCGATTGTTCGTTTCGGCCAGCTCGTTGCCGCGGCGGCGAAACCCATCGACGACGTCCGGGGCACGGCAGCGTACCGGCGTCACGCGCTCGCCGTGTTGGCCCGGCGCAGCTTCGTCTGGGCCTGGAACGAACACCGAGGAGCGGCGTGAGGATCACCTGCACGGTCAACGGGCGGCCACGTGTCGCCGAGGATGTGTGGGAGGGGGAGAGCCTCCTGTCTGTGCTTCGCGAACACCTGGATCTGCCCGGCTCGAAGAACGCATGCGAGCAGGGCGAGTGCGGTTCGTGTTCGGTGTTCCTGGACGGGCAGCTCGTCTGCTCGTGCCTCGTGCTGGGAGGTCAGGCGCAGGGTCGCGAGGTGGTGACGGTGGAGGGCCTCGCGGTGGCGGGCGCTCTGGACCGCGTTCAGGAGGCCTTCCTCGAGGCGGGCGCGGTCCAGTGCGGTTTCTGCACGCCAGGCCTCGTGGTGGCCACGCACGACCTGCTCACGCGGGTGTCGCAGCCGACGACCACGGAGATTCGCGAAGCGCTGGCGGGCAACATCTGCCGCTGTACCGGCTACGCCAAGATCATCGATGCGGTGCACTTGGCCGCCACCCGGCACCCGAAATGAAACCTCGCCTCGCAGCGCTTGTACCAGTAAAAGGTCGCGTCGGCGAGTCGCCGCGCCGAGCCGATGGCGATCAGAAGGTGCGCGGCGAGTTCCCATATTCGTCGGACCTGCGAGTCGACGGCATGCTGTGGGCGACGACGGTGCGCAGCCCGCACCCGCATGCACGCATCCGGCGCATCGACGCGGCTGAAGCTCTCGCCTCGCCAGGGGTGCACGCCGTCCTCACTCACCAGGATGTGCCTGGCCACAAGGTATACGGGCTCGAGATCCAGGATCAGCCTGTCCTCGCCATCGACGTGGTGCGCTTCTGGGGCGAGGCTGTGGCACTGGTCGCAGCCGAAACGCCGGAGCTTGCCCGGCGCGCTGCCCAAAAAGTTCGCGTCGAGTACGAGGTGCTCAAGCCGCTCACCGACCCCGAGCTCGCCTTGACCGAGGCCGCACCACGTCTGCACCCGGACGGAAACGTCACCCGCTACGTCAAGATCCGGCGCGGCGACCAGAACGCCCGTGCGGACGTGGTCGTGAAGGGGGAGTACGAGGTCGGCATGCAAGACCAGGCGCCGCTCGGACCCGAGTCGGGTTTGGCCATACCCGATGGCGACGGCGGAGTTCATCTCTACCTCGCCACGCAGTGGCTGCACGTCGATCGCGACCAGCTGGCCGGAATCCTGGCCCTTTCGCCGGAGAAGGTTCGCTTGACGATGGCCGGCGTCGGCGGCGCGTTCGGCGCGCGCGAGGACCTCTCGATGCAGGCTCATGCATGCATGCTCGCGTTGCGCACCGGCCGCCCGGTGAAGATCTCCTATTCGCGTCCGGAATCGTTCGTCGGCCATGTCCACCGCCATCCGGGCAAGCTCGTCTATGAGCACGGGGCCAACCGCGACGGCAAGCTGGTCTACGTCAAGGCGCGGGTGATGCTTGACGGAGGCGCCTACGCATCGAGCTCGACCGCGGTGATCGCCAATGCATCCTGCTTTGCTGCGGGACCCTACGAATGTCCGAATGCCACCGTCGATGGCTGGGTCGTGTACACGAACAACCCGCCGTGCGGGGCGATGCGCGGCTTCGGCTCGGTCCAGAACTGCTACGCCCATGAGGCGCAGATGGACAAGCTTGCCGCGGCCATCGGCATGGACCCGGTCGAGCTGCGAATGCGCAACGCGATGCGCACTGGCAGCACCCTGATCACCGGTCAGGTGGTGGAAGGGCCTGCTCCTGTCGCGGAACTTCTGGAGCGAATTCAGAAAATGCCACTCCCACCGCCGATCTCCCTTTCCCCGCAGCCCGGTCAAACAAGAGGAGCTAGGGAAAAAGATCTCACCCAGATGCCCGGCGGAGTGTCCAACACCACCCATGGCGAAGGCGTGCGCCGAGGCGTGGGCTATGCCCTCGGGTTCAAGAACGTTGGCTACTCGGAGGGGTTCGACGACTACTCGACAGCGCGGGTGCGCCTCTCAGTCGTCGATGGACGCCCTCGCGCTGAAGTCCACACCGCGGCTGCCGAGGTGGGGCAGGGGCTGGTCACAGTGCAAGCGCAGATCGCCGGCACCGAGCTGGGCGTGAGCGAGGTCGTCGTGCTGGACGCCGATACGCAGGTGGGCTCAGCGGGCTCATCGTCGGCTTCGCGCCAGACGTACATCACGGGCGGGGCGGTCAAGTCCGCGTGCGAGGCGGTGCGGGAGCGGGTGCTTACGCTAGCCCGCTCGGAGCTGGGTCATGCGGCTGCAGCGCGGCTCGAAGGTGGGGCGGTGGTTTCGGCTGAGGGCGAGGTCATCATCACTCTCGCGACGCTGCTCGGCGATGCGGCGATCGAGGAGACGCGAGAGTTCCGTCCGCGGCGCACATATCGACTGGACAGCGAAACGGGGCAGGCCAACGCGCATCTGCAGTACGCGTTCGCCGCCCACCGTGCAGTGGTCGACGTCGACACTGAGCTCGGGCTCGTCAAGGTGGTCGAGCTCGCGACAGCCCAGGATGTCGGCAGAGCGATCAACCCTCAGGCGGTGGAGGGACAGCTCGAGGGCGGCGCCGCGCAGGGCCTCGGCCTCGCGGTGATGGAGGAGATCCAGGTCAAGGACGGGGTGATCCGGAACGCCTCCTTCACGGACTATCTGCTCCCGACGATCCTCGACATGCCACCCGTTCGCATGGACATCCTCGAGCTCGGCGACCCTCACTCGCCATATGGATTGAAGGGAGTCGGCGAGCCACCCACCATCTCGTCCGGCCCGGCGATAGTGGCCGCGATCCGCGCCGCCACCGGCAGGCCGATCACGCGGGTGCCTGTCCACCCTGACGACCTGATTACCTCTCCCCTTTAGGGGAGAGGTTTAGGGTGAGGGGCGGGGAGATGGCAACGCTGCTGCTGCGGGCCGGACTTGTTTACACCGGCACCGGCGAGCTGGAGAATGGCTGGCTTCTGGCGCGCGACGGAATGATCGCCGACGTCGGCTCGGGCGAGCCGCCTGCCACGGATTCGGCGCTCAATCTCCCGAATTGCGTGGCTGTGCCCGGCCTGGTCAACGCTCACGACCACATGTACCAGTGGGCGACCCGGGGGTACGTGCCCGACGGTGGCCTGTTCCAATGGCTGCGCGCGCTGTATCCCGTGTGGGCGCAGATCGACGCCGACACCGTTCGCATCGCGGCGAGAGCCGCGATGGCCCGGTTGCTGCTAAGCGGATGCACGCTCTCGACGGACCACCACTACGTGTTCCCACGCGGACGCACGGGCATCTTCGAGGCTTTAGTCGAATCCGCGCGTGAGCTTGGCCTTCGCTTCCATCCATGCCGCGGCTCGATGTCGCTGGGCGAATCGGCGGGCGGCCTGCCTCCCGACACCGTGATCGAGGATGAGGACACGATTCTCGCGGACACCGAGACTTTGATCCAGCAGTTTCACGATCCGTCACGCGGCGCGATGTGCCGCGTTGTGGTTGCCCCGTGCTCGCCGTTTTCGGTGACCCCAAAGCTCATGCGCGAGTCGGCCGAGCTGGCGCGGCGTCACAGCGTACGTCTGCACACGCACCTCGCGGAGACATTGGACGAGGAGAGCTTCTGCCTGGAGCGATTTGGAAAGCGGCCCTTCGAGCTGATGCAAGACCTGGGCTGGACCGGCGATGACGTCTGGTACGCGCACGGCATCCATCTCAACGACGCCGAGGTGGGCCAAGTTGCGAAGACTCGGACCGGTATCGTGCACTGCCCCTCGAGCAACATGCGCCTCGGTGCCGGCGCCTGCAGAGTGGAGGATCTAGTGCGCGCGGGCGCGAAGGTTGGCCTTGGCGTCGATGGCGCGGCGAGCAACGAGGACTCGAACCTTGCCATGGAGATGCACCAGTCGCTGCTGCTGGCGCGTGGGCGCGCCGCGATCCAGGGTCGCCAGGACGCAGCCACCGCTTTGACCGCCAGAGAAGCCTGGAGTCTGGCCACCACCGGCGGAGCGGCCTGCCTGGGGCGAGACGACTGCGGAACCCTGGCTGTCGGAAACTGCGCCGACGTCGCGTTCTTCCGGATGGACGACCTCGCTCACGCCGGAATGGGAGATCCGCTGGCTGCGCTGGCTCTTGCTCCACCGGCGCGTGCCGAGGCGGTGGTGGTCAATGGCAAGGTCGTCGTCCGCGACGGGCGACTCCTAACGGGTGACGAAAACACGATCACGCGTGACCTCGCGGCGGAGAGCAAGCGCCTCGCCTCGCGCGCGCGTCTATAACAAGCTAGAGCGCGACGGCGTGTGAACGCAGGATGCGTTCGGTTGGTACCGGGCGCTGTGCGATCGCCTTGATAGCGCGGAACTGCGCATGGCCCATGACCAGGAGCCGAACCTCGGTCTCCGCGATCACGGTCTCGTCGTTCGCCGCCATTTCCCACATTGCGGCCCATCCAGCGGTTTCGCCGGAAAGCAGCGTGTGCCAGCCATAGTCGGGTGAGCCCGCTCGGAGGCGGCCCTCGGCCACGATGACGAACTGGTTGGAGGTTTCACCTCTCACAGCGATCCGGGTGCCCGCCGGCACAGTGACCTCGTCCACGTACGGAAGGAGGGAGCGGAGCTCCGCAGGGGTGCACCCCGCCAGCTCAGCGGTCGAGCGGAGGGTATCGAGCCTGGAGGCTTCCACGCCGCTGTCGATTCCGCGCCGTAACGTGATCACGGGCCTAAAAATAGCACGACTGGTCGTACAAAGTCAAGACAATCCGACTGGTCGTGCTAACATATCGCCCATGGCAGTTCAGGCCGCTGTGATCGACGGCCGCCGCGTTCGGGGCGACCGCACTCGACAGTCGATCGTGAGCCGGTCGGCGCAGCTGGCCTCGGCCGAAGGCCTGGAGGCGGTATCCCTGCAGAGGCTCGCAAGCGACCTCGGCATCAGCAAGAGCGGGCTCTTCGCGCACTTCGGCTCCAAGGAGGAGCTCCAGCTTGCGACTGTGGAAGAAGCTTCGCGCGTCTTCACGCGGGAGGTTCTCAAGCCTGGCTTGGGCGTGCCCAGCGGCATCGGCCGTCTATGGGCTCTGTGCAACGCACACCTCTCCTATGTGGAGCGGAAAGTTTTCCCCGGCGGCTGTTTCTTCGAGGCAGCAGCGGCGGAGTTCGACAGCCGGCCCGGCCCGGTGCGGGACGCAGTGATGGAAAGGGTGCGGTACTGGGCGGGCAGCCTGGCTCGGGCCACCCGTGAAGCCCAGGCCGCGGGCGAGGTTGATCCCGCGGTGGATCCCGACCAGCTGGCCTGGGAGCTGGGATGCCTGCTCAGCGGGGCCAACGGCAGTCACGTGATTGACGGAGACGGCGTTGGATTCGAGCGCGCGAGGCGTGCCATCCGGGACCGTCTCGACCGCGTGACGATCAAGTCGAGCGCGTCTCTACCTGACCGCTAACCGCTACCGCGACGGCGTACCCTCACCTGTGTGACTGCCGGCTGCGCGCATCTCGACCAGATCCGCCCCGTCACCCCTGGCGCCGACGGCTGCGAGGACTGCCTGAGGACTGGCGCCTCGTGGGTTCACCTCCGACTCTGCATGATTTGCGGCCACGTGGGCTGCTGCGACAGCTCGCCGAACAAGCACGCCACCGCTCATTTCCGGAGCACCGGTCACCCGATCATCAGATCGTTTGAGCCGGGCGAGGACTGGGGTTGGTGCTATGTCGATGAGGTCGACTTCGACGCAAGCGAGTGGCTCGTGCGTGGTCCTATCTCGCACAGCGCCTGACATACCTACATGCGTTTTGCTGTGAGCAAGCGGCCGGGCGGCCCGGGCATCACCCGGCCGTCCGCGAACACCGTCTGGCCCCGGACCAAAGTCCTCACGGTTCGACCGCGGATGGCCTGCCCCTCGTGCGCACTGAAGGGATGCTTGTAGCGGAGATCCCCACGCTGGACCACCGCTTCATCTGCTAGATCGGCGATCCACAGGTCGGCGTCGAAGCCCACCGCAATCTCTCCCTTGTGCGCGAGCCCAAAGCGCCGGGCCACATTGGTGGCGGTTGTGGCGGCGATCACCCCGATGTCGATCGACCGCTGGTGCGCACCTTCGAGCAGCAGCTGGCGGGTGGACTGACACCCGGAGATGCCGCCCCACAGCTTGAAGAAGTCGTCACCTCGCTTTAGCTCCGGCGAGCTGGGGGAGTGGTCCGACACGACCATGTGCAAGCTTCCTTTCGCGAGGAGCGCCCACAGCTCCTCGCGATCCTCGGCCGTGCGAAACGGCGGCGCACACTTGCCTAGGCCACCAAGTGTCTCCATGTCATCCTCGGTATAGAGCAGGTAGTGGGGACAGGTCTCTCCAGTCATGTCGACGCCATGTGTCTGCGCTTCACGGATCAAGTGGATGCCGTCGGCGGTGCTCACGTGAACGATGTGGATGGCGCAGCGCGTCTCGCCCGCGATGGAGATTGCGAGCGAGATGGCTTCCAGTTCCGCCGCGGCCGGTCGCGAGCGGATGAAGTCGCGGGCGCCCGTCAGGCCCGCGGCGATCGCCTTGCGGCTCAGCGAGTCGATGATCCCCGGATCTTCGGCGTGCAGCAGCAGGATGGAGCCGAGCGCTGCGATGCGCAGCATTCCCTCGCGCAGGGTGCGCTCGTCGCATCCAGGGAACTCGTCGAGCCCGCTCGGGCACATGAAAGCCTTGAAGCCGAGCACCCCTCGCGCGTGAAGCTCTTCGAGTCGGTCGAGGTTGCCCGGCACGAGGCCGCCCCACAAACCGAAGTCGAGCAGTGATGAAGCCTTTGCCGCGGCGAGCTTCCGGTCGAAGGCTTCGCCGTCGACGGTGACCGGGAGGCTGTTCAGCGGCATGTCGACGAACGCGCTGTAACCGCCCGCCGCCAGCGCGGCCGAGCCGTTGGCGATCGTTTCCCAATCAGTGTGTCCGGGCTCGTTGAAGTGCACGTGCGAATCGATGCCGCCGGGCAGGACGTGCAATCCGGCGGCGTCGATCTCCTCGGGAGCGGATGCCAGGTTGGGCCCGACCGCCGCGATCACACCATCCCGGATCGCGATGTCGACGGTGGAAACACCGGCTGCAGTGACGACGTGGCCGCCGCGAATGACCAGGTCGCTCAACTCTTTGCGGCCAGCAGCTCCATGAATTTGCTCAGCGTGTCGATCGCGACAGCCACGTCCTCCTCGGCAACCGACTCCGCGGGATTGTGGCTGATGCCGCCCTTGCACCGAACGAACAGCATTGCCATTTCAGTGATCCCGGCCATGACGACCGCGTCGTGTCCGGCGCCGCTCCCGAGCGTCACCGCGGGATGACCTAGTTCTTGCACCGCCTGTGTAAGCACCGACATCAATCGTGGCGAGCAGGGCACCGATCGGTTTTCGGCGACGGGTTCCGACTCCACCGACAGGCCGCGCCGGGTGGCGATGTCGCGTGCGCGATGGAGCAGCCGGTCAGAGCGCTCCACGCGGACCTTGTCGTCGGCATGCCGGACGTCCAGGCTGAGCACCGCCTGGCCGGGCACCACATTGGTCGCGCCAGGGCTGACCGCGAGCTGACCTACCGTGGCGACCAGTCCATCGGTCTCGCGAGCCTCGGCTTCGACCACCATCACGAACTCAGCGGCGGCCACCAACGCGTCCTTGCGGCGGTCCATCGGCGTGGTTCCGGCGTGGGCTGCATCTCCGGTGAACGTGAGGCGGTAGCGCGACTGTCCGGCGATCGCCGAAACGATGCCGACAGGCAGGTCGCGTGCCTCGAGCACCGCGCCCTGCTCGATGTGGACCTCCACGTAGCCGAGCAGATTGCCGCCCTGCCATCGATCTTCCGCGAGCCGGCCCGGATCGCCCCCGGTGTCGCGAATGGCCTGCGCCATAGTCACTCCCTGAGCGTCGGCGCGCTCGAGATCCGCCACATCGAAGGCGCCGGCCAGGGCTTTGCTGCCGATGTAGGTGGTGCCGTACCGGAGTCCTTCCTCGTCGGCGAATCCGACCACCTCGATCGCAAACGGCAGCCTCGACCCGCTGTCGTGCAGCCGCTGCACGGCGGCGATGGCGACCATCACGCCCAGCGGCCCGTCGTACCTGCCTGCACCGCGAACTGAGTCGAGATGAGAACCCAGAATGAGCGTCGAGCTGCCGCCTCCGGCGCTCTCGTACCGACCCAGCAGATTGCCGACGTTGTCTTTTCGGACCGCCAGCCCCGCATCGCGCATCCACAGGGTGACCTGCTCGTGGACCTGCAGCATCGCGCGCGAGGCGAAAGGCCTGGTCAGCCGCCCCGGCTCCTCGCTGAACGCGCCGAGCACGTCGCAGCGCCGCATGACCGTCGCCGCATCACCGCCAGCTGTCATATGGCTTCGAAAGTGATGTCCTGCGCGCCCTCCCAGAGGACGATCTTCCCAAGTTGGGGGAGCTGCTCGGCGCCCTCCTCGATGGTCGCGAAATGGTTGCCCGCCAGCTGGCCCATCTTGCTGCCGAAGACCGCCGCACCGTAGGGAAACAGGATCTCGGTTTCGCTGATGCCGCCCGGATACAACAGCAGGTGTCCGGGCGCGGGGTAGCTCGTGTGGTTCTCGTAACCGAGGTCCAGGTCGAGGTCGCCGAACGGGATCCAGGCGGCCTCTCCGCTCCAGCGCGCCTGGATGAGACGGGTCTTGAGCGGCAGCATCGCCGTGAACCTCGCACAAGTTTTGGGCGCCCTCTCGATCTCGAGGCGGGCATCGAACTCAAGGCCGCCGACAGTGATCCGCACTCTGGCCACGTCGCGATCTTGACAGTTCGCCCGGCTGAAAATATAGACACGGCAACTTTGAACATTGGTGCGGTTCGCCCGAGCCTGCTGGCCTTAAAGTGTGTGCAGCGAACAAGCATCCGTCCGCAGGTCGCCGCGACAATGACCCGCGGTCGAGATTGACGGGAGGGGTCGTGCCGAGGGCGCGCCTTTGTAATCACAGGGGAGGAATGATTCGTATGAGACGTTTGACCTTGCTCGCACTCGCCGGTTTCGTGCTGGCCGCATGCGGCGGTAATACTGCAACGCCGGCGTCAACCGCGACGAAGGTGGCCTGGATCTATGTTGGCAGCGCGAACGACGGGGGCTGGACGAAAGCCCACGACGACGCCCGGCTTTACGTCGAGCAGCAGCTTGGCGCCAAGGTCAAAACGACGTTCAAGGAGAACGTCCCGGAAGGGCCGCAGACCAGCCAGGTGATCGATGACCTCGTCAAGGACGGCAACAAGCTCATCTTCGCCACCTCGTACGGCTTCCAGGACGCGATGGCTGCCGGCGCCAAGAAGTACCCAGCCGTGTACTTCGAGCAGGCGACCGGCTTCAAGACGGACAAGAACTTCGCCGAGTTTTTCGGCGCCGCTGAGGACGCGGACTACTTGACCGGCATCGCCGCCGGCGCAGCCACCAAGAACGGCAAGATCGGGTTCGTCGCGCCTTTCCCCATCCCAGAGGTGATCCGGGAGATCAACGCGTTCACGCTGGGCGCGCAGACGGCGCGTCCGGGCGCGACTGTCCAGGTGATCTGGACGAACACCTGGTTTGACCCCGGCAAGGAGAAGAAAGCTGCGCAGACCCTCATTGCGTCCGGCGTTGACGTGCTCGGCCAGGGCCAGGACAGCCCCGCCACCGGTGACGCGGCCAAGACAGCCGGCAACGTCAAATGGTCGGGATACGACTCGGATCAGCAGTCGTTCGCCCCGGACCAGTGGCTGACCGGCACGGTCTACCACTGGGGCCCTTACGAGCTCACCAGAGTGAAGGCCGTCATCGACGGCACGTGGAAGACCGGCAGCTACTACGGCGGCCTCAAGGACGGGTTTGTCGACATCGCTCCGTTCGGCAAGTCGGTCAGCGCCGCGACGCAGGCGACGATCAATGACAAGAAGGCGGCGCTCATATCGGGCACCTTCTACGAGTTCACCGGACCCCTGAAGGACCAGTCGGGTGCCGTCAAGGTTTCATCTGGTACCAGGCTCACGCTCGACCAGATCCTGACGATGGACTGGTTCGTCCAGGGAGTCATCGGCAACCCCAAAGGCAGCTGACGATCGCGAACGTTGACGTCACCGCCGGGAATGTCCCGGCGGTGGCGATGCGTTCGATCACCAAGCGCTTCCCCGGCGTCCTCGCGAACGACTCTGTCGACTTCGAGGCTCGCCGCGGCGAGGTCCATGCCTTGCTCGGCGAGAACGGCGCCGGCAAGTCGACCCTCGCAAGCATCCTGACCGGGCTCTACAGACCGGATTCAGGCGAGATCGCGATCGACGGCAAGACGGTCGAGTTCCATTCTCCGCGCGACGCCGCCGAGGCCGGCGTCTCGATGGTGCACCAGCACTTCCGCCTCGCCGCGT
>DATGVE010000124.1:0-22455 GCA_035300725.1 Candidatus Eiseniibacteriota bacterium | reverse complement strand
CGGAAGGATCTTGCCCCGGTCGCTGACGAATCGCCGCAGGCGCGAGATCTCCTTGTAGTCGATGTAGCTGATCTTCTCCACGCAGAAGCTGCAGACCTTGCGGTGCTGGCGCTTCTGACCTCTCGGTCCCCCGCCGCCTCCGCCGCCGCCTGGTTCACGTTGTGGACGGTTGACTGCCATCAATGACTCCTAAAACGGTATTTCGTCCGGGTCGACGTCGCGCGGCGCGTCGTCCGGAGCAGGGATGTCGTCGTGAGGTGCGCCGCCGCCGCTACGGGCCGGCACTCCGGGGCTGCTTGCACCGCCGCCGCCGCCCGCCCCTCTCGGCTCGAGGAACTGGACGTCGTTGGCGATGATCTCCGTGACCCTCCGCTTCTGGCCGTCCTGGCCCTCCCACGATCGGGTCTGGATGCGGCCCTCAACGTAGACCAGCGCGCCTTTTCGCGTGTACTGCGCGACCGTCTCGGCGAGGTTTCGTTTGCCGATCGGGTAGGCGACGATGTTGTGGTAGTCGGTGAACTCCTTCTTCTCGCCGTCAGGGCCGGAGGACCACCGGTTGGTGGCAATGCTGAAGTTGGTCACTGCCGTCCCGCTTGGTGTGTAGCGCATCTCCGGGTCCTTGGTGAGCCGGCCGATAAGCATCGCCTTGTTCAAGTTCGACATTTATGACTCCTCCCGATCCGCATAAGCCACCGGTTCCGACACGGACTCCGATTCCACCGCTATGGGTTCGAGCACGACCTCCGCCGGCGGCGGCGCAACGACGGTCGCAGGAGCAGCCTTCTCGGGCTTGCGCACGATGAGATGCCGCAGCACCTCTTCGGTGATCTTCAGCGCCGCCTCGAGCTCAGGGACCCGATTCGGGTCGAACTGAAAGTCCTGGAGGACGTAGGACCCCTCCTTCTGATGCTTGACCTCGTAGGCGAGCTTGCGCTTGCCCCAGAGGTTGGTGCGCTCGACCGAGCCGCCTGATCTTTCGATCAGCGTGTTGACCCGCTTCACCGCATCCTGGACTTTTTCGTCGTCCAGATCGGCGCGGACGATGTAGAGAACTTCGTATTCCCTCAAAAGGGACCTCCTTCCTATGGGTTCAGGCCTCGATCGGATCGGGGCGGGGTGCCCCGGCCGAGGCCAGAAAGGGTAGGCCGGTATTCTACCGTGGTTATGGCGCGCAAAGCCCAGCGGAACAACGCGACCCGCAGCGGCGTCGGAAAGGGCGGCCGGCGGGTCGCGGTGAAGAAGAGCCGAGAGGTTCCGCTGCTGCCGATTGCGGTCGCGGGAATCCTGGTGGCTTTTGCGATCGCCATCGTCGTCTACATCGTCTACAACAACAAGCCGGCCACGCCGCCGCAGACTGCCGCGGGCGTCCCGTGCGACCAGCTAGAACACTCGAAGGTGCACTATCACGCCGCTCTCCAGATCGTCTACCAGGGCACCGTGCATCCGATCCCAGCGAATCTCGGCATCGTCACCGACGCCGCGGGAAACCCGACCTGCTACTACTGGCTGCACGTCCACGCCGGCCAGGCCAACGTGATCCACATCGAGGCGCCCGCGAGCCAGACCTTCAACCTTGGGCAGTTCTTCGCCGTCTGGACGTCGTGGAACAAAGCCATTGGGCAGCCTCAGGACGAGCTGCTCGACTCCTCCCACGTGACGAGCATCGCCCTCACCGCCGACCAGAGGCTCGTCGTCTATGTCGACAAGCAGGACGGCAAGGGACCGCAGCTCTATACGGGCGACCCCAAAGCCATAGTCCTGGTGAACCACGAGGTGATCACGCTCGAGATCACGCCGCCCGACGTGACGCCGGCGCCTTCTTTCACCTTCCCGAGCGGCCTTTAGCGGAGCGCACCTCGAGGAGGACGCGAGCCGCGCGGTAGTGCTCGAGCGCGTCGTGGCTGTTGGCCGCGCGCTGGGCTTGGTCGGCGAGCCGGAGATGCGCTTTGACCGCATCCGCGCCAAAGGCGAACCGCTCGCCCTGCTCCAGCACCCGAAGGCGCTTCAGCCGGTGATTGTCGCGATGTTCTTTGAGAATCTCCTGCTCGCGCGCCAGGATCTCCCGCGCCTCGGCTTCACGCCCTAGCGACGACAGCGCCTCGGCCTGGCACAGCCGGGCGTCGCTGCCCAGCGGCCACTCGGTCGAATCGACGGCTGCGCCAAGCGCAGCGAGCGCACGGCGCCCGTCTCCCCGCGCGAGAAGCACGCGTGCCTTCTCGACCGCGAGCTCCCGCTCGACGCCGGGCAGCCGACCTTCCAGCAGGTAGTCCACCTCTGTGCCGAGCCGCCCGGCGATCACCCTGAGCACTCGGGTCGACGGCTGGCTGCGGCCGAGCTCGACCTGATTCAGGAACGCGCGGCTGAAGTCAGGGCCGCTGACCTTGGCAAGGCTGAACCCGCGCTCCTGGCGCACACGGCGGATTCGCTGCCCGAGCGTTTCGTCCCGAGGCACTGTAAAGCCCTACTTTACAGATAGTCGCGCGGATCGAGGCTTCGGGTGAGCGTTGTGAAGTTCTTGAATCCGTCTTTCGTGACCATGCCGGTGTCCTCGACCCGCACGCCGCCGAGACCCATGAGATAGAGCCCGGGCTCGATGGTGACGACGTCGCCTTCGAGCAATGTGTTCTCGTCGGGTCCGCGCAGCGAAGGATCTTCGTGGACCTCCAGGCCGACACCGTGGCCGGTGGAGTGGGTCATCCTGGCGGCGCTATCGGCGCCCTCGAATCCCTTGGTCGTCGTCCCGTAACCGCGATCCACGAGCACCTGGCAAACGCTGTGATGAACGTCGCGGCCGGACGCGCCGGCCCGGATGGACTCGATGCCGGCGTCGAGGGCCTGCAGCGCCGCCGCGTGCATGCGGCTGATCTCTTCCGGGATCTCGCCGACAACAACAGTTCGCGTGAGGTCGCCGTGATACTGCGTTGTCCGATTCGCGGGAAAGATGTCGATGATGACCGGAGCCCCGGCCCGGATCGGGCCCTCACCGCGAAAGTGAGGCATCGCAGATTCGGGGGATCCGGCGATGATCATGTCGGGGCAGGTGAAGCCCTTCTCTCCGAGCAGCAAAGACGCTCGCGCATAGAGGCGCTCCGAGGTGAGCGGACTTTCTTCGAGCCACAGGATCCCGTCTCTGATGTCCGCCCGGGCGAGTTGAGTCACCACCTCGACCACAGCGGCTTCCGCGGCGCGCTGTGAGGCTTCGATGAACCGAGCCTCTTCAGCGGACTTGCGGCGCCGTTCGGCCCGGAACAGGCCACGGTCGACTTCGACCTCGATCCCCGCCGCGCGCAGCTCCTCCAGGTAGCCCGCCTGCAGCCGGGGAGAAACGCGCGCCGACTCCAGACCTCGCTCCCGCAGCAGCCTGGCGGCGAGGCGGGCGAACGAGACGAACGGACCCTGGTCGACATAGCCCGCCTCCTCGAAGCCAAGCTTCCGGCTCGCCTTGCCCTGCACGCGCGCGCGATCGATCTCGAGTGGGCTCGTGACGAGGACGTCGTCGCCCTCGCCGAAGCGGATGTACAGGGCGGACTCGACCCCGAAGCCCGACGCGTACATGAAGTCGGCGTCGCCCTCGCCGCCGGCGATGAGAACGATCGGCTTCATCGGACCGACCTGGCGTGGCGCTCGATGGCGGTCGCGAACAAGGAGGCGAGCGCAGCGGGCGCGAGCGAGTCAACTTCCTCGGTGACCTGGGCGGCAAGGCGCTTGGGGAGCTGCGTGCGCAGCAGCTCCAGGTGCTGCTCGTACAGACGGCCGAGCGAACGGTGCCCGGTGCGCCCCTCCAGGTTCAGCTTCTCCTGCATCTCGTAACCCCCGGTGTACGCGACCTCGTAACCAAGCTCGCGGAGCTGAACCAGGTCTCGACGCATGGTGCGCTCGGAAACGCTGGCACGTTCGGCGAGCTCGAGCGGGTTGAGGCCGGGTTCGGCGATGACAACGGAAAGGATGCGCAGGAGACGGGCGAGCCGGCCGGCCCGATTCACGCCGCCGAAGCGGTGTTAGCCGATTTCTTCCCAGGAAGTGGCGTTGCCCTCGAACGGGTCTGCCTCGGCCTCCTCCTGGGTTCCCACCTTCTGGTGGAACCTGCTGGCGATCATCTGGTACGCCATTGCCTTGGGGATACCGAGCTTGGTGAGCGACTTCACCTCGTCGGACATCACCTTGTCGCGGGCAGCCTCAACCGCGGCCAGAACTTCTTCGATGGACGCGGTCTTCTTCGCCATAGGTACCTGATGATACCCAAGCCAACCTGCTCTTAACCGCGCCTTAGACTTGTCGTCTGTCGCCTGCAGCGGCCCAAGGGTGTTGGGGGGTTGGATGGCCACTGAATACAGTTCGGACAAGATCAGGAACGTGGTCCTGCTGGGACACTCGCACGACGGCAAGACCACACTGGCCGAAGCGATGCTCTTCGCGTCCGGCGCGGTGGCCCGCATGGGCTCGCCGGACCAGGCGACCGCGACCACGGACTTCGAGCCCGAAGAACAGCGACGCAAGATCTCGATCAACCTCGGTGTGGCGTTCGCCGAGCATAACGGCTTCAAGATCAACATCCTCGACGCTCCGGGCTTCCTGGATTTCGCCGGCCAAGTGCTGAGCGGCCTGCGTGTCGCGGAAGGTGCTGTCGTCGTGGTCGGCCCTGGATCCCAGCTGGCCGTCGGCACGGAAGTCGCGTGGGAGCAGTGCAACCGAACGAGCAAGCCGCGGATCGTGGTGATCAACAAGCTGGACAAGGAGAACGCCGACTTCTACGGCGCGGTCGCCGCCATGCGCGAGAGCCTCTCGCCTCGCCCATTCCCCCTCCATCTGCCGATCGGATCGGAGCAGGACTTTCGCGGCATCGTCGACCTTCTACACCTCAAGGCCTTTGTCACGACCCCGGACGGCAAGGGAAGTGAGTTCGCCATCCCGGACGACATGCAGAAGCTCGTCGACCAGTACCGCGGCCAGCTGATCGAAGCCGCGGCGGAGAGCGATGACTCGCTGCTCGAGAAATACCTGGACGCCGGTACCCTCAGCGAGGAGGAAATTCAGCGCGGGCTGCGCGAAGGAATCCTGGAAGGAAAGGTCGCTCCTGTGGTGTGCTGCTCGGCGACCAAGCTCCTGGGCGTGCGCACTTTGATGTCCACGATCGCCGAGCTCATGCCGCCGCCGTCCGTCGAACCGGACAAGCCGGCCAAAGCCTTCGTCTTCAGCACGGGCGGCGACCAGTTCGGCCGCGTCAGCTATTTCAAGGTCGTCGCGGGCACGGTCAAGGCAGATGCCCATCTGCCCAACCTGAGCCGAGGCGGCGAGGAAAGGCTGGCCCAGATCTTCTTTCCACGCGGCAAGGAGCACATCACTACCACAGAGGTCCGCGCGGGCGACATCGGCGGGGCCACCAAGCTCGCCCACACGCTCTCCGGTGACACGCTGGGGATGAAGGACGGTGGGCCGCTGCCGCCGCTGGACCTGCCCGGACCCGCATACAGCCTGGCGATCACGCCCAAGGCCAGGGGCGACGAGGAGAAGATCTCCAGCGGCCTGGCGCGGCTGAGCGAAGAAGACCCGACTCTCCATGTCGAACGTATCGAGGAAACCAAGCAGCTCGTCATCGCCGGTCTCGGTGACGTCCACCTGGACGTCGTCCTGGAAAAGCTCAAGCGCAAGTACGGAGTCGAAGCGACCACCCAGGTCCCGCGCGTGGCCTACCGGGAGACGGTTTCGAGCCACAGCCGGGCTGAGGGCCGTCACGTCAAACAGTCGGGCGGCCACGGACAGTACGGGATATGTGTCATCGAGGTGGCTCCAACCAAACGGGGCGAAGGCTTCGTGTGGGAGGACAAGATCTTCGGCGGAGCCATTCCGCAAAACTTCCGAGCCTCCGTGCAGAAGGGAATCGTCGACAACATGAATAAAGGTGTGGTCGCGGGATATCCGATGGTCGACGTCAAAGTGACGCTCGTGGATGGCAAGTTCCACCAGGTCGACTCCAACGACATGGCCTTCCAGATCGCCGGCTCGATGGCCATCCGCAAGGGCGCCCTCGACGCAGGCCCAGTGCTGCTGGAACCGGTCGTCGAAGCGGACATCCGCGTGCCCGAGAAAAATCTCGGCGCCATCATGTCCGACATCAACGGCCGCCGCGGCAAGATCCTCGGCACCGAGCCGGACGACGGCTACGAAAAGGTGCGGGCCACGGTTCCGGAGCACGAGATGCTGCGTTTCGCGCTCGACCTGCGCTCGATCACGCAGGGGCGTGGGACCTTCCAGAAGAAGTTCTCGCACTACGACGAGATGCCCGCGCACCTGGCGAAGGCGATCATCGAAGAGTTCCAGAAGGAACACGAAGCAGCCAGCTAGAGGGTGCGTCCGGGAGCCAGCTGGACAAGGCGCGGCATTGGCGGCCGGTGCCAAGGAGACGACGAGCACGCGAAGGAGCGCATCCCGTAGATGCGTGACTGAGCGCGCGCAGGAGGCGACGCCGGCATCAGCGAAGCCCGGCCGCCTAGGACGATGACTTGGCCAGCGTCTTTCCCGGACGCACCCCTATCATCCGGGGCGTGAGTGCTCCCAGCGCGCACGACGTGTGCGTGATCGGCGGCGGCGTGACAGGGGCGGGCATCGCGCGCGATCTCTCTTTGCGCGGGCTGTCAGTCCTGCTGCTGGAGAAAGGCGACTGGGGCGGCGGCACGAGCGGCGCTTCCAGCTGGATGATCCACGGCGGACCTCGCTACCTCGAATTCGACTGGGAGACGACGCGCCTCTCGACTCAGGACGCAGGCCACATCGTGACGATCGCTCGCAACCTCGTGTACCGAGTCGTCTTCATCATCCCGGTGCTCCCGCACGACCGGAACAACATCGAGCGCATGGAGACGGCGATGGAGGTGTACGACCGGTTCCAGCCGCTGAAGAAAGCGCATCCCCACCGGCGCCTCACGGCGGACGAGGCGCGGCAGGCAGAGCCTGGGCTCTCGCCCGACGTGATCGGCGCCGTGACGATGGAGGAGTGGGGCGTCGACCCGCACCGCCTGGTCTACGCCAACGTCGAGGACGCGGTGGCCCATGGGGCACGCGCGTTGAACCACACGAAGGTCATCGACCTGATCCGGGACGGGGGCAAGGTGATCGGGGTTCGGTACCGAGCCTCGGACCGCTCGATCTCGGAAGCCCGGGCTCGGGTCGTCGTGAACGCAACAGGACCCTGGTCGCCCGAGGTCAGCGGGATGGCCGGTGTACCGGTGCGGCTGAGACCCGCCAAGGGCATTCACATCGTCTACCCGCATCGCATCTCGAACTTCTCGATCAGCGCCGAATCGATCGACGGCCGCGACCTTCTCATGGTTTCGCACGCAGGCTTCACGCTGCTCGGCACCACCGATGACGACTTCTATGGCGATCTCGACTCGGTCGACGTGCTCGAAGACGAGGTCGACTACCTGCTGCAGGCCTTCGAGCGTGTCTTCCCTTCGATCCGGGAGTACCGGCCGGCGCGGACGACGGCGGGAGTGCGCCCGACGCTGTACAAGTGGCGGCGTTACGAGGACGAGCTCTCACGAGAATATGAGGTCATCGATCACGCCGCTCAAGGTGTCGAGGGTTTCGTGACGATCGCCGGCGGCAAGCTCTCGATGTACCGGAAGATGGCCGAGGAGACATCCGACGCCGTATGCCGCAAGCTCGGGCACCAGTCCAGGTCCACGACGGCGACGACTCCGTTGCCTGGAAACGAGTCGGACATGGAATCACCCAGCGAGCTTGCGCGACGTTGCGGCATACCCGCGCTGGCGGCGATCAAGCTGCAGAGCCGGCATGGATGCCGGGCGGAAAAAGTTCTGGACGATGCGCGCGGCGGCAGGCTCGTCTGTCGATGCGAACCGATCACCGAAGCAGAGCTTGCGTACGCAGCGAGGAGCGAGCAGGTGCGCTCTCTTGCCGACGCGTTTCGACGCGTCAGCCTGACGGCAGGTCCGTGCGCAGGCGCCGCTTGCGTGATGCGCGCTGGTGAAGTGATCGGTGGCGAGCTTGGATGGAGCGCCTCACAGCGATTCGATTCGGTCCGCGAGTTTGTTCGGGGTTCGTGGTTGGGCCGAGCCCCGGTGTTGGGCAGTGCAGGCTGGGCGCAAGAAGAGCTTGCACAAGGCGCGATGCGCGGACTGGAGCTGAATGGGGCGCGCTGATTCGCTTGCCAAGCTTGCCTGGGCTTACGGAATTCATCTGACACGCCGCCGGCTCACGCGGCCGCGCACGCAGCTCGAGGATCTGCTCCATACATATGCGCCCGATGGCATCCGCGCGTTGGAGCCAGCGGAGCGAGAAAGGCATCCGCACCTGGTCCGGTGCATCAACTGCGGTTTGTGCGCGCTGGCTGCGGGACGAATGGGCAAGACCCGACTTCCCGACATCGCGTCCTCTTACATGCGCCTCTACGCGCGGTTGGGCGAGGCGTCCACCGACATCGATGGAGGTGAGCCGGACTTCGAGGCGGCCGCATCCGCCTGCCCAGTGGGAGTTCCGCTAGGTGAAGTCGCCGAGATCGTGCGCCGCATGACCGCCGGCTGAGGCCGGGGGCCGACTCGCCAGGCCGACCGACCGAGCCGGATCACCGCTCGCGCGCCCCGAGCGCTCCTCGCTTGGCGCCGCGACGAGTACGCGCGCTCGACCGTTGAATAGCGACTATCCAGGCGCCCGATCGCTTACTGCGCCGGCAGGCCGTGAAACGCTTGGGGTTGCGAGTTATCCACATTCTGTATACAGTCTGGGGACATCACACTACATCTAGCGTCAATGGTCAAGGGTCTTCTTCGCCGAATCCGCCGCTGGGCGGCAGTTGAGGCGGTGCTGACGCGGGTCGCCGGGCAGTTCACGACGTGGCCGGCCGACGACTTCGGACGGTTCGTCAGCGCTTCGATCGGCACCGGGATGGCAGGTCCGATCGCTGCGCTCCCGCCGATGCTCGAACCGATGAGGCCGCCTCCACCCACCTCGATCGCGCCACAGACTTTTGAGACTCGTTTCATGACGCTTCATGCGCAGGGACGGTTCGACGAAATGTGGGACATGCTCGCGGAGGACGCCCAGCGCGCGTGGGGAGGCCGCGAAATCTTCATGCGGCACATGCCGCGTCTGGATGACGACATCGAGCTGCTTGACATGCAGGTCGTCAGCGTCAAGGTGCTCGAGGGATGGACCGATCAAGCGCACCAACGCACGTACAGCAATGTTGCGCAGATGGTGATGCGTTACCGAGTACGACAGCAATGGAGAGAGTGGACATTCGATCGCCAGGTCCATCTCGTTCCGGCGGCCGGCGGTTGGCGAACATTGTGCTATCCGACAAGAGTGAGAACCGCGGTGGGGCGCTGATATAGTGGGCTGCAGGCCATGCTTCAACAGACGACCGACGAGCAGGCGCGCGACCTGCGATGGCATCGCAGGAGAAAGCGCGTGATGACACCACGACGCCTGCTTCAAGAGTCCGATGAATTGCTCTTCTGGGTCGAGGAGTGCCTCGTCCAGGAAATTCATATCGTGCCTGGTTGGTTGGTCGCAAGGCTGATGGTCGTGCTGCGGCACGCTCAATCGGAACTACCAGCACGTCTCGGCCGCGAGCGGCGTCCGGAGCAGGTGATGGAGATCATCTACGACGCACAAGCCGCACTGATGGCGCAGGCCTGCAGGAACCGCGGTCCGGCAGAGGTGATCCCGCTCTTTGCTCGCGCCCGCGAGCGGATGCTCCGAGAAGCCGCGACCCTCTAGACCAGGTGCGGGTCGACCTTCACCTCCACTCGAACTACTCACACGACGGCCAGAGCACACTCGACGAGTTGATCCAGCGCTGCGCTGAAGTCGGTCTCGACAGAATCGCGTTGACCGACCACAACACAGTGGAAGGAGCGCAGGCGCTTGCAGAGCTGGCGCCCGATCTTGCCATCATCGGCGAGGAGGCCAAGACCCGCGAAGGTGAGGTGATCGGGTTGTTCATCACCAGGCGCCTGCCTCCATATCTGCGGCCAGAGGAAGTAATGGACCTGGTTCATGAGATGGGCGGTCTCACCTACATACCGCATCCGCTGGACCGCCATCGCTCCAACTTTCGACTCGAGCGAATCCTCGACCTCGCGGACCGTATCGACATCATCGAGACGTACAACGCTTGGTGCGAGCCGGCGGAGAACCAGGCTGCGGGTCGCCTCGCCATCGAGCTGGGCAAAGTGGCGGCCACGGGCTCCGACGCGCATGCTGCACAGGAGTTGGGACGGAGCTGGATGGAGATAGACGACTACACGACCCCGCTTGACTTCCTGGAGAAACTGCGGATTGCTCGCCACGTCATCACGGCGAGCAGCGGGACTGGCCGCCGTGCCTGACAAGGGACCGCACCTTCTCGTTGCGGGCTCGGTCGCGCTGGACACGCGCGATGGTCCTTTCGGCAAGGTCGCCGAGGTGCTTGGAGGCTCGGCGGTGTACTTCGCGCTTGCGGCGAGCCTGATCGCTCCGGTCAAGGTTGTGGCTCCGGTTGGCCTCGACGGCGTAAAGCAGGTAGCGCAAGCGTTCAGCGGCCGCTACATCGATACCGACCTGCTTCAGATACTGGAGGCTCCGACTTACCGCTGGCGTGCGCACCAGGAGCATGGAAGCAACGTCGATCTCGGCAGCCGCGACGACATCTACAACAGCTGGGACCCAGTCCTGCCCGCTGGCTTCGACGGTTGGGCGTTTGTGGGTTCGATGCGACCGGATCGCCAGGCATTTCTGATGAAGCACCTGGGTGGCGCAAGTTTCCTCGCCGCCGACGCCATGCTGTCGTACGTCAAAGCCCGGCCACAAGAGGCGAGGGACGTTCTACGCAGGGCGGGCTGGTTCTTCTGCAATCAGGAGGAGCTGGCGGCGCTCGGAGGCAAGGACCCTGAGGAGTTCCGCCGGCAGTGGTGGCTGAAGGGCCTTGTCGTGAAAGCGGGAGCGCACGGCCTCGCTGCCTACACCGAGTACGGCGTGGTCAGAATTCCCGCACACACCCATCATCCGGCGGTGGACACCACAGGTGCGGGAGATGCGCTTGCCGGCGGGATGCTCGCGCGCTGGATGAGCACCGGCGGAGAGGTCGGTGGGCTGCAGGATGCGCTTGTCTGGGGTGTGGCCTGCGCGTCGATCACGGTCTCAGCGATCGGCGTGAAAGGCATCGCCAAAGCTACTCGCAAGGAATTGCATCAGCGCGTGGCCGAGGTCGAGAAATCCATACGCCCCGCGTCGTGATCATCAGCGGCGACCTCGCCGAGCAGCATGTCGACTCGATAGTCAATGCCGCAAACAATTGCGTTTCGTTTGGCGCGCGAGCACGACATGCGCAGCATCGCCATCCCCGCGGTCGGAACAGGCATCGCGGGCTTTCCGATGGATGAATGCGCGCGCGTGATGGCGGGCTGTCTACGCGATGCGTTGGTAGACGGATGGTCGCCCGACGAGGTCCGATTCGTGCTTTTCGGCGAGCCTGCAAAGCAAGCATTCGAGGGCCCCTTCGTCGCAGCTTTTGGGGTGATTTAAGCAACCTCTGAGCGAATTCAGTTTGAATTGGGGTTGTATTGGGCAAAGACCGACCCCTAGAATGGGCACGTCCGCCACGAAACCGACCCCTAGAGCAGCACTAGGCTTCGACCAGAATCTCGTATAAGGACGGTGACTATTTGGAAGGCTACTGCTTGAAGGACAAGAGGAAGGTCGAGATGAAAGACCCTCAGCCGATCACGATGAAGAACGGCAAGCCAGCAACGACCGGTACGTGTCCTATCTGCGGAACCAAAATCTACAGGATCGGAAAGGCGGTTTAAGCCGACTTTGAAATGGGCTGCTCATGGGCGGTCCAAATTTTTTTCAGAACCGCGATGAATGAAAAGGTGAATGAATGACAGAAGGCTACTGTTTGAAGGACAAGAGGAAGGTCGAGATGAAGGACCCTCAGCCGATCACGATGAAGAACGGCAAACCCGCAACGGTCGGCACTTGTCCGATCTGCGGCACGAAGATCTACAGGATCGGCAAGTCCTCATAACGAGACGCTGACAAAAGGGCCGCTCTGACGAGCGGTCCTTTCTTTTTGCCTACGTGGTGATCGGCGGTTCGAGTGCCGCGAGCAGCACGTCGGTGGCTGACACGGCGTCGTCGACGCCGAGCATCTTGAAGATTTCGACGTTGGAGGGATTGTTCACGCGCGCGATGGCCTTCTTGACCTTGAAATGCTTTTTGGCCATCTGGAGGGCGATGAGGTTGTCCTCGTCGTCTGCGGTGACGGCCACAATTGCATCAGCGCGTTCAATCCCGGTCTGCGAGAGAAACTTCACCTCGCATCCATCCCCGCGCATCACGATGCTTCCGAGCTGAGTCTCCAGCCAGTCGGCGCGGCGCGCGTCCTTCTCGATGAGGGTCACCTCATGTCCACGCTCGAGCAGGTCGCGCGACATGTAGTAGCCGACTGTTCCGCCGCCGACGACAATCACATACACGAGGGTCAGCGCGTCTCCAGCAGGGTCTTCTCGATGTGCTTCGCGCCCTCGATCGTCGGACAGATGGTGTGTAGGCCGAGCTTTTCGTAAGCCTCCGCCCGCTCGGGGTCATAGATCCGGGCCACGACCTGCGGGACCTTGAAAACGTGCTTGGCGACCTGCGCGGCCATGATGTTGCGGTTGTCGCCTTCGGTCACGGCGACAAATCCATCGGCGTCCTCGATTCCAGCCCGCCGGAGGACGTCGGCGTCAGTCCCGTTCCCGACGACCTGGTCGCCCTTGAAGTCGCTGGTCAGTACCCCACGCGAGGCGGCGCGCGAAAACTGGTTTGGATCCCGGTCGATGATCACCACCTGGTGGCCGGACCTGTCCATATCGGCGGCGATCTGCGATCCGACGCGCCCACATCCCACGATCAGCAGCTTCAAGGAAGGTTGATTATAGGGAGGCCCTGATGGCGCCTCCGCCCTGGCTTGTTAGGATTTGAGCGCGTTGCGCTTCCCATTCACCTTCATGGGCCTGATGGCGCTCGGACTCGGCCTGTGGGTGCTCATCTACCTGGCCGGCCACCGGGGACTCGACCCTGCGTCCCAGAGCATCGCCGCCGCCACGGTCGCCATCTGTTGGGGCTTTGCTGCCTACGTCCTGATCCGGCGCGTCAGGCGCGGCCCGGAGCACTGATGCCCGACCATTCGCACCCGCCGACTTCGAAGAAGGTGCTGGTCGCTGTGGGCGGCCAGGGCATCGACGCCGAAACCGTGCGCCTGGCATGCCGGATGACGGACAATCCCGGCGGGAAGCTCTACGGGGTCCACATCATCGAGGTGAACCGCTCGCTGCCGCTGGGCGCGGTCCTGGACGAGGTGGTCGAGCGAGGCGAGAAGATCCTGGACGAGGTAGAGCAGCTGGCGGCGCAGTCTCAGCTGGCCGTCGAGACCGAGCTGGTCCAGGCGCGTGATACCGGCCCGGCGCTTGTCGACGAGGCCGTCGAATGGGGCGCCGACCTGATCGTGATGGGCTTGCCGTACAAGAGACGATTCGGCGAATTCAACATGGGCAAGACGGTGCCCTACGTGCTGAAGAACGCGACGTGCCGGGTCATGCTGTTTCGAGAGCATCGCGAACACGAGTAGGACTGAGGCCAAAGGCGCCCGGCCGCATTATCTGAAACGCCTTTGGGCCGAGCTCGGAACGCTCGGAGGCGAGCACGACGCCTTTATCAAGGTCATCATCGTCGAACGCATAGTCAAGGCGATCGTCCTCATCGCGCTCGCCATCAGCCTGCTGGTCGCGGGCCGGAAGGGATGGCTCGCCGAGTGGTCGGAGTACGCACAGGACCAGCTGAATCTGGCGGCCGGGCACGGGATCATCGTCCAGCTGCTGCTGCGGGTGCTCGTCCTCATCGGCAACTTCAGTCACGTCGACGTGCTGGCGATCGGCGCCATCGCATATGCCCTCCTCGAAGGCACCGAGGGTGTTGGCCTGGCGATGCGCCGCCGCTGGGCCGAGTACCTGACGGTGATCGCGACCGGCATCCTGATCCCTTACGAGCTTTTCGAGGTCATCCGCCACGTGACGCTGTTCAAGGTGGGCGCGCTGCTGCTGAATCTAGCCGTCGTGGGCTACCTGGCTTACCGCAAGCGCCTGTTTGTCGGCATCTGAGGCGGGGGTCAACCAGGAGCACTTGAAGCCGGCGCGATGAGTGACGTACCTGGCTAGCGCACCCAGGGTCTTGAGTCCGTAGACGGTCGAGGTCTCGAAGCTGATCGAGCTGGCGTCCGCGTGATATTTGCCGATCGCCGGAACTTCGCCGATCCTGAACCCAAAGGCTGCGGCCTGGATCAGCACCTGAGTGTCGAAGACGAAGTCGTTGCTGTTCTCGAGAAAAGGAATCGCCTCGAGAAAACGACGCGAGTAAGCGCGATACCCGGTGTGAAACTCGGACAGGTGCAGGCCGAGCACGCGGTTCTCGGCCCCGGTCAAGAAGCGATTGCCGATGCGCTTCCACCAAGGCATGCCGGCCTTCGCAGGGTCGAGGCCAAGCCACCTCGAGCCGAGCACGATGTCGGCCTCGCCGTCCTCGATGACGCGGCAGAGGTTCGGGATGATCGCTGGGTCGTACTGGCCATCGGGGTGCAGCATGACGACGACGTCGGCACCCATCTGGAGCGCCTGGCGGTAGCACGTCTTCTGGTTCCCGCCGTAGCCCAGATTGCGTTTGTGGCGGATCACGTCGAGCCTGAGTGCGGTGGCGACGCTGACCGTCGCGTCGGCACTTGCATCATCGACCAGCAAGATCCGGTCAGCGTGGCCCTGGGGTATTTCACCGACGACCTCAGCGAGCGTCTTCGCTGCCTTGTAGGCAGGTAAGACGATGACGCGATGCGGGCGAGGGCCGCTCCATGCGAGCTCGCCGAGCGGAATCGGATCCGGACGTACCGCCATTCGCTCGGAGACGAGGTAAACAGCCAACAACAACGCTCCAAAGGCTGCCGACCACAGGTTGGTGACGAACGTCATGTTGATCGCGACGTACGCAACGCCGAGCACGACGGCCGCTGCTTGCGGCCAGCGGAGCTGGCCCCCGCGCGCAAGGTCGGCCACCGCAAAGCCGGGGATGATCAGAAGCGCGAGGTCGTGAAGGTTCTGGTGCGGGCTCAACACGAGTGAGGCGGCGACGGCCAGGGCGAAATCGAGCCGTGGTTTGTCCGGGCGCCAGCTGAGCGAGAGAGCCACGAACGCAAGCAGAAGGACCAGGATCACGAGGCCAACACCCTTTCCCACGACCGGCAGCGCGTCGAGGACGTTGCGGAGTGAGTAGAACGCGGTGTCCTGGTAGACGACCTCGCCGCTTGCCGGCAGCTTGCCGCCGATCGCCCATGCCCCCACCGCGCCGAGGTAGTTGACTACAGGGTTCAGGCCGAAACCGATTGCCGAGACCAGGCCAAGCGCCCCCACGACTCCGCCAAAACCCGCAAGCGCACGCCACGCCCGGCGCGCAAGGAATAGCACGGGGATCAGCAGGAGCAGCTGTGGCTTGGCGAGCGCCAGCGCGCTGAAGATGCCCGCCCAACCGTGGCGGCCGCGCGACCAGGCGACGTAAGCCGCCGCCAGAGGCACCAGGACGACGAGGTCGGACTGGCCCTGCAGCATGGTCACGAAGAGAGGGAAGAAGCCCGCGATCATGATCGCGGCCACGAGCGCGGCGCGGCCGTGGATGGTCAGGCTGCCCCGCACCAACAGGAGAACCAGGACGGCGGCCAGCAGCACGTTGAAAGCCGCCATCGCGTAGTAAGCCTCGCGATAGCTCAAGAAGCCGAGGGGCGCGATGAGCAGGGTGTAGTAGGGCGGGTGAAAGTACGGAAGCACGACCAGCTGGTCTGGAGCCTGCCCGGTGACCTGAAGCTCGAACTGCTTCTGCAGAGCCAGGTTGTATACCGCCTCCCCGCCCCTCTGCACGTAAAGCCTGGCCGCGGAGTAAAACGAGAAGAAGTCGGGTCCCATGAGGTTGCCGCGGAGGAAGTTGACCCAGTAAGCGCCCCAGAAGAGAAACGAGCCGGCGCCTAAACCTGCCGCTGCGGCGTAGGCGAGGCGCCGCGGCCTCGGTGTGAGGCGCAGCCTCATCGTCCGGTTTCGAGTCGGAGTGCGAAGCGATCGGGAAGTTTCGCCTTCCTGATCGCCCGCTGGGCACCCTTGATGTCGTAGCGGACACGGCGGAATTCGAAAGTCTCCTTCTCGGTGTCCCAAACTCCATAGCTGGCGGTCGGGCTGCCGTCTCGTGGCTGTCCGACGCTGCCCGGGTTCACCAACGCCGGTCCCTTGAGGCGAAATGTGTCGACCCTGTATTCATGAGTGACGGCCCCATCCGAGAGCCCGAAGACTCCAGGCACGTGAGTGTGCCCGTGAAAGCAGACCCCGCCGTCGATGAGCTCGAGGTTCGCGTGGGCAACCGCGGTGTCCAGCACGTATTCGTAGATGTGATCGCGCGGGCTCGCATGTACCAGCAGGACGTCGTTCTTGACGTGGCTGTCAGGCAATCCACGCAGCCAATCGAGTCTTTCAGGACCGATCACTTCGACGGTCCAGCGGACCACGGAAGCGGCGTCGTCATTGAACCACTCGAGTATCTCGGGGTCCGTGCACGCACGGTCATGGTTGCCGACGAGTGTCAGCCAGCCCTGGTTCATGACCTCATCCACGCAACGTTTCGGATCACCTCCGTAGCCGACCACATCGCCGAGACAGAGCGTTTCGTCAACGGGCGGGCAGTCTCGCAGCACCGCCTCGAGCGCCTGCCAGTTCGCGTGGATGTCCGAGAGGATCGCGACCTTCAAGCCTGCTTCTCGTAGAGGCGAGGATAGATATGGTCGAAGAGGATGCGCAGCGTCGCTGCGATCGGCACGGCTACAAACATGCCGAGGATCCCGGCCCAGCTGAAACCTGCGATGAAGGCGGCAATGACGAGGATTGGCGGCAGGCGCACCGCATCACCCATGACCTTTGGATAGACGAAATTGAGGATCACGTTCGAGATAACAAAGTAGATCAGGGCAACCAGCAGGGCCTTGACCGGGCCGGCGGCCAGGCCGACCAGGATGGCGGGGATGGCACCGATGAATGGGCCGAGGTACGGGATGAGCGCGGTGATGCCGGCGATCAAACCCAACGCGATCGGGTCGGGTAGTCCCAGCACGGCGCAAGCGATGCCGGAGAGGATGCCGATGAGCCCGGCGATGATGAGCTGGCCGCGCACGTACGCGTAAAGCATCTTTCGGACTTTCCGCCAGATCTGGTCGAAGTCCGTGCGGTAGTCGCTCGGCACGAGCCGCCGCAGCACTCGCCTGAAAGCTGCCGCGTCGAGCGCCAACAAGAAGGCGACGATGAACATGAGCAGGAGCTGCAGCAACGTAGTCAGCGCGGTCAAGCCGATGGTGACCGCGTTGCCGAACTGACCAAGCGCGTAGTCCTTCAGGTGTGCGTTGATCGTCTCCGTGATGCCTTTCAGGTCGACGTTGATGCCGAAGATGGAGATCGGCGACCCCTGGAGGCTGTTGATCCGATCCTGGGCGGCAGCGGCGAGGCTGGGCGCCTGGCGCTGCAGCTGTCCGACCTCACGTACTCCCATGGGCACTATCAAAAGCACCAGGCCCGCCAGAGCGATGATGATCACGATGAACACGAGGATGATGGCGAGCACGCGCGGCACGCCGATGCCGTGAAGGCGTGTGACGGCGGGCTGGATCAGGAAGGCAATCGCGGCGCCCAGGACGAAGGCGCCGAGAAAGTCCCGCAGCAGGTAGAGGAAGAGGATCCCGATGACGAGCGCAGCGAAGCCGAAAGCAATCTGGAGGTAGCGCCGCCGCCGCTTTGGATCCATGAGCGCCCATGCCGAAACCGCCACGGCGGCCACAGGGGCCGGCTCCTCAGGTTCTCTCTCGTGGGGCGCCCCGTGGGGGCTCGATCGAGCGTTACGCAATCAGGGCAGTATGACGAGCTAACCTGGGCCGGGAGCCGGCTTAGGTTGTCCTATCCCACCTAGGGAGAACGCCTTCCAAACCCGGATCCGCCTGCCTCAGGATCTCGGGGATAGGACAGGTTCGGGCTTTGCCTGGGAACCGTTTGCGGCGGCCTGCATGGCTTCTTCGTAGTGCGCGCCATGGAGCGGATTCGTCGTGCTGCGACCTGCTGCGATCGCGTACATGGCGAGAAGAACCAGGCCGACGCCAAGGACCCCGTATGCGAATAGGGGACCGCGCAGCTGGGTGATCAGCCCGCCTGCAGCTATGCCGATGATGCTGGCAGTCTGAACGAACCCAAAGCGGGTAGCCATCACACTGCCGCGGTTGGAGGGGTCTGCGGCCTCAAGGATGGCGGTCTGGTTGGCTACCGCGTAGATAGGGTTGCCAATGGAAGCGATTAACAGTGCGCCCCCGATCCACAACCACATCAACTCCTGGCTCAGGCCCATCGAGGCGCTCACCGCGATAGCGACGGAAAACACGCCGGTGAGAAAAAGGCCAGCGCCGACCATGCGCATCGTGCCGATCGAGCTGAACACTGAGACCGCAAGCGATCCCACAAAAATGCCAACCGACAGGACAAGTTCCAATGTTGAGTAAATCTGTCCGCCGACTGCTCCGCCGCCGTACTGGTATGCCAGTGCCAGTGTGGCGGGAAAGCTAATCGGGAGCAAGAACGCCGCCAGCGTCCCGACGACTAAGTGGGGACGAATGGCCAGAACTGACCAAGATCGTCTCAACGCACCCGATACCGAAGCTGCCTTTGCTCCGCCGCCTAAATTCGGAATGCTAATAACAATTACGGCTGCAAGGATGAAAGTCATTGCGTCAGCAATGAAGAGCATGTTGGTGGACTTTGGGGATAGGGCAAGAATCGCACCGGCCAGCCCAAACCCAATGGCGCCCGCAAGCATTGTTGTTGCGGCAACCATTGCATTTGCCTTTCCAACCTGCCCCGGCGGGACCAAGCCTGGGATTGCGGCTTGACGTGCCGGTTGCACTACTGCATTGATGCAGGCAAGAAGAAGGAGGATCGGAAATATCAGCCACCAACGTTCTTGCGCTCCAATGAGCAACGGGGTTGCTAGCAATACTCCTGCCCGCGCAAGCTCAAGGCTTACCACTAGTCCGCGTCGCTGTAGCCGGTCCGCCACCCCGCCGAGCACGCTGCTCGTGATGATTGTGGCCAACGCCTGAACAATGAAACCAAGGGCTACAAATCGAGCGTCACCCTTGGTCGCAAGATAGATCGTTACGAGCGTAGCTACCTGAGTGAGTGGATCACCTAGGGCCGAGACGCCAATCGCTGTAATCAAACTGGTGAAGCCTGGATTGCTGCGTAGGACTCGGTAGGTTGTGACTCGCCGCGGAACCTCCGGCCGATTCAAGACCTCCAAAGGCTTCAGCCCGTGTAGTTCACGGAGCGCGTCGACCACGTTTGGGTCGTACCAGTGATTGGCGCGCCGACTGATATCTTCCACTGCTTCGATGGGAGTCATCAATGAAGATCTGTAAAGACGCGCGCCCGTAATCGTGTCGAATGAATCGGCGACCGACAAGATCCGAGCGCCGAACGGAATAACATCGCCCTTGAGGCCCGCGGGATAACCCGATCCATCCCAGCGCTCGTGATGGTGCCGGACGATCGGTGCCACCTCACGAAGGGCCGAGTGTTGAGCGATCATGTCAGCCCCGATATCCGGGTGGCGTCGCATGATTTCCCATTCATCCTCGGTTAGTGGTCCAGGTTTGTTAAGGATGTCGTCCCGGACTCCGATCTTTCCAAGGTCGTGCAGTGCCCCGGCTGTACGGATGAGTTCGCATTCCCGATCCCCGAGCTCAAGGTGTTCGCCAAGGCGGCCAGAGATTTCGGCGACACGAATCGAGTGCGACTCGGTATATCGGTCTCGAGCGTCGAGTGCTTGTGCCGCCAAGCTGAGCGTTTGTTCCTTGAGTAGCGTTTGACGCTGCGCGTCCGCGAGGTAGCCCCGTACAGCAAGGACGAAACCAAACAGGGCGGGGACCATGACATAACCTTCCGGGCGCTTCAGAAGCAGAAAAATGATTCCGCCAGAAAAGGTCAGTGAAATGGTTGCAATCAACGTTGAGAGGCCGACATTTTCGAACAGGGTGGTCAACACCGATACGCGTCTGATATATGCCCAGACCAGTGCCGCCAATATGTAGTTGAGACCTACGGAAGCGATGGCATAAATGACCGTTCGAGCTGGAATCGCCCACCAATCCTGGCCATCGACGCCAATTGAAGACACCGCAAGAGACGGAACGACATTTGCCGTGGCCACCATCGCGCGATTGAATAGGAACGCCCACCAAGTGATCGTGCGGCCAGGTACCCTGCCATCAAATACCGCGAGCCACGCAACCAGTCCCACGCCACCGCCTGGAACCAGCAAACCCGTGGCAACGAGTAGCGGATCGTGTACTTGGTGGTAGCCGCTTTTCCAAGGGATGGCTCGCAGTGCCGCGATCTGAGTGCCAATGGCGAGATACAGAACAGTTCCAATCTTGTCCGGCGGCACGGGGTGGATAAACCACCCGAACACAACCGCGGCCACGCCGATCGCAATTACGCCCGCGATATAGACCTTGGCCGACCACGGGAGCGAGCGAAATGGAGTCAAGACGCAGGAATTCTAGACCGGGCCTCAGTCCCTGGCGCCCTTTAACGAAAGGGCCCGCAAATTGCGGGCCCCTGTCAATTCAGCCTACAAAACCCAGTAGCCGACCGCTCGCTGCCTACCACCGCCGCGCACCAGTCGCTTGAACATCCGCATCATGTCGAGTCCCTCCTAATCCCTTTTTGTGAATTCCGTTCTCTCGGCTGCAGTTTTCCAAGTCATTTCGGTTCCGCAAGTGTCTTGGAATGGCCACCCGATAGATATCGTCAATTTCCATGCACCGACTCATGGAAACCCATGGGGCCGGCTAGTGAAGATCGATGACCCGTAGCTACATATCGGCCAGGGTCAAGAGGCCGACTTTCAACGCTGTACTAACTGCCTCACCCCGGTTGCTGGCGTTGAGCTTTCGAAAGATGTTATGAAGGTGCGTCTCGACCGACGGTGCGGCCAGACTAAGGTCCGCAGACAGCCGTTTTGTGGTGTGTCCCTTGGCAATGCCTCTGAGAATCTGCATCTCCCTGGACGTAAGCGGGACTAAGTTGCTTTGGGAAAGAGGTGTCGATTCCGCCACGCGTCGGAGAACCTCAGGAATCATCTTGCGCGGCACCGGACTCTCGCTCCGTAGGGCTGAGAGCAGCGCACGCTGGAGCTCACCGGGCCCCGCGTCCTTGAGCACGTAGCCCGAGCAGCCGACCTGCATCATTCGCAAGAGATCGTCGCTGGATTCCGATACAGTCCAAGCGACGACCTTGATCTCAGGATGCCGGCTGAGCACACTCTTCGCCGTGGCAGGGCCATCCATATCCGGCATGTGCACGTCCATGAGAATGAGGTCCGGCTTTACCTTGTCAATTACTTCTAGGGCTTCGGCACCGGACGAGGCTTCGCCCACCAACTTTAGATTGGAGGCTGTGCCGAGCATCGCGCGAGCAGCAGCGCGCGGCAAAACACTGTCGTCGACGACCAGCACTCGGAAGATCTTTCGGTCAGACGCAGCCTTCGGGATGACGGCAGCTTAGCAAGAACGAAATGAATCGGAGCGCGACCTCCTACGCGTATCTGGTCTCCGTTGCGTGTTTCGTTGTGATTCTCAATTTGATGAGTTGGCGATACAACGTCTCCCATCCAGACCGACTCCTTGATGTGACTTTTCTCGTGTTGGCTGCCGCCCTCATGAACCGCCTGCAGGTCCGAATCGACAAGGGCAGATTGAGCATGAGTGGCATTGTTTTGGCCGCAGCGGCGCTTCTCACAACTCCCCTTGATGCAACACTCATCGGCATCGCGTCATCAGCTTTTGTCATTCGTCGCGGTTCTTATCCGATTCTTGCCAACACGGTGTTTACGGCTGCTGCTTCCTGTGCGGCCTCAATCCTCGCTAACGTACTGCGCGCTCAAGGTGAACTTGGGATTGGCAACCGGCTGCTGGTGCTCGCGCTGTGCTTCTTGGTGGATCTGATACTTGTCGCTTTGGCGTTTCGAATCCGCAACGGAGAGTCCATTCGAAGCGTCTTGAAGCACAATTTCACCCCTTCGTTCTATTTAGCGTTTGGCTACTTCGGTCTGGCGGCATTGCTCATTAGCTACGTCCTTGACGGTTCCCTTCTCGGCTACTTTCTCGCGACGATCGTTTGCATCCTTGCGCTAGCGCTGACCGATACTATTTCTGGCCGGCGCGTGCGCCGGGTTCTCGAGTCAGAGCTCTCTGACGCCGATCGCCACCTCTTCCATAGCCGTGCCGTCGAAGGCGTTGTTCACAACCTACGCAATCACATGGCGAACGCAGTCGGGTATCTAAAGGAGGTCGAT
>DATGVE010000123.1:0-23438 GCA_035300725.1 Candidatus Eiseniibacteriota bacterium | reverse complement strand
CCGCGTCGTGTCGGTTGCGGTCAGCTGGGCCCGCGCCCACGGATTCGAAACCATCGCCTGCGCCTCCACGGGCAACCTCGCCAACGCGGTCGCCGCCTACTCGGCGCGTGCCGGCCTCGAATGCTTTGTGTTCATTCCGGTCGACCTCGAGCCGGCGAAGGTCGTGAGCATCAGCGTGTTCGACCCCAACGTGGTCGCGGTGCGGGGCAACTACGACGAGGTCAACCGCCTGTGCAGCCAGCTCCTGGAGTCGACCCCCTGGGCCTTCTGCAACATCAACATCCGGCCCTTCTACGCCGAAGGCTCGAAGACCCTGACTTTCGAGACGATCGAGCAGCTCGGCTGGAAGTTGCCGGACGAGATCATCATCCCGATCGCCAGCGGCTGCCAGTTCGTCCGGCATCGCCAGGCGATCCGCGAGGCCATGGAATATGGGCTGGTGCGCGACGATCGCGTTCCCGCCATGACCGGCGCCCAGGCCCTCGGCTGCTCCCCCGTCTACAACGCGTTCAATTCGGACACCCCTGAGCGGGTGCTCCCGGTCAAGCCGAACACCATCGCGCGCTCGATCGCGATTGGCAATCCTTCTGACGGCATGTACGTCAACCGGATCGCGCTCGAGACTGGCGGCGTGGTCGAGGCGGTCACCGAAGAAGAGATAGTGGACGCGATCCGGCTGCTCGCCCGAACCGAGGGCATCTTCACCGAGACCGCCGGCGGCGTGACGATTGGGGTGCTGGCGAAGCTAGCCCGGGCGGGGCGCTGGAATGGGGACGAGGTGGTGGTCGCCTACGTCACCGGGCACGGCCTGAAAACCGCCGACGTGCTAGCTTCGGCGAACGGCCACGCGCGCCGCGTTGAAATAGAGCCCACGCTAAAGTCGTTTCGCGAGAAGGTGAGTTTGTAGATGCCGCAATTCCGCATCCCCGGCCCGCTGCGCCGTCTTTCGGACGGCCAGGTGACCGTTGACGTGCAGGCCACCGACCTCGCGACGGCCATCGCCGCACTGGACGCACGCTACCCGGGCTTCAAGGATCGCCTGCTCGATGAGACCGGCGAGCTGCGCCAGTTCGTCAACGTGTACCTGAACGACGAGGACGTGCGGCTGGGCGCCGGGCTGTCGGCCAAGGTTCACGAGAAGGACGAGATCTCGATAGTTCCCGCCGTCGCCGGAGGGGCCCTCCGAGCTTAAACTCCCGCGTATGGGGAGACGTCGGCTGAAGCTGATCTTTGGGCCGGCCATGGTGAAGGAGCCTGTGATCTACCAGCTCGGCAAGCAGTTCGCTCTGGTCACCAACATCCGCCGTGCTGACGTGACGAGAGACCAGGGGTGGGTGTTGCTCGAGATCACTGGGGAGCAGGAGGAGCTGGACAGAGGGGTGGCCTACCTCGAATCGCGAGGCGTCAAGGTCGAGCCTGCCGAAGGGGACCTGGTCGAGTAGTCATCAGCAGGCGTGCGCCTGGGAGCGGCTTGGTCGCAGGCGGCAGGGCGGCGATGATCTCGAGCAGGCGCGGCCCGACATTCTTGGTTTCGGTGCGGAATGGCGAGAACTTGTCCTTCTTGTCCGGGTGGGCGCGAAAGTGAAGCTCGACCCTGCGACCGCGACGCGCAGGCGCCTGAGAGGCGAGACGGTTGAAATCCGGCGCGGGCACGAGCCACCAGACGACGGGCGCCAGGTCGAGGATGAGCACGACAACGTAAATCCAGGCTGGGTCATTCGGGATCGAGCTGACCGAATAGGTCGCGTTCGACTGCACGAAGCCCGAGGCTCCGAGCGAGAAGCACGCCTTGGCCTGGAGGGAGACAAATGCATTCTTGCCCTTGACGGCCACGACCAGGTCGCGGTGGTCGTCGTCGGCGTCGACCTGAAAGGGCACAAGCTCGCCGCCGGTGGTGAGCATCGCGTACACGGTGAGCATGTACTCGCCGATGCGGCCCGCCTGGACATCGCTGAGCTTCACCCGGTCGCAGCTTAGCTCCGGGCTAAGATGGCCGCCGAGATGCAGCGCAGCGTGGACGTGGCGATCATCGGGGGTGGGCAGGCAGGTCTTGCCACGAGCTGGTTTCTCAAAGGTGCAGGCGTCGACCACGTGGTACTCGAAGCCGGACGGGTCGCCGAGACATGGCGCACACGGCGGTGGGACTCTTTCTGCCTGGTCACCCCCAATTGGAGCGTTCAGCTTCCCGGCGCGAGATACGCAGGGCCGAACCCGGATGGGTACATGTCGCTGGCGGAGCTCATCGAATACTTTCAGTCGTGGGCAGATTCATTCGATGCCCCGGTCGAGACCGGCTGCTTGGTCGGCTCGCTCGAGGTCGACAACGGCGGGTTCCTCGTCTCGATGCCGTCAAAAAAGCTCAAGGCCCGAACCGTTGTTGTAGCGACCGGCGCCTTTCAGTCGCCTTACCGACCGAAGAGCGCCGAATCGATGCCTCAGGGCGTGACCCAGATCTTCGCTGAGGAATACGACAACCCCGACTCGCTTCCACCAGGCGCGGTCCTGATCGTCGGGAGCGGTCAGACCGGGTGCCAGCTCGCGGAGGAGCTGCGCGACGCCGGCCGGAAGGTGTTCCTCGCTTGTGGCCGTTGCCGGTGGACGCCCCGGCGGATCGGCGACCGGGATTTCATGTGGTGGGCGGTCCAGGCAGGCTTCCTCGATCGCCCAGTCGACAAGCTCCCCTCGCCCGCGGCGCGCTTGCTCGGCAACTGGCAGGGGACCGGACACGGAGGCGGGCGCGATCTCCACTACCGCACCCTCCATGCGCAGGGCGTCGAGCTGCTGGGCCGCTTCGTGCGCGCAGACAGCGGCCGCATCCAGTTCGCGGATGACCTGGCGGCGAGTGTCGACTTTGGCGATGCGCAGCTCGCGGATCTGATCAAGGGGAGCCACGCCTACTGCGCAGCGACCGGGCTGACCCCGCCGCAGGTCGAACTGCCGCCCCCCTTCAGGATCAAGACTCGGACCGAGCTGGACGTGATCAAAGATGGCGTCGGCGCGGTGATCTGGACGAGTGGCTACCGGCCGGACTACGGATGGGTGAGCCTGCCGGTATTCGACGACATGGGCTTCCCGGTGCAGACCGAGGGCCGCACCAACGTGCCAGGCTTGTACTTCATGGGCGTGCATTTCTTGCGCAAGGCGAAGTCGTCGATCCTCTATGGCACGGGCGAGGATGCGGAGGTCGTGGCGCGGGACATCATCGAGGCGCGCCGATAGGACTCGGTTAAACGCCCGCTCTGACCGCACCGCACCGCTCGACTTCGTGCGCGTGGTAATTTCCGTTCGATGAGAGTCGCGGTTGCGATGTCGGGGGGCGTCGATTCCTCGGTGGCGGCTGCGCTGCTGCAGGCGCAGGGCCACGACGTGGTCGGGGTCACGCTGCAGCAGTGGCCGCGCGACGACATGAAGGAATCGGCGAAGCACGGCGGGTGCTGCTCTTTGAATGCTGTTGAAGACGCTCGCCGCGTCGCGTCGCTGCTGGGCATTCCTTATTACTGCTGGAACCTGGAGAAGGAGTTCGGCGAGCGGGTCATCGAGCCGTTTCACCGGGACTACCTCGAGGGCAAGACGCCCAACCCATGTGTGCGGTGCAACGCGTTCGTGCGCTTCGATCTCATGCTGGGCAGGGTGCTCGAGCTCGGCTTCGACCGCTTGGCGACGGGCCACTACGCTCGCATCGTCAATGGCGCCGAGCTGCACACCGCGGTCGACGACGCCAAGGACCAGACGTACATGCTCTATCACCTCGACCGCGAACGACTCGGCCGCATCCTGTTCCCGCTCGGCGCGATGACGAAGGGCGAGGTGCGTGAGCACGCGAGGGAGTTTGGGCTGCCGGTCGCGAACAAGGCCGAGAGCCAGGAGATCTGCTTCATCCCGCGCGGGGAGACGTCGCGGTACCTCGCGGAGCGGCTGCCGGTGCGGGCCGGCGCCGTCGTCGACTCGGATGGACGCGAGCTCGGCACTCATCGCGGCACCGCCCTCTACACGGTCGGTCAGCGCAGTGGTTTCGGTGACCTCGCCGAAACCGGACCCTGGTACGTGATGCGCGTGGACGCGCCCTCGAACAAGCTGGTCGTCGGCCGCAAGGCGCAGCTGGCCGTGCGCGAGATCGAGCTGCGGGACATGACGTTCGTCGACGGGTCGGTGCCCGAACCGGTGAGGTGCGAGGCGAGGCTTCGCTACCACGCGGCGCCGATTCCCGGCTTGTACAGGGCGGGAAGGCTGTCGCTGGACGAGCCGTTTTTCGGCGCTGCGCCCGGCCAGGCCGCAGTGCTCTACTCCGGAACCCGCGTCCTCGGCGGGGGGATGATCGATAGCCCCACGAACTCGTAGCCTGCGGCTTGAGTTCGCGGGGACCCCTGGGACCGCGTCTTGAGCGGCAATCCGGATTTCTTCCTGGCGTTGCTGCATTGGATCGAATACCTCGGACTGCTGGGCGGGCTGGGTTCGATCGTGATCCGGCGCCTCGCAGCCAACCGGCCGCCGATCCACTGGGTCAACCCGCCGATGCACATTGCGTTGGGTGCTGCCTTCCTGGGCGGCCTCGCGGTGGTCGCTGTTGATGGCCTTCATGCGGGGTCGGTGCCGGGCTGGGCGAGCCTCGCGCGGGTCGGAGCCGAGGGCCTTGCGTTTGTGTTCTGCGTCCGCGGCATCCCGTTTGTCGCCCCGGCGGCGGCGCTCGCCTCGGCTTTGCTTCCGTTTGCCGGGCATGCTGCCGCGGTTCAGCCGCCGGCCGGAGCCGAGTTCGCAGACGCGCTGCACGTGCTGTCCGCCGGGCTGTGGGCTGGCGGCATCCTCGCCCTGTCCACCCTTCGGCCACCCGGTGGTTGGCGTGGCGCCGAGGCGCGGATGCTGCTGGATCGGTTCGCTGGGGTTGCCCTGATCGCTTTTGCGGTGACGGCTCTGACCGGCGTGCTGCGCGCCACGGAGCAGCTACACGGCCTGAGCGATCTGTGGCAAACGCCTTACGGGGTAGTGCTCTCGTTGAAGGCGGTGGGCGTCGGGATCATGCTCGTGCTCTCGTCGCTCGGCTGGCGGCGCGGCCTCCCGGTGGCCCGGATCGAGACGGTGCTGATGGTTGTGGTGGTTGCAGCGACGGCGTTGCTGGCCAGTTTCCCCACACCGGCATAGAATCCGGGGGTGGCCACCGTCCGCGAGGTCATGAAGACGACGCTGTACTCGGTGGACCCGTCGACGACGGTTGGCGAGGCGATCTCCCTGATGGCGCAAAACAGGATCGGCTCGGCGCTGATCATGGAAGGCGGCAGGCTGATCGGCATCTTCACCGAGCGCGACACGGTGAGGGCAATCTCGCAATCGCACGACGCGCCAACTCACGAGATCTCGTCCTGGATGACGCGCGACCCGAAGACGGTGAGTCCTGAGACGGACGTCGACGACGCCATGAAGGCCATGCTCGACGGCGGCTTTCGTCACCTGCCGGTGATGGAGAAGGGAGAGGTGATCGGCATGATCTCGATGCGCGACCTGGCGGCTGAGCAGCAGTAACTGCTGCTTTGAGACCCTCTCCCCGGAGGGGAGAGGGGATGCGGCGCGGTAAACTACTCGGCCCCCGACATCCCGTAGTTTCGGCCGCCCAAAAAAGCGGCGAAGGATTTCACAGCGTTGGGTCTCCGGGCGCTCAAGCGCTACCTACCGTATCTGCGGCCGTACTCCGGGCTGGTCGTCGTTTTCGGACTGGCGCAGGCCGGAAGCCTCGCCGCGGCCGCGTCGATCCCGAAGATCATCCAGTACATCATCGACGGCCCGGTGACCCATCACCACCTGGACCAGCTCATCCAGCTAACCGGACTCCTGGTCCTCATCGGTCTTCTGGAGTTCGTCTTCGTCTACCTGCGCCGCAACTACTCCGGCATCTTCTCGCTGCGCATGGAGACCGACCTTCGCGACGACTTTTACGCGCACCTCCAGGGACTGCACGTGGGATTTCACGACAACTGGCAGTCCGGGCAGCTGCTGTCACGCGCCATCGCGGACATCGGCACGGTGCGCCGCTTCGTGAGCTTCGGACTCATCTGGTTCATGCAGACGGTCGTCACGTTCGCGGTGGTGTTCGTCCTGATGCTGCAGATCGACTGGAAGCTGGCGCTGGTCGTGTCCATCTGCATGCTGCCGATCGCGTACTTCAGCAACAAGTTCCACGACAAGTACAAAGTCATCGCGCGGCGCTTGCAGGACCAGCAGGGCGACCTCACGACGATCATCGAGGAGATGGCCACAGGGGTCCGGATCATCAAGGCGTTCGGCCGCATGCCGCTAATGCAGAAGCGCTTCGAGGACCAGGCCCGGCTGCTGCGTGGCACGAGCCTCGAGGGAATCAAGGCGCGCTCCATCCTGTGGACGCAGCTCAACTTCTTGCCGAACCTCTCGCTCGTCGCGGTTCTTCTGCTGGGTGGGTTCAACGTGGTGCACGGGACGCTCACGATCGGCGGCCTGGTCGCGTTGATGAACTACGTCTTCATGCTGACGTGGCCGATGGACGCCATCGGCTACATCCTTTCGATGAGGGAGGAGTGCGTGACCGCGGCGCAGAGGCTGAACGAGGTGCTGGACTCGCGGCCTGAAATCGCTGACCGCCACGGCGCACGAGTCCTCGAGCATTGCAGCGGCCGCATCGAGCTGCGTGACGTCGGGTTCAAGTACCCCAAGTCCGACCAGTGGATCCTCCGCCACCTGAACCTGGTGATCGAACCGGGTGAGACCGTCGGCATCGTCGGCCGCACGGGCAGCGGCAAGACAACGCTGGCCTACCTGCCGCCGCGGCTTTATGACGTCGACGAGGGAAGTGTCTTGCTCGACGGCGTCGACGTGCGCGACCTTCAGCTCCGGTCCCTTCGCTCGCACATCGGCGTTGCGTTCGAGGATCCGATCCTGTTTTCAGCCTCAGTCCACGAGAACCTCGTGATGGGCCGGCCGATCACGTCCGACGAAGAGCTGAAGGGCGCGATCGACGTGGCGCGGGCGGGCTTCGTATGGGACCTGCCGTGGGGCCTCGAGACACGAGTGGGCGAGCAGGGCTACACGCTTTCCGGAGGGCAGCGGCAGAGACTGGCGCTGGCTCGAGCAGTGCTCGGCCGGCCGCCGGTGCTGGTCCTGGACGATCCGCTTTCTTCGGTGGACGTGCACACGGAGGCCCTCATCGAGGAGTCGCTGGCGCGAGTGCTCGAAGGCGTCACCGGGCTTCTCGTCGTCCACCGGCCATCGACGCTGGCGCTCGCGGATCGCGTTGCGCTGCTCGAAGGTGGAACCATCGCGGCGGTTGGGACTCACTCCGAGCTCATGAAGTCGAACGACCTGTACCGCGCGCTGCTTGCGCAGGAATATGAGCGAAAAGCGGAGGAGGTACCGGCATGAGCACCGTGAATTCAGCCGACCGTTGGCGCGGTGTTGCGTCGGAGGAGGTCGACGAGTTCAACGCGTCCGTCGCCGGCCTGCTGCGCCGGCGCAGCCGCCGGCTGCTGGCGACCCTTGCCCGGCCTTATCGGTGGCAGATCGCACTGGCCGTTGCGCTCATCTTTATCCGTTCGGCGGCGTACCTGGCGCTGCCATACCTCGTCGGCCTCGGGATCGACAAGGGCATACGGCCCGGCGGAAGCGGGAACATCGCCACCCTCGAGGTGATCGTCGCCGCCCTCCTTGTCGCGCTTGCGATCAATGCCGTCGCCAACTACGCGTTCCTGCGCGTGTCGGGCAGGATCGGCGCCGACCTGCTGTTCGACCTGCGCAAGACCCTGTTCGGACACGTGCAGGAGCTCTCTCTTTCTTTCTACGAGCGGTACAACTCGGGGCGCATCATCTCGCGCCTCACCTCGGACATCGACGCGCTCAACGAGCTGCTCGCGACCGGCCTGACCTCGGTCATCACGTCGCTCATCTCGGTGGTCGCGATCTCGGTGATCCTCATTCACCTCGACACGCGACTTGGCATGGTCACGCTGGTTGCCATGCCGCTGGTGCTCGCTTTGACGTACTGGTTCCGGAGCAACTCGGCGCGCTCGTACCGCGCGGTACGCCGCGCGATAGTGCTCGTGATCGTGCACTACGTCGAGTCGCTGGGTGGGATCAGGGCGGTCCACGCGTTCCGGCGTGAAGCCCGCAACCAGGAGATCTTCGAGGACGTCAACGGCCGGTACCGAGACGCCAACATATGGTCGAACCGGCTCGCGTCGACGTTCGGCCCGGCGATCAACCTGCTGGGCCGGCTCACCACCATCGCCGCCCTCCTGTTCGGCGGCTACCTCGTCGTCCAGGGCCAGATGACTCTCGGTGTGCTGACGGCGTTCGTCCTCTACCTGCGGCAGTTCTTCGAGCCGATGCAGGACCTGTCGCAGTTCTACAACGTGTTTCAAGCCGCGGGCGCGGCGCTGGAGAAGCTGGCCGGCGTTATCGAAGAGACGCCCACCGTCCCGGAGCCCGGGAAACCTGTACCCATGAGCGACGTCAAGGGCGCGATCGGCTTCGAGCATGTCACTTTCGGCTACCGCGAAAAGCCGGTTCTGCATGACGTCAACCTGCAAATCCCCGCCGGCCAGATCGTCGCCGTGGTTGGCGAGACAGGTGCGGGAAAGACGTCGATGGCGCGCCTGATGGCGCGCTTCTACGACCCCACGCTCGGGCGGGTCACCCTCGACGGCGTCGACCTGCGATCGATCGGCGTCAGCGATCTGCGCAGGGCGGTGGCGATGGTCACCCAGGAGAGCTTTCTCTTCTCGGGCACGGTGGGGGAGAACATCTTGTTCGGCAGGCCAGGCGCCACTGGCGAAGAGATGATCGCCGCCGCGCGCGCGATCGGCGCCCACGACTTCATCAGGGCAATGCCCAACGGTTACGACACCGATGTGAGGCGTCGCGGAGTTCGGCTCTCCTCGGGTCAGCGCCAGCTGGTCGCATTCGCGCGCGCCTTTCTCGCCGACCCGAGGGTGCTGATCCTCGATGAGGCGACGTCGTCGTTGGACTTGCCTTCGGAGCGGTTGGTGCAGCGGGCGTTGCGAACGCTCCTCCGCGGACGCACCGCCGTGATCATCGCGCACCGCCTGTCGACGGTCGAGATCGCGGACAGGGTGCTGGTCATCGATGACGGCCGCGTCGTTGAGGACGGTGCGCCGGCGGACCTTCGCGACAGCGCGGGGCGGTACGGGCTGCTGCACCGTGCCTGGGTGGAATCCCTGGCGTAGTTCCAAGACCGTTCGCTGCGCAGCGAAATTGAAGGTCTAGTCAAAGCCGCCGCGTTCGACGGCGACGGCTTCGCCGGCGTAGGGCCAGGGCGGACAGGTGTAGCAGAGGAAGCGCAGCTCACCAGTCTCTGAAGCTTTGAACTGGAAGCTCCAGCCAGCAGGAATCAGGAGGGCGTCGCCTGGGCCGACGTGAACCGTCTGCGATGGCGAAGACTCCGTTTCTGGTGGGCAGCGCCAGACCCAACCTTCGCCGCGCGTGAAATACCAGATCTCTTCTACAGTTCGATGGCGCACGGGCTTGGAGATTGCGCCCGGTCCGAGCCGAACTTCGCAGAGCCCAGCTCTTGTTGCTCCGTGCTTCGTGTCGAGAATGAAACGAATCTCTGATCCATCAGGAGCAACGTCATCAGGTTTGTCCCTCTTTGTTTTTTGCACTGTTCTTGTCACCTCAACAATTGAACGCGCATCGAATGCATGTGATCAAAACAGTTGAATGATTGCGCGCACTGATGCACAATGTTGCTTGGCGTCCTCGATGTGAGACGAAGCGCCGCCAACAGTTTCACCACTCGGGTCGTACAAAAACGCGAAGGAGGTAACGCATGGCAGCCAAGAAGAAGGCCGCGAAGAAGCCAGCGAAGAAGGCCACCAAGAAGAAGAAGTAGTCGTAGTCGTTTTTCTTCGAATAGAAATGCGTCGAGGCTCAACGGAGCTTCGGCGCTTTTATTTCATCAAGCGGTGCTCGCGTCCAGATAGAAGCGGCGCCAGCCCACCTTTTCGAAACCCAGCTTGGTGAGGATCGGGGCGGACATGTGGCCGCCCCACACGCAAAGACCATCAACGCCGGCAGTGCGCGCGATCTCCATGCGTGCCGCCACCAGTGCGCGGTAAATGCCCCGGCCTCGGAACTTCGGCCGCACCGCGCCGCCGTTGAGGATGGCGGCTGCAGGCGGAAACAACGTGAGTCCCGCCGAGCCCGCCGGCTCGCCGTCCATCGTAGCCAGGAGCAGGCGACGATTGCCCGCAGCAAGGTTGTCGAGCCGGCGCCGCTCCAGCATCGCGATTCGCTCGTGGTCGTCGGCGCGTGAGGGACTCTCGAATGCTTCGGCGTTGGCGGAGTCGGCGCTTCTGAACGATTCGGGGGTGGCGAGACCATCCACGAGCTCGAGACCCGCAACCTCCTGAGCCTCCACCGTGGCGTCGATGGGCAGCACCATCACCGCGACTTCGTCGCCGTCCCAGTGAACGCCATATCTATCGAGGCAGTCGCCGAAGTCGGATGGCTCAGTTTCCGGATCCAGGAGCCACATGAACCCCTGTTGGTGAGGCGCGAATGCGGCGCGTCCCTCACGTATGACCTCGTCAACCTCGTCGGGGCGGCAACGTATCCACGAGATGCTGTTAGGGCCGGGAATCGGAAAGTCGGGCTGGAGGGTGATCTGGTAACGGGGTGTGACCGTGACCTCGACCCCCGGCGCAGCCTCGGTCCGGTGGTGTTTGGCGAACTCGAGGAGCGCCTGCGATACTGCCGGCATGCGTACATTGTCGCGGGCGCTGCAGCGCTGGGACCCGATGCGAGTCGCAGCAGCCGCGCTCGGCCTGGCCTTGCTCCTCGTGTTTGCGGCTTACGCGGTCGGCGCGACCACCACGCAGGCCACCCCCGGCGGCGTCGCCTCGGCGCTCGCGCTGCTCGCCATAGCCGGTTCTGGGCTCCTGTATGCTTGGCGCCCTGGACCCGGCGGCAGCGCCGACTAGCCGGCAATACCACTCTCAGCAACCACGGAGTGCCGATGGACTCCCTCCACGCGATTGGCTTCTACGTGTCCGCCACAATCTCGGTTGGGGGCGGGCTTGCCCTGGCATTCCTACCCGGACGCGGCTCACGCGGCGTCGCGCTGGCAGCCGGTGGACTGGGAATCGCAGGCCTATACCTATCTTTATCCGCGGGTTTCGCCGGCCTGGTGGCGCTGGTGTGTTACGCCGGCTGCGCGTTGCTGCTGAGCGCAAAGCATTACCGCGTCATCGACACCTCTGAAGGGCCCGTCTGGCGGCAGGCGGGAGCGGTGGCCGCTGCGGCATTGTTCGCCATCCTGGCCTACGCCGCGTGGCGGGGCGACTTTTTCCACGCTCTGTATGTCAGCGGCGACATCGGCAGCGCCTCAATCGGCCGGCTCCTCTTTGCTCATGACGCGCTGGCGACCGAGGCCGTGGGCGCTCTGGTGCTGGCAGCGCTTGCCGGAGCGACCGCGATGTGGCGCGGGCGGGGTCGCGGTCGGTGAGCGCAGGCTTCGTCGCCGTCCTGTTCGTCGCGGCGGCCCTGGTCGCGACGGGCGCGTTCGTGGCGGCGTGGAAACGTGACCTGACGGCAGCGCTGGCCGGCCTTCCTTTGATCTTCGGCGGGGCAGGCGTTGCGTTCGCGGGGGTTTCGCGCTTTGCCGCGACCTCAGCTCCGCCGCTGTTCGGTCAGGAGGTGGCGGCCCTGCTGCCGGTGGTCGCCCTGGCGCTGGTCGCCCTCGGGGTCGGCATCGCGGGTCGGGGGACACCTCGCTGAGCCTGTTCGTCGTCTTAAATTCCTTGTTGGCCCAAATCGCCGCCGCGGCGTCGGGGTCCCGCTCATCGGGGTTCACGTTCGACCCCGCGAACCAGCTCGGGTGGGCGGTGCCGCTCCTGGTCCTCACGCCCCTCACCGCCTTCGTCATCGCCCTGACGAGCGTCCGGACACGCCGGTCTTCGGCAAGCCTCGCGATGTTCGGCGCGGTCGTGACGTTGCTGCTCACGGTGCTCGTCGGCTGGGGCCTCGCGAAAACCAAGACCCCATTTCTCCACGCCTACCAGTACGTCAACATGCCGGTCGCATTCAGCGGGCCGACCGCGTTCCAGAGTTTTGCGGTGGACATCGTGCTGCGTGTCGACCACCTCACCGTGGCGGCTCTTGTCGCCGTCGAGCTCTGCATGATCGGCGTCCTCGGCTGGAACCAGGTGATGGGCCGGTCAGAGCCAGGCCCGGCGCGATTCCACGCGCTGGTCAGCCTTTTGCTCTTCGCGTGCGTGGGCGCTCTTGTCAGCTGGGATCTCGCGGAGCTGATCGCGTTCTGGGGACTGGCGGGAGCGGTGACATACCTCCTGCTGGCGCAGCGTTGGGGCAGCGACGAGGCGGCGATTCGCGCGCGCGTGGCGCTGGCCCTTCCATTCGTCACCGACCTGTCACTGCTTTGCGGCGTTGCCTGGCTCTACTCGCGGTACGGGGTGCAGAACCTCACGTCGCTGGTTCCGATCCTGCACACGAACCCGGGGTGGACGGTGCGCTCCTTGGTGGTGGCCTCAATCCTTTTGTTCATCGGCGTTGGCGGCCGCCTGGCGCTGTGGCCGCTGCATTCATGGCTGACGCAAACATCAGTGACCGCGCCGCCTGCCGCCCTCGCGCTCGCGCAGGCCGTATGGTCGGTGGTCGCCATCGTCGTCCTTTACCGTGTGATGCCGATCCTCGTCGCGTCCAACTCACAGACCGTGCGGGCTTGCCTGTATGCCTGCGGGGTGACGGCCATCGGGGCTCCCCTGCTGGCGCTGGTCGGCAATGAGCCCAGGCGCATCGTCACGCTGCTCGGCATCGGCGCCTCCGCCGTCGGGGCGGCCATCGTGATCTTCGGGTTTCAGGTGCCGTACTCGACATTTGCCGTCGCGGGGGTCGCATGCGTCCTCGCTATCGCGCCGGCCCGCGCCGCCGCCGTGCTAGCCGCATCGGCGATCGCCGCGGCGATGCGCACGGACAACCTTGCGGAGATTGGGGAGGCATGGGCTCGGATGCGGGTGAGCGCCATGGCGCTGCTGCTGGCTGGGCTCGTGCTCGCACTGAGCTCATCGTCCGCGCTTGCTTTTGCATTCAGCACTCGTTCCCGAACAGGCCTCGTCCTGGCCGAAGGATTGCTGCTGATCTCGATCGGTGCGCTCCGCGTCTTCATGGGTGTGGCGTTCGGACCCCTGCGGCGGCGACGTGCATTCGAGCCGGACAGGGTCGGCGAAGCACCGCCCGCATCTCGCAGCTGGCCGTACCTGCTCGTTGCGGGGGGCGCCCTGTTGTGGGTCGTCATGCTGGTGCCTCGCCTCGGGCTTGACTTCCTCGACGGCAACAAGCATCCGGCGCCTTCTTTCGCAGCTTATGCACTGTGGGTCGCCGTAATCCTGATCGGCTTCGCCGCGGTCGCGATCGCCTACGTCCGCAACAAGGACGGCGCGCTGAAGGCGTCAGCGGTGGCGGCGGCATGGCTCGACAGGCTCGGCGCTGCCGGCTCGAGGGGTTTCGCCCGATTCATCGTCGCGCCGGTCACGGAGATCGCGATCAGGATCGGCGACCGCTGGATCCCGGCGGGCGATGCCGCGGTGGGCAGCGCGCTGGAGACCACCGGCCGGTTTGCCGTCATGGGCGCTCGGCTGCCCGTGCTCCCGATCTTCGTGGCGCTCGCGGTCGTCCTGACTCTGGTGGTCGGCCTGGCGGCGCCGGGAGTCTTCAAGTGATCTGGCTGGGGATCGCCGGACTTGCCTTGCCGTCGCCCACGCCTGGGGCGGTGCCCGGCGCCAACATCTTTTCGTCACCGCTCCTGCTGAGCGTGATCGTCTGGGTTCCCGTGATCATGGCCGTCGCGATTGCCACGATGCCAAACCCGCGCGGCCGCTTCGACACGTTGATGAAGCAGATCGCTTTCTTCACGAACGTCGGGTTGGTGTTCGTGCTCTGGATCGCCTACAACCAGTTCGAATCGTTTCTGAACACGCCGCAGTTCGCGGAGAACCAGCCATGGCTCGCGGCCATCGGCGCCTCTTACCACCTCGGCGTGGACGGGCCGGGGATGACGATGCTTCTCCTCTCGGGGCTGATCGGCATCGTCGCGGTCCTGGCCTCCCTCGGCATCCGCGAGCGCGTGCGTTCCTACTTCTGCCTGCTGCTGCTGACGCAGGCGAGCATCAACGGAGCGATTGTGGCGCGTGACATGTTCGTCCTCATCCTGTTCTGGAGTGCTGCGGCTGTTCCGATCGCGCTCCTGATCCTCGGCTGGGGCGGGCCGAGACGCAACGCCGCAACGTGGAGGCTGGTCGGCTACTGGGGCCTCGGCACCGGAGCGCTGGTCATCGCGACGATGGCCCTTTACGCAGCGACGGGTGGCACGAGCTTCGACATGGACGTCCTTCTCAAAGTTGGCAACATCAGCCCGCGCGTGCAGGTGATAGTCGGCCTCCTCATCATCATCGCCGCGGCCACCAGGCTCCCTCTGTTCCCGTTTCACGGCTGGGCTCGCGACCTGTATGCGGAAGCGCCGATCGGCGTGACAGTTGTCGTCGCGGGGACCGCGACAAGGCTCGGCGCATACCTTCTATTACGTGCGCTGGTCGCGGCCGAGCCCCTGGCGGCCAACTTGCTGGCCCCACTGCTGGCGGCGCTCGCCGTGCTGACCGTCGGTTACGCCGCTGTGGCGGCCCTGCGCATGGTCGACATCCGGCATTCGGCCGCCTACCTCGCAATGATCCCAGGCGGTATCACGGCCTTCGGCCTCGCGGCGCTGTCGCCGCTCTCGATTGCGGGCGCGGTCTTCTCCCTTTTCGCGGGAGGGCTGGCGGCGGCGCTCATTGTCGGCGTGTGCGCGACCCTTGCCGAGCGGGCGCAGTCGCGCAGCCTGCTGGTCCTGGGCGGACTGGCTCCCCGCATGCCGATTTTGACCTGGCTCTTGATCATCGGCGGGCTGGCGGTGCTCGGCGTACCGCTGCTGGCGACATTCCCCGCGGATCTAATGACGTTCTTCGGCTCCTTCAAGACGCAGCCGATCGGCGCGTTCGCGGTGGCGGCGGGCCTTGCGGTGGCGGCGGTCGCGCTCGCGATGCTGCTGCGGCGCGTGCTCTTCGGGGTGCCGAATCCGGACGCCCCGGGCGTCTCCGACGCCTCACTCGGCGAGTCCTGGTACCTGGGCTTGCTCGCGGGAGCGCTGCTGTGGGTAGGCATCTTCCCGGGAGGTCCCAAGCTGCCCGGAACCGACTCGCCGATCTTCGACCCTGGCCTGACCAAGACGATGTCCGCGGGAATCAGCGAGATGGCCTCGCCATACGACATGCCGGCGCCAACGCCCGCGCCGGCGCCGGGGGCCGGCCAGTGAAGTACCTCGCCCTGGTACCGGAGGCCCTGGTCGCGGCATCAGCGGTGCTCCTGCTCATCGCGGGCCGGTTTGGGTTGGTCCCGCCGTCCGCGCGCCGCCACCTTCCCGTCGCCACCGCGGCGCTGGTGCTGATTGCGCTGGCCATCGAGCTTTGGGCCGGCGCGACGCTGGGCACCTACTTCGCAGGTGGCCTGATCCAGGACCGCTTTGCGCTGTTCACCAAAGCCGCTGTCCTGCTCGCCACGACGATCGCGTTCGCGGTGGTGGACTGGACGGCCGAGGACTCGCTCTCGATTGGACTGGCGATGCCGCTGCTCGCGACCCTGGGTGTGATGGTCGCCGCGTCCGCAGGCGACCTGGTGGGACTGTGGGCGGGGCTCGAGCTGGCGGCGACGGCGGGCGTGGTGCTGGTTGCCCTGCGCCGTCCGGACCTGGGCCTCCGCCTACTCCTCACCGGCGGGGTGGCAAGCGGGCTGCTCCTGACAGGTCTGGCGTTCGTCTACGCGTCTGCAGGGACGATCGAGCTGGAGGCTATGCGCCACGTGCTGTTCGGCGGAACTGCAACTCTCGCCCTGGCGATCCCGGTGTTCCTTCTACTTACTGGACTGGCGGTTCGCGCCTCTGTCGCGCCCTTCCACCTGGCCGGAATTCCCGCGACCCTCGGCGCCTCTCCGCTTGGAGCGGGGCTGGTGCTCGGCCTGGTCGCCGCGGCGTCGGCGACGGTGGCCATCAAACTGCTCGCTGCGCTGACGCCGATCCCGGACGCTTACTCGTCGTACCTGCAGGTGATCGCGGCGGTGGCAATGGTCGGCGGAGGAGCCGCGGCGCTCGCGGTGCGAGCTCCCCGAACGCGGATCGCGTATCTCGCCGTGGGCCAGATCGGTTGGGTTGCTGCGGGTCTCGTGACTCACTATCGCGCCGGCATCGCAGGGTCCCTGTTCTTGCTCGCCGCGTTCACGGTCGCTGCCACATGCGGCCCGGCCGTGATGGGACGCGCTGAAGGTGGGGCCGCGTCTTGGGCGGGCATGGGCGTGATGCGCCCAGGACGCGCCGCCGGTGTGGCGCTGGCGGTGCTGTCGCTGGCGGGGGCACCGCCGCTAGCGGGCTTCTTCGGCGAGTTCGCGGTCGCCGCGGCGCTGGCCCAGAGCGGCCACTTCGCCCTGCTGGGGCTCGGCCTGGTGGGCTCGGTGCTGAGCCTGGCGGCCGCGGCGGCCACCCTGCGCCTGATCTACGTGCACAGTCCGCTCGAGGAGGCGCGGCGCGGCGCGGCTTTGCCTGTTCTGACACGTCTCTCCTCGGCGGGCGCGGTCGCCCTTTGCGTGGTGATCGCCCTCTACGGCGTCCTCTCCAGCCCGATCCTGGGCCTGGCAGACCAGGGAGCAGAAGCGCTAGGACTGCGGTAAGCTCCCGGCTACCGGTCGTCGCACGCGTCCTAGAAAACGTCCTGGAGGTCTCGCCCGACCTTGGCATCCCGCAAACGTGCGCCCGAGGCGCGCAGCCGCCGCGTTCGAGCCCGAACTCGAACACGCCGCACCAAGCGCCCCTCGCATCACTGGCTGCTGCGGATCGCGCTTGTGAGCGTGATCGTGATTTCCTCGACGGGCCTGGTCGCTACGGCCGGGACGATCGGCGTGGTCGACTACTTCGCGGGGGACCTCCCCTCGATTGAATCGCTCCAGTCGACCAAGCTCAACCAGACGACGCGCATCCTCGACCGGAACGGCACCCTGATCGAGGCGCTGTACCACGAAAACCGCACCGTCGTCCCGCTGAGCAAGATCAGCGTGAAGCTGCAGCGGGCGACCATCGACACCGAGGACCGCACGTTCTACTCGAACTCGGGAGTGGACTACCGGCGGATGGCGATCGCGATCGTCTACAACCTAACGCACCATTCCTCGGCGTTGGGCGGCTCAACGATCACGCAGCAGGTGGTGAAGAACGACGTGCTCGACACGGAGGAGGCGCAGAGCCGGACGATCAACCGCAAGTTCCGCGAGCTGCTGCTCGCGGAGGAGATGGAGCGGCGGTATTCGAAAGCGCAAATCCTCGAGCTGTATCTGAACTCGATCAACTACGGCAGCGGGGCATATGGCGCGGAGGCGGCTGCCCAGACGTACTTCCAGGTTTCCGCGAGCGAGCTGACATGGGCGCAGGCGAGCTTCCTTGCGGGCTTGCCCCAGGCGCCCAGCGATTACGACGTGTTCGGAACACCGGACCAGGTGGCGGCGGCGAAGTTTCGGTGGCGCGGTGTGCTTGACGGCATCGTCAAGATGGGCGACCTGACGCGGCCCGAGACGGACGCGATGTTCAACAGCGACCTGATCAGCAAGATGATCGCGGCTCGCAAGGCTCAGCCGGCGCAGCACAACCCGCTGACCGCGCATTTCGTCGACTACGTCGTGAAGTACATCACGCAGCGCTATGGCGCCAAAGCGCTTTACGAGGGAGGCCTTCGTATCACGACCACCCTGGACCTCCCCACGCAAGCGGTGGCGGACAAGTGGGTGAAGTCAGGCGTAGGTACGTACGCGAAGAGAGGCGTGAACACGGGAGCGATGCTGGTCATGAATCCGGCGGACGGCGAGATCCTCGCGATGGTCGGAAGCGCCGACTACAACAACGCGGCGATTCGCGGCCAGATCAACCTGACGGGCGTCGATCCTCTTGGCTGGCGTGGCGTCGGCTCGTCGTTCAAGGTCTACACGTACGCCGCCGCGCTGCAGGCCGGGCTGGTCACGCCGGCGACGTTGTTGAACGACGAGGCGGGCGTGATCGGCGGGCATACGTTCAACGACTGGGACGGCAAGCACGAAGGGTGGATCACGCTGCGGACCGCGCTGGCGCAATCGCGCAATCTGCCGGCGCTGTGGACATACGGATCGGAGGGTGGAGCGCGGGTGGTCAGCTTCATGCACAACCTCGGGGTCACGGCGGTCATCGAAAACCCGGACGGCGTGGCGACGACGCTGGGCCACGACCCTCTCTCCATGGCGGAGCACCTCGCGGCCTACTCGGCGTTTGACAACGGCGGGTACCGGATCACCCGGCACCCGGTGCTGCGTGTGACCGATGCGGATGGCAAGGTGCTCGAGGCGTTCGATGCCAACGCGGGCAGGGTGCAGGTCGTCAGCCCCGAGCTTGGCTACCTGATGACGGACCTGCTGCGCGGGCCGGTGAAACTGTCGTTGGGTGGGAGCCTGGCGGCGCGGCCGGTGGCGGGCAAGTCGGGAACGACCGAGGCATACACGGGATCGATCTTCATCGGGTACACGCCGAACCTCGCTGTCGCCGCGTCGTTGATGCACATCGATGCAGGAGCGACGTGCAACTCGGGCTACGCGTACCTGGCCACGAACTTCCCACCGTCCGGCTGGCAGTGCCCGACGTCCGTTCTGTTCGGCGAGAACGTGGGCAACGCGGTGTGGAAGCCGTTCCTCGAGGAGTACTACTCGAGCCATCCGTGGCCGGCGATGTGGACGGCGCCGCCGGGGGTGGTCACGCGGCAGGTTTGCACGTACGACGGCGGGTACATCGTGACGGGCGGATACAACGAGATCTTTCTCAAGGGAGCGGGGGAGCCGAGCTTCCCGTGCGGGGCCAACCCGCACCCGGGCGCGGAACCGTACAAGCCGCCGGCGGCCAGCCCGTCGCCCGCGGCGAGCCCGTCGCCAACCCCACACTAGGAGTCGTGCGGCTCAACCGGGTCGGCATCACGGGGGGTGCGATCTATCTCTCGCTCGGCCTGTTGTGGGTCTGGCTTGCGTCTCCGCCTGGCCCGGCATGGTTGCTGGTGGCGTGGTTTGCCGCGGTCGCTTTGGTCGAGGCATTCATACCGGGCGAGGCGAACCAGGTGTCTTTCGCGCGGGCGCACCTGGCGGCGCCGGCGTTCGTCTATTCAGTTGCGCCGGGGCATCTGGGGCTGCTCGCGGTTGTGCTGGCGGTGGCGGGACTGAGCGACCTCGTCGATGGGACTATCGCGCGGCGGTTCCAGCGGCCCTCGGCGCTTGGCGGAGGCCTGGACCCTGTCGTCGACGGAGTGCTGCTGGGTGGGGTCGCGATGGGGCTCGCGCTGGGCGGGATCTTCCCGCCGTGGCTGGCGGTGGTGATCATCGGGCGCTATCTGCTGCCGGCGCTCGGCGGTTTGGTGCTCATCTACCTGCATCGCCGTCCGGAGCTGCGCCACACGTTGAGCGGGCAGATCTCGACGGCTCTGATCATCATCCTGGTCGGAGGCATCTGCCTGTTTCGCTTTATGAACCAGGATGCGACCAACGTTGTGGTCGGCGCCGAGGTCGTCATCCCCATCACCACGCTGGCCACTTTCGTGCACCTTGGGTGGGTCGCGCGGCGGCCGGTGGCCACGCCTGAGCCCGGGTAAGATGGCTCTTGGTCGCGCTAAGTGGGGTGCTGGCGGTACCCTGCACCGGCAATCCGCCTTAGCCGGACCGAATTCCCGCGCTGAGGTCTGGGTTCTCACGCCTGGCCGCGGCAAACGGCGTTGAAGGTCGGGACCTGCGCAGCTCGGGTCTCCGAACCCCGTCAGGTCCGGAAGGAAGCAGCGGTAAGGAGAGAACTCGAGGGTGCCGCAGTCATCTGGGCCGGAGCCGTGAACCGCGGTGCGAGCTGGGGGTCTTCGATCGAAGCGGGGGTGCGCGGCCACCTTTGAAATTGCATGCCTGAGTACCAGAGCCTCTATCGCAAGTACCGCTCGCAGACCTTCGCCGACCTGGTCGGCCAGGAGGCAGCCTCGCGAGCGCTGCAGGGCGCGATCATCGGCGGTCGCGTGGCACATGCGTACCTGTTCAGCGGGAGTCGAGGGACGGGGAAGACGTCCGCCGCCCGGCTTCTGGCAAAGGCGCTGAACTGTACTGGCCGCCCGCGCTCCTCGGCCGAACCTTGCAACGTGTGTCAGTCCTGCACTGAGATGACGGGCGGGTCGGCGCTCGACCTGATCGAGATCGACGCGGCATCCAATCGGGGCATCGACGAGATCCGCGACCTGCGCGAGAAGGTGAACCTCGCGCCGGCGCTCGGGCCGTTCAAGGTCTACATCATCGATGAGGCGCACATGCTCACCGAGCCGGCGTTCAACGCTCTACTGAAAACGCTGGAGGAACCGCCGGCCCATGTGGTGTTCATCCTTTGCACGACGGACGCGCAGAAGATTCCGCTCACGGTCATCGGTCGCTGCCAGCAGTTCGTGTTCCGGCGGCACAGCGAAGAGCAGATCGTGTCGCGGCTTACGCACATCGCGAAGTCGGAGCACGTTCAGGTTGACGGCGAGGCGATGCTGTTGATCGCGCGCACCGCACAGGGATCGATGCGCGACGCGGTGGGCTTGCTGGACCAGCTGGTGCCGCTCGCGAATTATGCGAAGGGGGGGACACCCCCCCTTCGCGCGGGGGATCCGGCAGAGCCGGATCCCGGCGCCCCCCCCGCGCCGATCTCGCTGGAGTCGGCGCGTGCCCTTCTGGGGATCGCCGACCCGCGGTTGCTGGACTCGCTGCTGGATGACGTTCTGGCAGGTCGCGCGGCCGAGGCGCTGGCCGAGGTGAATCGCGTGTACGCGGCGGGCGCGGAGCTGCGTCAGGTGGTGCGTGGGTTGATGGAGGGATGTCGAGACCGGCTGGTCGCGGCTTTGACCAAGCGCGACCAGGCGACCGCGCGGCGGCTGTCTGGTGTGCTGGATTCGCTGTTGCGGCTGGACGGCGAGGTTCGCCGGCACGCTGAGCCCCGATTCCTGGTCGAGGCGACGCTGGCGCGACTGGCGGTGGAAGCGGGTGGTGGCGAGGAGCAGCCGATCACGTCCGCCCCGGCACCGGTGATTGAGAAGGAAGAGCAGGCGCGACCGCAACCCGCGGTCAGCTCAGCGCCGGTCGCGGGCTGGCCCGAGGTTCTCGAGAAGTTGAACCGCACAGTCCGCGCCGCCTACCTCGACGCGCAGCCCGAGGTCGATGGATCGGTCCTGATCCTGTGGTTCCGCTACGGGTTTCATCACAAGAAAGCCCAGGAGCAGTCGATGCAGCTGATGCCGCACGTTCGCGAATGGCTGGGCAACGAGGTCAAGGTCGACTTCAGGCTTCGCGAGGGTGAGGTCCCGAAGGCGGGTGCACAAGTGGTGAGTCCCGAGGACGATCCATTCGTCCGCGAGGTTGTGCGCAGGTTCGACGGACGGGTGACGCGCGTCAAGGAGGTCTCGGAATGAAGGATCCGATGAAGATGTTGAAGCAGGTCCAGCAGATGCAGGACAGGATGCAAAAAGTGCAGGCGCAGCTGGACACGGAGACCGTCGAGGCGAGCGTGGGCGGAGGCGCGGTGCGAGTCGTCGCGACAGGCTCGCAGAGAGTTGTGTCGGTGACGATCGACCCCGAGGTCGCATCCGACATCGACATGCTGCAGGACCTGGTGGTCACCGCGGTCAATGAGGCGATGGAGCGCTCGAAGCAGCTCGCTGCATCCAAGATGCAGTCGGTTGCCTCCGGGCTCGGCCTCCCGCCCGGCCTGATCTAGCCAGACGTGCCGCAGCTGCCGGAGCCGTTGGAAAGGCTCATCCAGGAGCTCTCGCGACTGCCGGGCATCGGCCCGAAGACGGCACAGCGACTCGCGTTCCATCTGTTGCGATCGGACGGTCCACGCGCGGCCTCGCTCGCGCAGGCAATCGGCGATGTGAAGGCGCGCATCGGTTACTGCGAGCGCTGCTACAACATCGCTGAGGGCAGCCTGTGCGTGATCTGCTCATCGCCTAAGCGGGACACTACGTTGCTGTGCGTGGTCGAGTCGGCGCTCGACGTGCTTGCGGTCGAACGAACGTCTGAGTTCGGTGGCGTGTACTTCGTCTTGCATGGAGTGATCTCGCCGATCGATGGGATTGGCCCGGATCAGATCCACGTGCAGCAGCTGCTGGATCGGGTACGGGACGATGGCGTGGTCGAGGTGATCGTCGCGACAGATGCCGACATCGAGGGCGAGGCGACGGCGCTTTACTTACAACGTGCGCTCGCGCCGCTGGGCACAAAGGTGACGCGTCCGGCGCACGGCCTGCCGGTCGGTGGCGATCTGGAGTACGCCGACGAGCTGACGCTGGCGCGCGCCATGTCCGGGCGGAGGGCTTTCTGATGTCGACTCCCAACCTGTCCTCACGGCCTGCGCTGCTTTTCGACCTGGATGGAACGCTCGTCGACAGCGTCTATCAGAACGTGCTGGCGTGGAGGCATGCGCTCGATATCGAGGGCATCGACCTGTCGGTGTGGCGGATTCACCGCAGGATCGGCATGAGCGGCGGCCTGTTTCTCAAGGCGCTCGACCGGGAGCTGGGCCGCAGCCTATCCCACGAAGAAGCGGAGCGCCTGCGTGAGAACCACGCGAAGAGCTACCTGCCGCTGTGGGATCAGATCCGCCCTCTGCCTGGCGCTCGCGAGCTGTTGGCGGCGCTGACCGGGATGGGAGTTCCGTGGGCGATCGCGACCAGCGGGAGCGTGCGCACCGCAAAAGGCCCGCTGGCGTTGCTTGAGATCCCCGAGGGCATTCCGATCGTCACTCGCGACCAGGTGGCTTACGCGAAGCCCAACCCGGACCTCTTCCTGGCCGCCGCGCAACGCCTCGGCGTGCCGCCCGGTGACTGTTTTGTGGTCGGCGACAGCATCTGGGACCTGCTGGCCGCACAGCGGGCGGGTGCGATGGGAATCGGCCTGCTTTCGGGTGGCTACGGCAGTGACGAGCTGGTCAGGGCGGGCGCCTACCGGGTATACGAGGATCCGGCCGACCTGCTGGCGCATCTGGACGAGCTGGGTATTCGCGCCGGGTCTTAAGGCGCCTTGCAATACCGGCCTGGCGACCGGTACAATTCGCGGGTTGTCCTGACGGAAGGCTTCGCGCGCCCTAAAAAGCGCCGAGGTGGTCGGGAAAACCAGCACTTTGACAACTGAAGAGTGGGAAAGACTCTGAGAGTCTTTAGTGACTCAGGGCGAAGGCCTTGGGTCCTCCGTTTTGGACGGAGAGTTTGATCCTGGCTCAGGGTTAACGCTGGCGGCGCGCATAACACATGCAAGTCGAGCGAGGGCTTATTTCTCGCAAGAGAGATGAGTTCCTAGCGGCG
>DATGVE010000122.1:0-4998 GCA_035300725.1 Candidatus Eiseniibacteriota bacterium | reverse complement strand
TGAGGCGGATCTTTTCCCGAGCGGCAGCCGCCGCAACCACGCCGCCTACCGCGACCAGGTGGAGTGGAACGGCCTCGCCGAGATCGACCAGATGCTGCTGTGCGACGCCCAGACCAGCGGCGGGTTGCTGGTCGCGATCCCGCCGACAAAGGCAGCGCATTTCGAAAACGCCCTCCGTTCCGCGCGCTATCGACCCGCGCGGATCGGGACCATCACCGGCCGCGGCTCGATCCGCGTGCGAGCCTGATCGTGCCCGGCTTGCGCGTCAGCGGCGGAGAGGCGAGGGGGCGGCGGCTCAAAGCCCCGAAGGGCATCCGGCCCACCCAGGGGATGGTCAAGCAGGCCATCTTCAACCTCGTCGGGCCCGGTATCGCCGGAGCGCACGTCCTGGACCTGTTCGCCGGCTCGGGCGCGCTCGGCATCGAGGCCCTGTCGCGCGGCGCCGCAAACGTGACCTTCGTGGACCACCAGCCCCGTGGTCTTGCTATCCTGCGCCAGAACTTGGAAGTACTCGGCGTCCGGGAGCGCGCGCATGTCGTCCGAGGGTACGTTGTGCGGTGGCTCGAGGCCTCGCCGGACCAGATCAAGCGTGCGGGCCTCGTGTTTCTCGACCCGCCCTATGACGATGTGGTCCTGGACCGCGCTCTGAAAGTGCTGGACCGGACGCTCGACGACGCGACCGTCGTCGCGGAGCACTCGCGTCGCCAGCAGATGCCGGTGCTGGCCCGCCTTCAGATCGACCGTCAGCGCCGCTACGGGGACACAGTGGTCACAGTGTTTCGCGCGCCGGCCGCGCAGGATCCGGCAGTTTGAACACGCGCCCGAAAACGAAAGTTGCCGTCTATCCGGGCAGCTTTGACCCGCTCACGAACGGCCACCTCGACGTGGTCGACCGCGCGCTGGGGATCTTCGACAAGCTCATCGTCGCGGTGGCGGGGAACCCGGAGAAGCGCCAGCCGCTCTTCACGGTGGAAGAACGTATGCAGCTGATCCGCGCGTCGCTGAAGGGTCGCGAGCGGGTCGAGGTGTCGAGCTTCAAGGGGCTCACCGTCGAATACGCCCGTTCGATGGGGGCGACGACGCTCGTCAAAGGGCTGCGCGCCTACTCAGATTTCGACGCTGAGCTGCAGCAGGCCCTCATGAACCGCAAGCTGGCGCCCGACATCCACACCGTCTTCCTCATGTCGAGCTTCGCCCACATTTACGTCTCATCAACTATCTTGAAGGACATCGCCAGCTATGGCGGCAACGTATCCGACCTCGTTCCGCCCCCGGTCGCGAGAGCGCTGAAGGAGAAGTACAGATAAAGGTCGACGAGCTGCTTGACCGTTTCGAGTATCTGATCCAGAACGCACGCCATGTCCCGCTGTCCACGCAGGTGATGGTCAACGAGGACGAGATGATGGAGGTGATCGACCAGATCCGGTTCAACCTGCCCGACGAGATCAAGCAGGCGAACTGGACCGTGTCGGAGCAGCAGCGCATCATCACCGAGGCGCACGGTGAGGCGGCGCGCATCATGTCGCGCGCCAACGAGCGAGCGGAGGAGACCGCCTCGGAGCATGAGATCCTGCGCCGCGCGGAGCGACATTCCGCCCAGGTGATCAAGGACGCGCAGGCAAAGTCGGATCAGATCATCCGCGAAGCCGAGGGTTACGCGATGGAGCAGCTCAAGCAGCTGGAAGCGCACCTGGGCCGCACGCTGGCGACGGTGCGGCGGGGAGTAGAGGCCCTGCAGACCAACCAGCCGCCCGCCGAGGAGAACGCCGACCAGGCCACCGGTTCCTGAAGCCAGAGTCCCTGTTCACGTAAACTTCACAGGCTCATGGCTCTACCAAAGGTCAAGCTATCCAAGTCGAAGAAGGGACGCCGCCGCTCTCACCTGGCGCTGGCGCTCGTCCAGCTTCAGCCATGCCCGAACTGCAAGCACCCCCGAAGGCCACACATGATCTGTCCCAACTGCGGCCATTACAAGGGCCGCGAGGTCATCAAGACCGCCTAGAGCGAAGCTCCAGGATCGCGAGCTTCCCAGCGGGATGCACGCGGACGACCCTGAGCCCGGCACGCTCCGCCAGGACCCCAAGCTCGGCGACCCCCCGTTCCTTGCCGCCGAAGTAGACGAGCATCATCAGGTCCATCAGGGTCCGCAACGATTCGCCGCCGGCGCCGATCTTCTCCACCACGAAGACCGCGGCCGCGGTCCCCGCCGCCTCCTCGCAGCGCCGCAGAATCGCACACGCGGCATCGTCGGTCCAGTTGTGGAGGATCGCCGACAGCAAGTAGCCACCCGCGCCAGGCGGAAGCGGATCAAAGAAGCTGCCGGCCACCGCCTCGGCCCGGCTGGCTAGCCCGGCCGCATTCAGTGCATTCCGAGCCGCCTCGGCGGCGACCGGCTGATCGAAAACCGTGCCCCTCAAGGCCGGGTGCGCGGTCAGCAAGGCGATGAGCAGTGCACCGTTACCGCCACCTACGTCGACCACGTGGCCCAGCGATGCCCAGTCGTAACCGGAGACAATTTCGGGCGCGTCGGCGGCAACGTCGTGGCCCATCCGCGCGTCGAATGACGCGGCTCGCGCGGGGTCGGCCGCCATGTCATCCCAGAAAGAGCGGCCGAACTGTAAGGGGTAGCCAGCCTCGCCCGAGTGCACCGAGTGCAGAAGCTGGACGAAGGACAGGTCCGCGCGTCCGATCGCACCTTCGATGTCGAGCAGTGCGCGCGTACCGGTCGGGTGGTCATCCCGCAGCTCCTCTCCTCGAGCCGTCAGCGAATAACGACCGGCTTCATCACAGGTGAACAGTCCCGCCTTGACGAGGTGACGGAGCACCCGATCGAGCGCGTCGGCATTGGCCCTCGAAGCCCCTGCCAGCTCGGGCGCGGTTCGCAATCCTCGCGTGATGTGGTCCGCGATCCGCAGCGTCGCGACTACACGGATCGCCATTGGTGTAGCCAGGTCCGCCCCGAAGTCCGCCACCGGCCGATCTTAGGCCTCGAGTGCATGCAACGATTGCGGTGAATAACGATGGCTAAAGTCGCATTCCTCTACCCAGGCCAAGACCGCCTAGACAGCCACCAGGGCAGCCTGCCCCGGCCACCCGATTCGCGGTTCAGCCTGTCCAGACACTCGTCCAGCTGACGCCGCCCCTCTGCCGCAGAGAAGTTGGGCGTGCGTAAGGCCCGGTGCGCCTGCCAGATTGCCCAGGTCGTGACGAACTTCGCATGGGAACCGCGCGAAGTGTGGACGTCTCCGCCGGCACACAGGAGTCGTGACTCCAGCTCGCGCATCGCAGCACCATTGGCTTTGACGCTCGTGCTGGGCAGATCGGGCTCGTCGGCGGTCAGGCGTTGTTCGCGTCGGAGTCGCGCCAGCATTGCCTTCCCTGCAGTGCTCATGCCATCGACCTTCCACTGCTCGTTTCCGAGCGCGACGGCGAGGAACGCCGGCCACAACCGCCTGTGCAAGCAGGTCAATTTTCCGGACACAAGCACGACGTGCAGCACGTCCTCGTGCCCCGTGAAGCGGGACCCAAGTCTGTGGATCAAGTGGACCTCCGGGTCGGCCCACCACGACCCACGGACGGTTCGCTCCACGACCAGCGAAGGCACGGAGGGCAGCTTCGGATCCGAGTCGAGCACGAGACCCCACTCGTCCAGGTGCTCGAGCGCCGAGACGAGCCACTGGTCTGGGTCCCGCCGTGCCAGCAGGCTTGCCGTCACGGCCGCTCGTTTTCGTTCAGCAGTCATCAGATGCCCGAAAAGTGCCTAAGCGCTGCATAGCCCCACAGCGGCCACGTCGCACCCCAGTACACGATCGTGAAGAGATCGAGGCTAATTGCCGGCTTGAACAGCGCAATGTATGCGTCGAAGGCGGCGCCAGGCAGCGCGTACAGTGCGGCTCCGGCCAGAGCACCGCGGTAAACGCCGCCGGCCACGCGAAAGCCAGCTCCCAGACAGATGAAGCCGAGCAGCACCAGCGCAGGACAGAACAGCACATACGCCGAGGCCGGGTAGGAAAGGCGACTCAGAAGGCCAATCGCCACTGGAAAGCCCAGCAGCGCGCCGAAACCCAAGATTCGGAGCACGAACCGCGGCCGCGGCAGTGGGCCGTGGGTGCGGATTTCTTGAAGATCGTGTGCCATGCGCCGAGCTGGTTAACCGAGGTCGCCGAAAAGCAGGAGGCTCGTCAGCGGTACCCGAATAAGCTCAACAGGCATATCACCGGCCAGTGCTCACCGTAGAACAAAATCTGGACGACAACGTGGGGAGACCGTTCGAAGGCGATCTGGAAGAGGGGCTGAGATCGCACGGCAATGGACACGATCTCCCCGTACCTTCTTCACCTGATGCCTAGTTCAACGTGATGAGAATGGCGGTGACCAATGGAAAGGCCAGCAATGCACCAAAGCCTAAAATGCGGAGCACCCTCAGCTGCCGTGGCAGCTGGTTGATCCCGTCTTGAGGATCCTGTGCCACCCAGCGATCTTAGGCTCCCGACGCATGCCAGGATTGCGGGTGAATAAACGATGCCGAAGATCGCGTTCCTCTATCCCGGACAGGGTTCCCAGCAGCCCGGCATGGGCGCCGACCTGCTCACGGATCCGGAGGTCTCCGACCTGTGCGACAAGTGCGCATCGGCCGCTAATGTCGACCTGCGCCACCTGCTCACCAGCGCGAGCGACGACGAGCTGCGCCTCACCCAGAACGCTCAACCTGCGCTTTGCTTCGTTGGCCTCGGACTGACCCTTCTCCTGCGACGCCGTGGCATCGAACCGGCAGCGGCCGCCGGCCACTCGGTTGGTGAGTACACCGCACTCGCCGCCTCGGGCGCCATCGGCGCGCCTCAGGTGATCAAGGCGGTCGTCGAACGCGGCAAGGCGATGGCCGAAGCCGCTCCCGCCGGAACGAGCTCGATGGCCGCCGTCCTCGGCCTCGATTCATCCGCGGTGGAGGTCGCTCTTGCCGGCATGAACGACGCGTGGCCCGCCAACTACAACACGCCC
>DATGVE010000121.1:0-27127 GCA_035300725.1 Candidatus Eiseniibacteriota bacterium | reverse complement strand
CGCCGGTCAGCGCATAGTCCTCGGCCGGCCGCAACCGCCAGATCCACTCCGGATAACCGGGCAGCCATGTCTCCGGAAACGAGACCAGCCGCGCGCCGCCTGCCGCCGCCTCCTCGAGCAGCGCCACTCCCCGCTCCAGCGTCTTCTGCCGGTGCAGAGTGACGGGAGGGTGCTGGACGACGGCCACTCGATGCGGACTTGCGGCAGCCTTCCTGACAGTCTTTTTGGGCATGCGCAACATGTTGCGCGCTTCGTGTCAGCGTCTGTATGGGAAGTCGCCCGCCCGCGCCAGCATCCCCGGCAGCTCCTTCCCGAGCTGGCCCGACAGCCATGTCGAGATGTCGATCAACATGTCGAGGTCGATACCGGTGGAGACGCCGAGACCGCGCAGCAGGTACACGAGGTCCTCGGTCGCGATGTTCCCGGTGGCCTTCGGCGCGAACGGGCACCCGCCCGCCCCTCCCACCGACGCATCCAGCGAAACCGCGCCTTCCTCCAGCGCCGCCACCGCATTTGCATAGCCGGTGTTGCGCGTGTTGTGGAAGTGGGCGCCGACGGTCGCCCCAAGTCGCATCGCCCCCCCGACAAGTTCCTTGACCTGCGACGGAACGGCCACACCGATCGTGTCGGCGACGCAGACCTCGTCAGGCGGCACGGCCATCAAGTGCTGCACGATGTTGAGCACGCGCTCGGGCGGCACGGGTCCTTCGAAAGGGCACCCGAACGCGACGCTCAGCGTCACCGTGATCGGCATCCTCTCGCTGCGCGCGCGCGCTACCAGCGCGAGCGCGGTCTTCAGACCCTCCTCGGTCGTCGCGTTCTGGTTGCGGCGCCCGAACTCATCGGTCGCGGAGAACGCGTAGTGCACCTCGTCCACGCCGGCCGCCACCGCGCGCTCGTAGCCCTTTTCGTTCAGGACGAGGCCGGCGTACGAGGTGCCTGGCTTGCGGTGGAGCGCCGCCATCACCTCCTCGGCCCCCGCCATTTGCGGCACCAGCTTCGGGTTGACGAAGCTGGCCGCCTCGATGCGCTTCAGCCCGGCGGCCGCGAGGCGGTCGCATAGCTCCGCACGAACAAAAGGCTCCAGGGTGCGCTCCTCGTTCTGGAGCCCGTCGCGCGGGCCGACGTCGCAGACGAGGATGCTCACACAGATAAAGGTAGTGGGCGGACGGCGGGGCAAAGCCCGCCGTCCGCTGGTTGTCGCTAGCTGATGTTGGCCGTGTAGATGTTCTGGTCGAGGCCGCCTGTGCCGTCGAAGCATGGGTCGACCGTTGAGGTGCAGTGCAGACCACCCGCGCTGGGATCACCTGCCACGTCATCGCCGTCGAGGGATCCGACTCCGAGCGCCGCGTTGCGCTGGTCGGTCCAGACCGCCGCGATCGAGCCGCCGACCGCCGAAACCATGATGTAGTCACCGAAGAACGGGACCCGCCGTCCCCCGAACTGCTCGAGGTTGGGGTTGGTCAGCGCGGTGGTGAGCTCCTGGTGCGTCCAGGTGGCGCCACCGTCGCTAGAGGTCGAGTACCACACCGCCAGGCAAGCGCTGCCGTGGCCGGTCGAGCTGTTGCACGGCGCCCGGCCGACCGAGTAGTCGGCATCGTGCCTGCTGTCGTAGTAGACGACGCTCAGGCGACCCTGGGAGGCGGCGATCCAGGGAAAGAACTGGTGGCCGGCGCTCTGTGCGTCGACCGCCTTCGCTGGCGACCAGCTGGCGCCGCCGTCGGTCGACTTGACGAACTGCGTCTGGCCCTGGCCGGAAGCCGATGCCACCTGGAAAGCCATGTAGATGCTGGCGCCGTCGGTCGCGATCGACGGCTGCGCGAGGTCGAATCGAGGGAACGTCTGGCCGCTCAGGCACGCGAACGGACCGTCGCCGCAGTTGCGCGCGCCGTTGCCCGAGAAAGCGTTTGAGACGAAGGGGTTGAACCGAACCACGATGTCCGCCTTGCTGAAGGTCTGCCCGCCGTCGGACGAGCTGGCGAACGCCGCCCCTTCGACGAAGTTGCCGCCAATGCTCCTGTTGCCGCCATTGTTGGCGAACCAGGAAACGTAGACCTGGCCGCCCGGGCCGATCGCTATGTTCGGGCCCTGATTGCTGCACACGCTGCTGATCTTCATGGGGGCGCTGAAGGTCGCGCCGCCATCTGTCGAGCGCGAGAAGACGATCTCGTTGCAGCCCCTGCCGTGGAAGTCGGACCACGCCGCGTAGACGTTGCCCGAGAACTGCGAGTTGGTCTGGTCGACCTGAATCCCGGTCTTGTCGTTGAAGGAACCCTGGCCGAAGGTGTTGGAGGCGAGGATCACGGTCCGCACGTACTTGGAGCCGTCGGTGGCGTGGTCGGACGGGCTGGACGCTGCATAGGTCGCCACCCAAACGTCGCCGGTGTTGTCCCGGAACGACCCGGACGAGCCATCCCGGATACCACGGTTGAAGTTGTTGCCCATGTAGAAGAGGTTGCCCTTCGTGTCCCAGGCCTGGACCGGGTCGCCGGCAGCGTGTGCGCCACCCAGCGCCATCTGGTGCACGGGACTCGCCAGCCCTTGCGGCGAGCGGTCGAGGAAATAACCGGGGAGCAGGCTGTCGACCCACGTCGCACCGGCATCGCTGGAGCGGTAGAAACCGGCCCAAGCGTCTCCGTTGGTCGGAATCGTGCAGTAGTCGTTGCTGCCCGCCGTGCGCACCATCGGGTTGCGCGGGTCGATCGCAAGAGTCGGCTCGTTCTGCTGTCGCCGGTCGGTGCCACATCGGATCAGCGTGGAGTCGCTGTAGCTCCCGCCGGCGAGCTGGTCGGCGCTCTTGTAGACGCTGCCCTGGTCATGCGTGACCCTGACGTTGAGCGGAGGCGAGCTGGCCACGCCCGGTGCTGCCTGTGCCAGCACCAGGACCAGCGCGCCGCCGAGAACCGTGAAACGAAGTGCCTTCACCACAAATCCCTCCTGAACACACCCGAGCCGGCACGCGCTGACCCTTCAGCGCCCTCGCGAACCCTGAAAACGTGACACATCCTGGCCCTCGAGCGCTACTAACGAACTTGCTGAGGTCGCCTGCCGAAATATGCTGGAGCCACTTGCTGTTTCTAGTGACTCCAATTATCATGTGGCTTGACTAAAGGGTTGGAGGTGGACCATGGCGACAATCACTCGACTTAAGGGGCGCTGGCTCGGGCTGGCGGCATTGACTGTCAGCGGCCTGGTGCTGGGGCTGGACATCACCATCCTCATCACCGCGCTGCCGACCCTGTCGGCAAAGCTCAGCGCCACCACCGACCAATTGCAGTGGATGTCAGCCGCCTACACGCTCTCGCTGGCCGGCTTCATGCTGCCCGCCGGGGTGTTGGGCGACCGCTTCGGCCGCAAGCGGCTCCTTGTCATCGGCCTTGTCACCTTCGGCATCTCGTCGGTGATCGCGAGCCAGATGACCTCGGCCAACGGCCTGATCCTGATGCGCGTGATCATGGGCGCCAGCGGCGCCATCGTGCTGCCGCTTGTCACCTCGATCCTCCCTTCCATGTTTGCGGAGGACGAGCGCCAGCTGGCCATCGGTCTTTCCGGAGCCGGCGCATTCATCGGCCTCCCGCTCGGACCACTTGTCGCAGGCTGGCTGCTCACCCACTATGACTGGGGATCCATCTTCCTGATCAACGCTCCCGTGGTCGTGATCGCGGTCGTCGGCGCCTGGTTCTTTGTCCCCGAGAGCAAGGATCCAAATCCCAAGACACTCGACTGGATCGGAGCTCTGCTCGAGATGACCGGCGTGACCGGAATCGTCTACGGGATCATCGAGGAGCCGGTTCGCGGATGGAGCGACGTCCAGGTCGCGGGACCGATCCTGGCCGGCGCCGCGTTGATCGCCGCCTTCGTCGTGTGGCAGTTCCGCACGAGTGCGCCGCTCGTCGACCTCAACCTCTTCCGCAACCGGCGTTTCGCCCTATCGACGGTGGCCTTCACCATCGTCGGCTTCGCGATGACCGGAGTCCTGTTCGTCCTCTCCCCTTACCTCCAGGTCGTGCAGGGCAACGACGCGCAGGGCACCGGCATCCGGCTGCTTCCGCTGATCGCGGCCATGATGGTCGGCGCCGCGGGCAGTGCCGCGGTGTCCAAGCGCCTCGGCGCCAAGGTGATGGTGTCAGGCGGGATGCTCGGCATCGGCGCAGGGATGCTCCTACTTTCGCGAGCCGGAGTCGATTCGGGTTTCGGGCTGGTTGCGATCGCTCTGGCGGTGATCGGTCTGAGCATCGCGTTCACGATGATTCCCGCCCTCGACGCGATCCTCGGCGCACTGCCGGCCGGAGAAACGGGTGCGGGCAGCGCCCTCACCCGGGCCATCCAGAATGTCGGCGCGTCGCTTGGGGTCGCGGTCATGGGCAGCATTCTGAACACCGCCTACCAGTCGGACTTGAGCGGGCAGCTGGCCGGACTCCCGGCTGCTGCACAGTCCGCGGCCCAGACGAGCGTCGCCGTCGCGGCCGCCGTCGCCCGGCACCTTCCGGGACCGTTGGGGGAGCGGCTCCTCCGCGCGGCAGAGACCGCTTACGCTCAGGGCATGAGCGAAGTGCTGGTGGCGACCGCCGGGCTGCTGGTGGTGGGCGCGATTCTCATGGCGCTCTTCCTCCCCGCACGAGCGGTCAACAATTCCCAGCCGGCCGGCTCGGTCGGCGCGGAGGTCGCGGCCGCCTGATGCCGAACACGATCACACCACTCGCTCGAGGGCTGCGCGAACGCAAGAAACAGAAGACTCGCGAATCGATCCAGCGCGAAGCCATGCGCCTGATTGGAAAGCAGGGCTACGAGCAAACGACGATCGAGCAGATCGCGGCCGCTGTCGAGATCTCGCCCAGCACGTTCTTCAACTACTTTCCCAGCAAAGAGGACGTCGTCCTCTACGACGCCTACGACCCGGTCCTCGCCTCGTTGTTCTTTGAGCGGCCCGCCGATGAACCTTTGAGCATCTCCTTCCGTCGCGTGCTGGAGGAGATGGGCGGGCTGTTCGAACGCGACCACGAGATCATCCTCGCCCGCGGCAAGCTCTGGTTCGAGGTGCCGGCGCTTCGCGCGCGCCTGTGGGAGGAGGTTGAGAAAGCGCAGGTCTTGATGAGTACGCTAGTCGCCGAAAGATCGGGACGGGCGGCCGACGATTTCGAAACTCGCGTTGCGGTCATGGTCATGGTCGCAGCCGCAATGGAGGCCATGCGCGAATGGCTGCGTCGCGACGGCAAGGGAAGCTTCGTCACATTGATCAACCAGGCTCTTGAGCTGGTCGACGCCGGCGCTCGACTCGACGAGATCGCGTCGCCGACCAGGTGAGATGAGGGGCGCAGCCGGGCGCCCCTCACAAGGTCGCGTTACTTCTTTGCTGTTGCGGTGGTGAAGCCGAAGATGTCCGAGTTGCCAAAGTTGGGCGCGCACTGCTGCTGCGGCGCCACCCGAGGTAGCGCGGGTCCGACTCTGAGCGAATACCGCCAGGCGTCAACCGCCGGGCAGTCGGCCGCATTCCTTGTGTCGTTCCAAACCGCTGTGCCATACGTTCGGGTTGCTGCAGCGTAGACGTAGTCCCCAAGGAACTCGCCCACGAGGTTGTTCTGGCTGCTGCCGCGAGGATCACCAGGCGCGCCTCGGTGCACTTCCGTGAACGAGCCGGTGCCCGAAGCGCCCACTGCCGCCTGGAGGAAAACCCCGACCAGCGTGCGGGGATCGGTGGTGTTGGTGCGGTACGGAGTGGTGAACGCGTTGTAGACGACATACACGGTCTGGCCATCCGGAGAGATGGCGGGCGCGGAGTAGTAGCCGCGATCGCTCGAGCCCGTTTCGATGGCGCGCGGACTCGACCACGTAGCGCCTTGATCAGCCGACTCGGTGAAGTAGACGTGGATGTTGTCGATGGTCCCGCTGACATAGCTCATGACGATCCGGTCGGTGGCACCGCTTCCGTCAGGAGCGCCGTTTGCGATGTCGACGCTCGGTGCCGGTGCCAGGTCGCTGCGCGCGCCGGCGATCCCGTCGATCGTCGGCCGGCCGAGCACCGAGTCGACGATGCCGGGCTGGTTCACGGGGCCGGCCACCGGGGCCTGAGCCGACCAGTTGTGGCCGCCGTTGCTGGACACAGACATGAACTCAAACGGCTGGTGGCCGACGGCCGAGTCGGTGCCGACACCGAACACGTAAGCGTTCCCGCGGCTGTCTGTGCGCACGGTGCAGCCGTCCATCGGGTTGACGTTGCTGTTGTTCGCCGCGGCCGAGATCGGGTGCTCGGTCCACGTGGCCCCGCCGTCTGCTGAAACTGCGACGAGCAGCGGCGCGGGGCTCGCGTGAACGCTGTTGCCCTTGAAATTAGCCCAACAGACGTAGACGTTGCCGAAGAACGGGCTGGACGATGCGTTGTCCGCCCACACCTGCTCTTTGTCGGAGAAGGTTGTGGACGACTGCATCGAGGCGATGACAGGCCGCATCCATGCGTTCTTGTCGCCCGCCGCCGCTGCGGCCGCGTTGTCGGTGCGGGAGACCCCGATCGCCTCGAATCCGTTGAACGTGCTCATGCCCGGGAAGTTGGAGGTCAGGTTCGCGTAGTAGAGACGCGAGCCGTTCGCCCAGCTGAACGACCCATTTGAGTCAGGCGTCGGGCCGAAGGCCAGGGCGGGATCGCCGTCGGAGACCAGGCCGCTTTCGTAATACCAGGGAAGGGTGCCTATCGAGCCACCGATCGTCGGTGTGCAGGTGGCCGGGCCGAGGCAGTTTCGTGCCGAGTACCCCGTGTACGTGGGCTGGGTCCAACTGTGGCCGGAATCTGAGGAGTAGTAAAAGCCGGAGACCCCGACACCTGCAGTGAACGGACACCTTGTGGGGTCGCCTGCGTTGCAGGCCTCTTCGTCGATCTCGTCGTTCGAGCCCGCCACGACGATCGACGGGTTGCTGGCGTCGATCGCGACCGTCGGTTCGTTCTGTTTGTTCTGAGAGAACGGGGCTGGTGGGCTTCCGTTTGAGACGAGTACGTCAGATCTCGTTATCGCCGCGGCCCCCGTTGCCCCCACCAACAATGCCAGGGCGGCCGCAAAAACCACAGACACTCTTCGCATTGCTTATCCCCCACTTACGAACTCGCAGCCAACGAACTTAAACCTGTCGAGTCTAGCCAAACCTTAAGAATTCGTGAAGTTTTGAGGCGCGAGAGATCTAGCCAGGCCGGCGGTCCTTGCGGGCTGACACCAGCACCACCAACATCTCGGCGATGAAAGCGGTCCCGACCACCTGCCGGTAGGGCGCGCCAAGCAGAGCGATCATGACGGCGCCGGCGGCTACGACCAACACGACTATCGCGGCGTAGAGCGGCGGCCGGGTGTGCCGCTTTCGCCAGGAATTGACCAGAAAAGCCGCCGCGAGAAGCGTCGCGACCCCGAGCGAGCCGAGGGAGACGAGCTCGTTATTGCTCAAAGGCAGTTAGGGGGCGGCTCGAGCCGCCCCCTTCGCCTGGAATTTGTGCTCAGGCCGGCACTGGGCTGACTTCCGCGCCAACCCCGGTTTGGGCTCGAACGTCGATCTCGTGGAACTTCACCTCGGCCAGGCGGTCTGCCTTGGCCAGGTCGCCGAGGTAAGTCCCGACGATGGCGAGGATGAAGCCGACCGGGATGGCGACGATGCCCACGTTCTGGAGCGGGAACGCGGGGTGCGCGACGGCCGGCAGCGTCCAGCCCGGCCCGACGGCGACCAGCCAGACGGTGACCACGGTGCCACCGACCAGACACGCTACGGCGCCCCACGTATTGAACCGCTTCCAGAAAAGCGTGAAGAGGATCGCCGGCAGGTTCGCTGCGGATGCTATGACGAAGGCGACGCCGGCGACGAGGGCAGCCACGTTGGCGGTGGCCCCGGTCTTGGCGGCGAGCCAGATCGAGAGAAGACCCACGAGCGCGGCGGTGATGCGGGCGACGGTCACCTGCTCACGCTCGCTCACGTGCCCGTGGAGGATGTGGGTCCGGATGACGTTGACGTAGAAGTCGTGGCTGAATGCGCTGGCCGCGGCCAGCGTCAGGCCGGCGACCACGGCGAGGATGGTCGCAAAGGCGACCGCCGTGATGAAGGCGAGCAGGAACTCGCCGCCCGCGGTGCCGAAGAAGTGAGTGCCCAGGAAGTCGGCGAGCCTGGGCATCGACAGGTTGTTGTTCGGCTTGAGCCCCGGGGCGCACTTGAATCCCGCGACGACCTTCGCGCAGATGTTGGCCTTGCCGATCAGCGCCGCGGCTCCGAAGCCGAGGAACGTGGTCATGATGTAGAAGGAGCCGATCAACCCCATGGCCCAGGCGACCGAGGTGCGCGCGGCCTTCGCGTTGGTCACGGTGAAGAAGCGCATCAGGATGTGTGGCAGGCCAGCTGTGCCCAGGATCAAGGCCATGCCGAGCGAGACATTCTCGAGGAGGGCCTTGTCGAAGCCCCAGACCGTGGTCTTTCCGTAGGGGTACAGGATGCCCGGACTGGTGAACGGCAGCTTGGTGGCGCTGTCCTTGACCGAATAGATCTTGTCGAAGAAGGACAGGATGTTGAAGTTGAAGTACAGAAGCACCAGGAAGCTCAGCAGGATGGCGCCGGCCATCAGCAGCACCGCCTTGACGATCTGCACCCAGGTGGTGGCGACCATGCCGCCGAGGATCACGTAGACCATCATCAGGACGCCGACCAGCGTGATCGAAGGGTCGAGCTTGGTCCCAAAAACTGACCAATCGAAGTACGGCCTTAGCGTCTTGTCCAGGTCGGGCAGCAAGATCTTGATCAGGCTGCCGGCCCCGATCATCTGGGCCATCATGTAGCTCGCGCTGACGGCCACGGTGGAGATCGCGGCTGCGGAGCGCACGGGCACCGGTGACATGCGGTAGGCGAGCACGTCGGCCATCGTGTATTTGCCGGTGTTGCGCATCGGCTCGGCGATCAGAAAGAGCACGGTCAGGTAGGCGACCAGCCAGCCGACGGAGTACATGAATCCGTCGTAGCCGTTGAAGGCGATCAAACCGGCGATGCCGAGGAAGGAGGCGGCGCTCATGTAGTCGCCGGCGATCGCAAGGCCGTTTTGCCAGCCCTTGATCGTGCGGCCGGCCGCCCAGAACTGCAGAGTGGTCCTCGTCCGCCTCGCCGCCCAGAAGGTGATCCCGAGCGTGATCGCGACGATGATCAGGAAGAGGGCAAATGTGATGCTCATCGCTATTGCCCCTTACCCGCCCGCCGGCGGACCTTCTCCGCCAGGGGGTCGAAGACCCTGGTGGCCTGGCGGATGTAGAAATAGGCCAGAACCCAGGCGACGATGAACTGCGACAAGGCGAAGAAGTAGGCCAGGTTGATGTGGCCGATGATCTCAGTCCGCATCACGTTCGGGAACAGGCCGTTGCTCAGCGGGAGGGCGAAGTAGTAGGCGAGAAAGAAGACTGTCGCGGGGGCCACGAAGCGCCAGCGCGCTCGGACCAGCTCTTTGAACTCTGGGGTCTCCTCTAGGCCCTCCCAATGAACCTGGTCATTGGGAGGCAGACCTCCAGGTGGCGTCTTGCCAGCATCCATGGCCTACCCCTCCATGTTCGAGGCAGCGGGACAGGCCCCCCACCTCCCCTCCGGCCGGACCGCAACTACAGGCGGTGCACACAACCCTATCCCTCCGGATGCCGGAGTTCAAGGCTGGGTATCCGGCTAGCTTCTAGGTATATAGACGAGGAGCCCGGCGTGCTCACCCACCAAGGTGTAGTTCGCCGTCAGGTAGTCGTACATGGGCTTCCAGATCGTGTTGGCCTGGTAGTCGATCGGTGCTCGCCGCGAAGGATCGATCTCAGCCGCGTCGTAGACCTGTACGAGGGCGAGGCGCGGACGATGCCGCTCGAGATCCAGCACGGCCTGGCGGCTGTCGTCCTCGGTTAGGGTCCAGGGGAAGTACCAGTCCTGCCGGGTCGGGTTGGTCCGCCCGGTCAGGTAGTAGAGGATGGGGAAGTCGGGCATCACGAAGATGCGGTCGCCTGGACTCGTGTACTGGTCGATGAGGGCGACAACCGCGTCAATCTGTTCCGCCTGGGCAGGCGTGCTCAGCACCCCGGCCAGCTTTGGCGTGGCGAAGGACGCGGTCAGCTGCTCGCGTGGAGCGTCCCGATAAACCGACCGGTTGACCACGTCCGCCGAGACCCAGACCAGAAAGGCCGCGAGCAGGACGGCAGGTGCCAGCACGAGGGCACGCTCGCGCAGCGTTAGCGGATTCCGCCCAGGCCCGAGCCTGACCAGGAAGAGCCCCGCGACGGGCACTGTCAGATAGGCGCCGAGGTACGAATAGCCGACGCCGCTGTAACCGAACTGAGCCATGTACTGAAGGGCCGCCGCCACCACGGGAAGGCTGCCTGGCACGTACTGCCGCCAGCGAGCGGCCACGGCGGCGGCGAAGACCAGGACAAACAGCAGGCCAAGGACCAGCAGGAGCATGGCCGAGGCGCGCACGCGAAGGACAAAGATCACCAGGAGTATCGGCATCGCGACCGCCAGACAGAGGCCGATGACGCGGACCGCGGTAGTCCTTTGTGCGGCGGCGCGGAAGATCAGTAGAAGCACCCCGGCAAAAACGGCGTCGTGGAGCACGTTGAAGAGACGCGGCGTGTCCTGCCAGATCAGGTAGTCGAGGGTCACCGGATGCGCCTGAGCGGGCAGCACCATTGCGTCATACAGAAACCGCTGTTCCGCGCCGACAAGGCCGAAGTAGACGAACGCTGGGGCCAGGCCGAGCGCGCATCCGGCGAGAAACCATCGCCATCCCCCAGAGACCACGGCCTCGAGCGGAGATGGTGGCGCCGCCGTGAGCAGCCACGTCACCGGTCGCAGCAGCAGCACCACTGCGACAAAGAGGAGAAATGTGGGCTTCGCCAGGATCGCGAGTCCCGCCAGGACTCCCGCCAGCGCAAGTGGGACTCGAGCGCCCGGCCGGGAGTGCACCAACAGCGCTACGGCCCCCAACAAGAGAATCTCGCCGTCGTAGCTGTAATTGTCGAAGACATAGAGAAGGACCGAGAAGAAGACCGTGGGAGCGGTGACCAGAAAGGAGGTGCCTGGACCTGCGTACCGCCGGATGATCACGTACGCCAGCACCGAACCGAGGGTCGCCTCGACCGCGAAAGCCCAGCGCGCCGCGAGCACCGTGTACCCGTCACCGAACAACGCCAGAAGGGCAGCCACCTTATAGGGGCTGAACGGGGGCAGCGCGATGTCGAAGTCCCGGTACAGGACCTGGCCGGAGACGATGCGCCACCCGGCGCTCAGCAACCAGCCTTCGTCGGTCGGGTTGAATCCCTGCCGGATGAAGGTCGCGCGAAAGACGAGGCCTAACGCCAGCAGGGCAACGGCGAGAGCGGCGTCCAGAAGGCACGTCCGCGCTTGCCGCGACACTAGTGCAGGAGTCTAACTAGCTCACGCTCGACCAGGATTCTCAGCCGCGGCGGTGACGGTGGCAGCGTTCACCTGTTGACCGTTGAGGCCCGCCATCGTGCACGCAACCTTCGTCGTGGAGTTGTACCCGACGTCCGGCTGCACCAGCGCCTTGCAGCTGCCGATGGCTTGCTGTGACGCCGCGTCCGTCATCGTGAAGGTGACGGTGGAAGGCGCCTGGGCGCCTGTCATCCCGCCCAGGTTCTTCAGCAGCGCCGAGACCGCGCAGGGCGAGCTGCACCCAGACGTGTCGACGGACACCACGGTGTAGATCGGAGGCAGTGAGGAGAGGTTCGAGAAGTCGATAACATCGGCCGGCGCTGCGGTGTGGAAGTCCTGGCCGAAATTCTTGAAGTGAAGGTCGCCGTCGCTGATGCCATCGATGACGGCGCCACGTTTCAGGTGCACGCGAAGCAGTTGGTAGGGGGGATTGGCGGCGATGAAGACATCGGCCCTGGGGCCTGACAGCTCGACCGCGTCCAGGCCGTCGACCAACAAATGGTCGGTGCGCTCGGTCACGGCAGTGCCGAGAAATGTCGACTTGAAGGTGGCTCCGTCAGTGAAGTCCGGCAAGCGATTGAGACTGTTGGCCGAGCCCTTCCACCATGAGTTTCCCGCCGCCCTGACCAGGTTCCGGGAAAGTGGATCGGCACCCATGTGCTGGGAGAGAAACGCGTTCCCGCGAAAGTAGGCGTCGCCGCCGATGACGATCGCCTCCAGCTTCACTTCGGTCGTGCTGACGACCGCGTGCTGCGTTGCCGGTCGGGTCACCTGCAGGTCGATCGACCACGTCGCGGTCGCCGCGGCCGACCGCGCGCCGCTTGCGATCACGAGATTGGGTTCGGTGTAGGAGCCGTCGATCTCAAAAGCGTTGGCCGCGGTCAGCGTGTCCACGGCCCCGGCTTCCAGGGCACGTGTTGTCGGCAGCCCGACGCCGAATGGAGCGTCGCAGGCGGCCAGCGCCATGAGGACCGTCATTCCGGCGGCCGCCCGGCCGGACACGTGGCACCATCTAGACGAAAACGTGCGAATCGCTCCCCACACGGTCCGCTTTTGTAACGGCGCGCACGTCATCGCCGTTACCCAGACGTGACCGAAGCAGCACGGCGGGCCGTGCGCATTCGCGGCCGCGAGTACCCCATCATCCTGCCAAGCCTGCGGGACCCCAGGCTGCACGTGGCCGCGGTCCTGCTCACGCTCCAGGTGCTGGGCCAGACGGTCCTCGGCTTCAGGCTTTCAGTGGCGCAGATTCTTGCCTGCCTTGCGGCCGGCGCCCTGATCGAATTCGTCGTCGCGTTCTTCAAAGACAAGTCAATCATGTGGCCGGCCAGCGGTTTGCTGACAGGCAACAGCACCGCCTTCATCCTTCGTGTGCCGGGCACCCTCCACGGCCAGTGGTGGAGCACCCACGGGATCTGGATCTTTATCGGTGTGGTCGCCCTTGGGATGGCGACCAAATACCTGATCCGGTGGCGCGGCCGCCACATCTTCAACCCCTCCAACGTGGCGCTGGTTCTCGCCTTCGTCGTTCTCGGTCCGCAACGCACTGAGCCGCTGGATCTGTGGTGGGTGCCGCTGGGCCGCTGGATGATCCTGACCTACGCGATCCTGATCGTCGGCGGACTCTTGATCGCCTGGGAGCTCCGGCTGCTCGGGCTCGTGCTCGGCTTCATGGCCGGCTTCGCGATCTTCGTCGCCCTCGCGCTGGCTCCGGTGCCGGACCACTGCATGGTCGCCAGCTGGCATGTGACTCCCATGTGCGGGCAGGAACTCTGGCAGGTCCTGGTCACGTCACCGGAGATATTGATCTTCGCCTTCTTCATGATTCCTGACCCGAAGACAGTGCCGGAGAGTCAGTTGGCCCGGGTCGTGTTCGGAGTCCTCGTCGCCTTATTGGCGGTGCTGCTGCTCGGCCCGACCACGCTCGAGTTCTGGACCAAGACGGCGATCCTCGCGAGCCTGGTCATCGCGTGCGCGATGCGATTTGCACTCGTCAGCTTCCTGGAGCCGCTCGAATCGGGCGTGAGGTCCGCCGCCGGCTTTTTCCGCCTCGGCCGCCGTCTGCCGGTCGGTTTCGCTGTGGCCATGCTCTGCGTCGGATGCGTTCCGGTTGCTTCCGACCTCGCGACTCACGGCCCGCAGCCGGCCGCCGGGCTCGCGGATGGTTCGACGCCGACGGTGCCGCTCAAGGTGGGCAACGGGCCGGCCACCGCGGACTGGATCTCCAGCGATGCTTCCGCCGCTCTGCCGCCGGTCGGAAATCTGGCCCCGGTTTCGGGGTCGGCGCGAGTGTGGGTCCTGCCGGCAGTGCCCGCGCCAAGCATCGCCTCGAACGTGACCGCGTTCAACCCGGGCATGACACCGCAGTACGCTGCCAAGCTGGCGCATGACACGGTGCTGGACCTCATCATCGAGTCGGAGGCGCGCCGCTCGCACGACTTGAAGCTCGCGGAAAGTGGAGCGTCGGAAGATGGCCTCAAGGAGTTCGTCGAGGTCATCAACGAGGACATCGCGGCCGGCGTGATCATTCAGAAGACGTACAACTTCGACCAGATCAGCATCACCCTGTGGCTGCCCAAGTTCAGCAGCCAGGCGGCACGATTGGTCGGAGTCACTCTTCGCGGCACGACCACTCTTACGACAAGAGACGCATCCGGCAACGTGGTGTCGCAGAAAACGTCGCCGTACAACAAGACCTGGGGACTCGGGGTCTTCGGCCCCGGCTGCTCGCCAAAGGATTCAGCCCCGTGCGTCCCTTACTCCACGATCGGTACCGACTTCACCCTCCAGGGATTGGCGCCCGCCCCATAAATTCCCCTCTCCCCCTCAGGAACTACCTTGGAGGTGGAAAAGTGTTGGCGATCTACGATGAGGGCATGACAGCGCCCCGCCTCGACGCCGTGGGAGTGATCGTCTCGGACATGGACAGGTCGATCGCCTTCTACCGGCGCCTTGGCGTGAAATTTCCGGAGCCTGCCGATCCGGAGGGTCACGGTCATGTGGAGGCGACGCTGGACGGCGGCATCCGATTCGCCATGGATACCGAAGACACGATCCGCTCTTTCGACCCGGGCTGGACCGCGCCGGGGGGCGGGCATCGCATTGCGCTGGCGTTCCTCCTCGCGTCACCGAGCGCGGTCGACCAGAAGTTCGCGGACCTGGTCAAGGCCGGAGCCCATCCGCACAAGGAACCCTGGGACGCTTTCTGGGGCCAGCGCTACGCGCAGATCCACGACCCGGACGGCAACGTGGTGGATCTCTTCGCCCCGCTCAGCCAATAGAAGGCGAGAAACTACTCCGGCCCGTTCCAACCCCAGCGAGGCACGGGCAAACCCGGCTCCACCTTGGCGTCGGCGGGAGCGTATGCGATCACCTCTTCCGTCGCCCACTCCATGTAGGCGCGGAGCTGAGCCCGGAAATCCGGGTCGTCCGGAAGGCCGACGTCGTCGGCGGCCTGCATGAAGCAGGCGACGAAGCGGGGGCCGAAATCATCCCCCGAGCCCTGGCGAGCGTGGATTTCGAGCATGGCCGAATGTCCGCCATGCGAGTTCGAATAGCGCGCTGGGCCGCCAAAGACTTCTGCCCAGTAGGCGGCGAGGTGCTCGAGATGGTGCGGGGCTGTGCCATGAGAAAACGGATGGTTCAGCTCCGGGTCCTGCAGGCACCGCTCGTGATGCGCGGCGGCCAGGGCGAGGAAGGCCTCCTCCCCGCCGGCGAACTCGAACATCGATGGCCGGCCCATGGACAATAGTTTGATGCCCAAACTGCGCGTCCACAATTTCGCGATCTCTCTCGACGGGTACGGGGCCGGACCGCACCAGAGCGTCGACAATCCACTGGGTCAGCGTGGACTCGAGCTACACGAGTGGGTGTTCAAGACTCGCTACTGGCAGCGGATGGAAGGCGGCGAAGGCGGAGATGAAGGTCTCGATGATCAGTCCTTCGCTGCGGGCGACATCGGCATCGGCGCCACGATCATGGGCCGCAACATGTTCGGCCCGATCCGCGGTCCATGGAACAACGAGCCGTGGTCAGGATGGTGGGGCGACAACCCGCCGTATCACCACCCGGTCTTCGTGCTCACGCACCATCCGCATGAGCCGATCGCGATGCAGGGCGGGACGACGTTCCACTTCGTCACCGATGGAATCGAGGCAGCACTTGCGCGAGCGTTCGATGCAGCCAATGGAAAGGACGTCAGGCTTGGGGGCGGGGCAGCGACCATCCAGCAGTACCTGAAAGCTCGCCTCATCGACGAGATGCACCTGGCGATCGTCCCCGTACTGCTCGGTAGCGGGGAGCGCCTATTCGACCATCTCGACGGCGGACCCGTCGGCTATCGATGCGTCGAACTGGTCAGCTCACCCGCTGTCGTGCATATCAAATTAGTCCGTAGTAGCTAGTGCCTGTCTTTCAGGCGCTCCGCAACCAGCTCGGCCAGCCGGTCGTGCGTTTCTTCGGCACCGGTTTGCATCCCCGACTGGACGACTCCGTCGCGATCCTCCAGAGATAGGAACACTGAGAGTGTGACCATCCTGGTCCTGCCCCCAATGTCCTCGAGTATCATCGTCTCGAGCGAGGGGCGCCCGGGCACACCTTCGAACTCGAAGGTCTGGATCACGCGGTTCGGCTCGACGAGGTGATAGACACCATGAAACCCATACTCGTTGCCTTTGTTGTCGCCATGGATGAATCGCCAGCTCCCACCTGATCTCGCGTCCATCTTGTCGACTTTCGTCCAGTAGGCTCTCGGGCCCCACCACTTCGGAATCGTGTTCGGATCCATCATGACCTTGAACACAAGGTTGCGCGGCGCATCGAATTCCCTGATCAGCGTGATCTCCTGTGCGCCTGGCTTGATCACGAACTCGGTCTTTGCCATCGTGGTTGCTCCTTTCCCGGTCTTCCTGTCACTCATCACGTTTCTTCTCCTTTTTCATTTCCTGCAAATAGTCGTCCAATCGATCGAAGCTCTCGTCCCAGAAGCTGCGATACGGCTCCATCCACTCCGCGATGTCACGGAGCGGATCGCCCTCGAGCCGGCAAGGGCGCCACTGCGCCTCGCGCCCGCGAGCGATCAGGCCGGCCCGCTCCAGCACCTTGAGGTGCTTGGAGACTGCGGGCATGGTCATGTGGAACGGCGCGGCGAGCTCTGTAACCGAGGCCTGGCCCGACATGAGACGTGCGAGGATCGCGCGCCGGGTGGGGTCGGCGAGCGCTGCGAACGTGCTGGTGAGTCGATCCGGCGTCGTCTGGGCCATTTAACTCCTCGGTTATGTAACTAACCGGTAAAGTAGGCCTCACCGCGGTGGTTTGTCAAGGGATTTGTTTTTCCCTCTCCCCGCAGGGGAGGGGGGCCAGGGGAGGGGGGCCAGGGAAGCAACCTGAGGGCGTGGAAGAATGAACGAGCTCACTGTGCTCACACCGACTCAGCGCGGAACCGCGGGTGAGCAGCTCTTCGCCGCCTGCGTCACCCTCTCCTCCGCCGGCGACCTGGAGCTGTTCAAGCCCCTCACCGACGATGACCACACCGATGTGACCGCCGGCAGACGCGGCGCGGTGCCGGTGCTCGCGATACAGGTCAAGACGGCGCTGTCCCTGACCCGCCAGGGCTTTGCGGTGGCGCGGATGGCGTTTCCCGACGGAAAGCCGCGCAAGCACCCGGCCTTTGTCTACGCGATCGTCTATGTCGTCGACGCGATCATCGAGTCGGCATGGATCGTGCCCAGCGCCGACTTCAATCGTCTGACCTATCGCGGCGCCGGCCGTCGCGGCAAAGGCATCGAGCTCCAGTTCATGGCGAGCCCGACGAGACAGGACCGCTGGTCCGCCTTCCGGTGCGGGCGAATGGACCTGGGCCCGAAGCTCATCGGCGTAATCGATTCGCTGCCGGCAGGTCGCGCCCCGCAAGTGCGGGGCGCTCACCTGTTGCTACGCCGTGCCTAGGCGTTAGTCGACGTACGGTCCGTTGTAGATCGGGGCCTCTCCATAAGGCTTGCCGGCCATGAGCACGAATCGCGTTCCCGGCTGCGCGTACGCAACGGCAAGCGCACCGCCCGGTCCCAGAACCGCGATCTGCCCTCGCTTCGCCGGGCTTAGGTTGGCGCCGAAGCTGGCCTCTCCGTCCAACATGTGGACGAAGCCGTTGAAGCCTGCTTGGACGGGGATGTTCAGTGTTCCGCCCTTCGGCAGCTGGACGTCCAGGATCAGTCCCGGCGTTCCGAGCTCGATCGATGCGCCCTCGCCGACCAGCACCCGAATGGTCGCGTCGCCTTCCCTGCGGACGGGCACCTCGTTCGGCTGCACGACCTTCGCGAAGGGCTCAACCTTCTTGTCCTTGCGCGCCAGGTTCACCCAGAAGAGAAGCCCGCGCATCTGTGTCACCTTGCCTTCGCGGCGCTCGTCCCCGCCGATTCCTTCCGCGTGCAGGACGCCGCGTCCGGTGCGGATGAACAGAAGTGCTCCCTCATCGAGCTTGGCTCGCTCGAAGGCCCCGCCCGGACCGGTGCTGTGGCCTGTGCTCGAAGAGCCCGAGATCGCGTACCACATGTTGTCGAAGCCACGGTGTGGGTGCGTGGTGTCCTGAGGCTCTTGCATCGGATCGATCTTGAGGTCGGCTTCGTGGACGAGGATGAACGGGTCCACCAGCGAGTACGGGATGTGCCTTGACGGCAACGATTCGAGGACCTGGTTGCCCATCATCGGGCGGATGTGCGCGTTCTCGACCAGGACGATGTCGCGCTGCTTGGTGTCGATTTGAGTGGCCATGTCAATACCTCCAATACTCTGAGTTAGAACCCGAGGACCTCGTCGACGAAGACAACCGTGATGCGCCCCGGGACCGCCTCACGGTTGATGATCAAAACCTTGTTCACCGCGCTGTTCATGCCGTACGCCACCTGCGCGCGGGCATCCTCGAGCGGAAAGGCGTACTCGTTGACTCGTCGAAAGCCCTCCTCGAGGTCGGACACGATCTTCTGTGTCCCCACGACCAGGATGACCCGCCCGGCACCGCTCACATACGGACCGAGCTGGCTGCCTCCGGCCGAGACGGTGATCAGCGATCCGGTCTCCGTGACGGCGTGGACGCTGCCAAGCATCACGTCCGGCGAGGCGGCAAGCCGCCGGATCTCATCGCGCTGGGTCTTGCGGTCCATGCCCAGGATCCGCGGCCGGAGATGCTCGAAGCGACCGGACTTTTCGACCGCCTCCGCGATGCCTGTCACCTGGAGCGTTTGCGACGCGCCGTGATGCACCTGGGCGCCGTCCGGGATGAGACCCAGGACGATCCGCTTGGCTTCGGCGGCGCCGGCGGCCCGGAGCACCATGATTCCATTCGCCTCGAGGGCGGCGGCGGTCCGTTTCACGCGGGCGTCGCTCGCCAGGGTTCCGAACCGCCGGACGATCGACGGATCAAGGGTCGGCTCGAGCTCGCTGATCATGTGACCTCCTGCGTAATCCGGCCGTATACTTGCACCTGCAACTACCTCCACGGCGGCAAGTTTATTGCACAAGCAAGTACTTTCTGAACCAGACACCGCGGGCCTCCTCGACCGCCTTGTGGCGCAGGAGCTCCCCGGCCGGCGCGGATTGGGCGCCTGGCGTGCCCTGCTGAGAGCGCGCGCCACGCTCCTGCGGCAGCTCTCTGTGGACCTCGAAAGAAAGACCGGTCTGACTCTGGGCGATTTCGACGTGCTCGGTCAGCTGGCCGAGGCCGGCGGGGCCCTTCGCATCACGGAGCTCGCGGACCGGACGCTGAACTCTCGTTCCGGCATGACCCGCCGAATCGACCGGATGGCTGACGATGGCCTCGTGCGCCGAGCCGGCGCTGACGGCGACGCACGCGGCGTCGTGGTCGCGCTGACCGACGCCGGCCTCAACCGCTTGGCCGAAACCGCTCCGGTCCACCTGCGCGGGGTCTCTGAACTGTTCGTCGAGCGACTGGATGATCAGGAACTCGCTGCTCTCGAAAGCGCCCTCGACAAGGTCACCCTCGACTGCGGCTTCGGCTAAGACAACCTCAACAGCCCACGAGAATCGCGGTATACACTGCGAGCCCCATCCCGAGCGGCAACTCCGCTATGGCATCGCGATTCCGCCGCCCACCTTCTTGATTATTTAGGAGAGTCGCCATGCAAACCAAGTGGCTGGTTGCCGGGACCACGGTGGTCCTTACTCTGATCTCTTTCGTCTTGACCCGGGTGATCTGGCCCGATGCTCCGGGGACTCCACGGCCGCCTGACGGCCTGCTCCCCTTTTACATCGTCGTGGGACTCGTCGAAAGCTTTGCCTTCGGTTTGGGTGTTGCCTTCCTGATATTTGGCGGGCGAATGATCAGCAGCTTCGGCCAGGGCCGCGCCCTCAACTTGCTGACTTATCTCAGCATCGCCTGGCTGCTCATCAATTGGTGGCCGCACGACAATCTGCACCGCGTTGTGCGTTCCGACTTCGCTCGGCTGATCTGGATCGAGTACGGGTTCCACGTGACACTGATCGCAGCCGCTGCGTGTGTCGCCTACTTCTTCGTGACCACGCTGCGCCGCACGCAGGCGCGGATGGCGACTCAGGGAGGCCCAAGCAGGCCATAGATCAAGGAGCCTCTCGAGGCCGACGTGGTGATCCGCCGGCCAGCGGCGTGATGCAACACCGGCGGCGGGTCAGCGAGATTCGCCGCCGGTGATCGTCAGGACGACGTTCCCGGTCTTCTGCTCCGTCTCGACGTACCTGGCCGCCTCGATCACGTCTTCCAACGGGTAGCGCCGATCGATGACCGGCCGGTACTTCCCGGTCTCGATGAGCCCCTTGAGGAAGAGAACGTTCTGCTTCGTCTGTCGAGGGGGTATCTGAAACACCACCTTCCTGTCTCCGGTCAGCCAGGGCAGAAGCGCCCAGAGGAGATTTGCGAACCCGTCGGTTGGCAGGTACATGCCGCCCGGTTCCAGCGAGCCTCGGCATCGCCGGAACGAGAGCTTGCCGACCGCGTCGAAGATGACGTGGTACGTATGGCCGTTCTTTGTGAAGTCTTCCTTTGTGTAGTCGATCACCCTGTCCGCTCCGAGCGATCTCACGAGCTCGAGGTTCTTGGTGCCGCACACGGCGGTGACGTCCGCGTCGAAGTACCTGGCCAGCTGCACCCCTGCTGTGCCGATGGCTCCGGACGCGCCGTAGATGAGGATCCTGCGCCCCTTCTGCAGATCTGCCGGTGTTAGACACGTCAATGCGTTGAGACCTCCGTCGGTGGCTGGCGCTGCCTCCTCGAAGCTCATACCAGTCGGCATGTGCGCGATTCGGGCGCTCTCGGGCATGCACATGAACTCCGCATGGGCGCCGAACCTGAGGCCGCTATTGCCGAAGACGTGGTCGCCGACCGCGAACTCGGTGACAGCCGCGCCGACTGCTTCGACCTCTCCGGCAAACTCGCTCCCGAGGATCCGCTGCCTCGGCCGGCGGACGCCCGAGACCAGGCGGCTGAGGAGCGAGAGGCCCACACCGCTTTTTCGGTTGGCTTCGCGAGTGTGGACGTCCAACCGGTTGACCGTCGAAGCGTGGATTTTGACGAGTACCTCGTCGTCCTTGGGGATGGGCCGGTCGACGTCTTCGACTCGCAGGACCTCCGGAGGCCCGTACGTGTCGTAGACAACAGCTCGCATTCGTTCGCCAGTGAACTTAACCCAAATTGGCCCTTGACTCTAGGCCGAGCATCACGTCGCCTCATGGTGATCCGAACCAGGTGGTCAGCGCGTCGCGCAATCCGGTATCTGTGCCATCCCCCACCCAGGCGACATATCCATCGGGTCTGATCAGCACGGCAGCGGGGGCTGCCACTTGGCCCAGGACCGGAAGCTCCCAATTGCCGGCATATTTGCCATCGATCGCCATTACTCGGTGTGCCCATGGGGAGATGTCGAAACCCCAGTGATTGCCGAGGTTCAGAAGGACCGCGTGGGCGTCGTGGAGGAGGGTGAATACTCGCACCGTGCCACCGGCGGTGACCAGGTCGAGATCGGGCATGCGGCGCCCGAGCAGCGGGTGTCCGTCACCGAGGTCGTAATGAATGTCCAGACCCGACATCATCGCGGCAATCCGCTTGCGCGGCTCGTCCATGCTCAGCAGCTCGGACATGGTGTCGCGCAAGGCCTCGGTGCGGTCGTCGTGGCGAAGGAGCGCCATCTGCGCCATCGTGTTGCGCAGCACGCGGGCCGCGACCGGGTGGCGCTCGGTTTGGTAGGTGTCCAGCAGGCTCTCCGGCGACGTCCGCTTGACCACCTGGGCCAGCTTCCATCCCAAATTCACCGCATCCTGCACACCGACCTGGAGGCCCTGTCCACCCACCGGGGGATGCACGTGCGCGGCGTCGCCGGCCAGCAGCACCCGTCGGTCGCGATAGGACGCCGCCTGCCGAGTCATATCGGTGAACCTGGAGATCGAGGTGGGACTGTGGGCCCCGTAATCGGTCCCGTAGACGGCGATGAGCGCCTCGCTGAGATCGTGCAGGGTGGGCTCACCGGTGTGCCCGAGGTGCTGTTCGGTCACCAGGACCCCCACGGGTCCATCCTCCAACCTGGATAAGGCATGCACACCAACATCGTCGCGGCGGAGGCCCCACTCCGGCTCCTGGGTCATCTCGACCTGAGCGATCAGGCTGCTGGCGGTCGGGTCCCAGCCGGGGAACTCGATACCGGCTGCTTTACGGATCAGACTGCGTCCGCCGTCGCAGCCGACGAGATATTGGGCCCGCAGCGACAGGCCGTCGGACACCGCGACGTCGACGCCGGTGTCGTCCTGCTCGAGCCCGGTCACCTCGCGTCCGCGGTAGATCGGCACCCCGAGCTCGCCGACCCAGTTGGCCAGGATGTGCTCGATGTGGTTCTGCCGCAGCCCGAGCCCGTAGTTGTGCCGGGTGGGAAAGTCGCTGATGTCCAAACGGATCCAGGCGAACCCCGCGACCTGCGCCACCTGCCCCTGCGAAAGGAATCGATCAGCGATTCCACGCTGATCGAGAACCTCGATGGTGCGTGAGTGCAGACCGCCTGCGCGCGAGCCAATGAGGTCCTGGCTGGCGCGCCGCTCGACAATGGCAACATCTACCCCCGCCAACGCCAACTCGCCCGCCAACATCAGCCCCGTCGGACCGCCTCCGGCTACCACCACCGCATGTCCGGCCATACGCGACCCCCAATTTCCGCAGGTTCAGGTTGCGGCTTGAGATTCTGCAGCACGACCCGGGTCTTGCCGCAAGCCCCAGGCGGTGCAATACACTGAGAACGGCAAGGAGTCGCTACTCCCCTTCCCTTGCGCGCTACGGACGGAGAGGCCTTTGCGCAGCGGCGATGCGGCGCGTGCAAAAGTAGCGGTTTGGGGTCCCTACTGGGACGACTTTAGAACCGCCATCCTGGTCTCGGGTCAAAAGCTGAAGGCGAGCGACCCACCCCCTTCTTAGCCAAAGGTGCGGTCCAGGATCACCTTTTTGAGCGCGGTCTCGAGGACGGCGAGCTCCTGGTTGTCCAGTTTCGCCATGAACAGCTCGGCGACCGCGCGTAGATGCACCGGGACGGTCTCCGAGACGCGCGCCGCGCCGGCATCTGTCAACGTGACCACGACACCGCGTGCATCGCCGTCGGCTGTGGTCCGACCGACCAGTCCCTCTTCGACGAGCCGGTCGATGCGGCGGGTCAGGCCAGACCGTGACGAGAACGCACGGGCAGCGAGGTCCGTCATCCGCAACCGACCACCGGCCTGCGCTAGTTGGGAGATCACATCGAAGTCGTTCAAGTCCAGGCCGGTCTTGTTCACGAGATCGGTCTGGAGCTGACGCATCAGCGTCGCGTGAGCCTCGAGCAGCGCCCCCCATGCCGCCAGGCCGCGCCTGCCGGGAACTGCCTGGTCGATCAGCCGGTCCAGATGAGCCGCGACGTCATGTTTCGCTGGTACTTGCATTTGCAATAAATCGGGCCTCAGAGGTATTTGTAACAGCAAATGGTACTACCCACCCCGGTTGGAGAACGCGGCTTCTGTGAGCCGGGAGGAATCTCAAGATGAGCAGCGCCCAGGACATCGAGTTCGGATTGGACTCGTTCGTTCCGATCAGCGTCGATGAATCGGGTCGCGAGCTGAGCGGCGACGTCGTCATTCGCAACACGGTTGAGGAAGCGGTGCTTGCCGATGCCGTCGGGATCGACTCGTTCAACATCGCCGAGCATTACCGCAAGGAGATGATGGACTCCGCAGCCAGCGTCATGCTGGCCACCATCGCCGGCCGGACCAAACGCATCCGGCTGGGTACGGCCGTCACCGTCCTGAGCACGCAGGACCCAGTTCGGGTGTACACGGAGTACGCCACCCTCGACGCGGTGTCGAACGGCCGGGCGCAGCTGATCGCCGGCCGCGGCTCGCTCGTGGAGTCGTTCCCGCTCTTCGGATACGACCTCAACGACTACGAGGACATCTTCGAGGAGAAGCTCGACCTGCTCATGCGCCTGCTGCGAGACCAACCCGTCACCTGGTCGGGCAAGTTCCGTTCCCCGCTCACCAACCAGTACCTCAGTCCTCCCCTCCCGAAGGGACATCTGCCCGTATGGGTTGGCGTTGGCGGCAATCCCCAGTCGGTGATCCGGGCCGCGCGCTACGGCCTCCCGCTCATGCTGGCCGTGATCGGCGGGCCGCCGATCCGGTTCTTGCCGCTGATTAAGCTCTACAAACGAGCTCTCGACAAGTTCGGAAAGCCGATGCAGCGCGTAGGTATGCACTCGCACGGGCTCGTGGCCAGGACCGACCAGGAAGCCGCGGACATTCAATGGCCACATTGGGCTCATGTCTTCGAGCAAGCTGCTGCCGAGCGCGGGTGGGCGCGGCCGACGATGGATCGATTCCAGGCCGAGGTCGACGAAGGATCGCTGTATCTCGGGTCGGTGGAAACTGTCGCGACCAAGATCGCGTGGGTCATTCGCCTTCTCGGGCTCAGCCGGTTCGACCTGGCCTACGCCACCGGGCGAGTCCCACACGAACAGAAGATGGCGACCATCGAACTGTACGGACGGGAGGTGATCCCGCGAGTCAGAGAGCTGCTCTCGGAGCCGCCCGAGGAGCTGGCACCACGCGACCAGATCTCGGCAAGCGCTAACGCGAGATCATCCGGTGTCTAGCAGCGCGCCCACCGAGCGCCGCCTGGGTATCGTCGGAGCCGGCAAGGCCGGCACTGCTTTCGCTCGCGCGGCCGTGGCCGCTGGATACGACGTCGCATTATCGGGTTCCGGGCCCGCCGACCGCATAGAGCTGATCGTTGAGGTGCTCGCTCCCGGCGCACGCGCTCTCACAACCGACGAGGTCGTGGCCTACGCCGGCGTCATCGTGCTGGCGATTCCAATGCACCGCCTTCGACAACTTCGACGCGACCTGTTCGCCGGCAAAATCCTCGTCGACGCGATGAACTACTGGGACGAGATCGATGGGGTCGATGGGCCATTTGCGACTGCACCGGCGGGCACGAGCACGCTCGTACAGGAGTGGTTCCCGTCCGCGCGAGTGGTGAAGAGCCTCAACCACCTCGGTTACTTCAAGTTCGAGAAGAGCAGGCGCCCTCACGGCACGCCGGGACGCATTGCCATGGCGGCTGCCGGCAATGACCGCTCTGCGGTTGCTGCGGTGCTCGAGCTGGTCGATACCCTCGGATTCGACCCCGTCGATGCCGGGAACCTCAAATCCGGGATGGCACTGCAGCCGGGTGGCCCGGTCTTCGGAGCGGGTCACAGCGCCAAGGAATTATCAAACCTCCTTTCGCGTGAGGCCGCCCTGCTGCCGTCGAACTAGGGCCGCGAAACGGATGGACAAATTGGGGTGGCTAGCGGGATTTGAACCCGCGACAGCCAGATCCACAATCTGGTGCTCTGCCATGCTGAGCTATAGCCACCACGGTGCGGGCCGAGAGTCCAGGGCCCCCTGAGGCGAACCCCGATTTTACCCGCCCACGTTGTCGGAGAATGGAGAGGCGATGGGAACTCAGGCCGAGTTCGACCAGATGATCAAGTCCGGGGAGCTGATCGAGTCTCCTAAGGAGATGACTCCTGACTACCTGAAGGAGCTCAAGCACACGCTCATCGTCTCGGGCGACACCGAGCTCATCTCCGCCCCCGCCTACTACCTCGCGGCCAAGCGCGCCCCCTCGATCAACGCCTTCATGACCGGGATCGCGATCATCCAGGACGAGTTGGCTCATGCCCACATCGCGTACCACATCCTCGAAGAGCTTGGCGAAGACCAGGAAAAGCTGATCTTCAGCCGCGACCCGAAGAGCTTCAGGTACCCCTACGCGTTCGATGTCCCGCTGGACAGCTGGACGGAGCTCGTGGTCGCCAACGGCATGTACGACCAGGCCGGCTTCTGCCTCTTGGGCGACATCCACGACAAGTGCTCTTACGGTCCGTGGAAGCGCGGCCTGAACAAGGTGATGGCCGAAGAGAACTTTCACTTACGCAACGGCCGCACGTGGATGAAGCGCATCAGCGCATCCGGCGGCGCGGCAAAGGATGAGCTGCAGCGCGCGGTCGACTGGATGTTCCCGCTCAGCGTCGAATGGTTCGGGCTTCCCGACACCATGAAGATGCACTCGACCCAGCTCGAGTACCGCCTGAAAGGATTGACCAACGACCAGCTGCGACAGTGGTGGCTCTCCACGGTGGTGCCCTACTGCGAGCAGATCGGGATCAAGGTGCCCGCGCACAAAGAGGTGCGCGAGGGCAAGGACGTTTGGGAGCTCGACTATCCGTTCCCGTGCGAGTTCGACGCTGAGGCGAAGAGGTGGGACTTCAAGCAGCCGAGCTCCTGGGACAAGGTGCTGGTCCGATGGCGGGCGCGTGGCCCTCGCAACGCCGAGATGGTCGCGATGTTCCAGGAGGAGTTCCACAAGTTCCGCAAGACACACCACAAGAACGAGGCCGGGTGATGCGGTGTGGCGGCGAGAGATTCGGCGATCCAGGTGGTCTAGATCCGGGCGAATCTCCAAGCAACGCAGCGCGCGCATCCCGTAGATGCGTAAGCGAGTAGCGCAGGAGGTGAGCCCGGAGATGGGCCGCATGGGCGCCGAAGATCCGCCGACGCCGCCGCAGCGCCCGACCCTAATGACTGCGCGGCTTTGGGCCGCGCTCTCTGAGGTCCAGGACCCCGAGATGCCGGTGAACCTCGTCGACCTCGGCGTGATCTATGGCATCAGCGAGCAGCACGGCGCGGTCACAGTCGACCTCACCTTCACCGCGATGGGATGCCCCGCGTCGGAATTCATCCTCGAGGACATCCGCGAGCGACTGATGCGCGAGGACGGAGTGCGAGAGGTCCGCGTCAACATCGTGTGGGATCCCCCGTGGACGGTCGCGCGCATGACCGAAGCGGGACGCGACGCGCTCGAGTCCTGGGGCCTCGCCGTTTGACGAAGTACAAGCGAGTCAGCGGCGACGCCGTCGAGTACGAGGTGTTCGCGCGCAAGACCCGCGCAGAGCCGCTGCACCAGGTGGGCAGCGTGGTCGCCCCCGATGACGACCTCGCGGTCGCTTACGCGCGCGCGACCTATGACGAAGAGCGCTGGTGCGAGATGGCGATAGTGCGCAAAGAGCACGTCATCGAGCTCTGGCAGCCCGGCGAAATATGAGAGGGAACCTGCCGGTTCCCTCTCATCGCGGCGTCGGCAAAGCCGACCCGGCCTTTGGCCGGG
>DATGVE010000120.1:0-10426 GCA_035300725.1 Candidatus Eiseniibacteriota bacterium | reverse complement strand
AGACGCTCGTCATCGACCACGCCTACGCCTGGGACTTCAGCAAGGACAACGACCCGAGTCGCGGCGGCGTCGACTTCGAGGCCGATCCGTTCTTCCACGCGATCTACGACAGCCTCCTCACGTTCAAGCTTGGAGATTCCTCAACCCCCATTCCTCTGGTCGCGCAGTCCTACACCGTCTCGCCTGACGCCAAGACGTTCACCTTCACGATCCGTAAGGACGTAAAGTTCGCCGACGGGACTCCGCTCAACGCGCGTGACGTCGAGTTCACTTACAACCGACTCCTTAACCTTCACGACAATCCCGTCTATCTCCTCGACGGGATCACCTCGATGAAGGCGACCGACGACTACACGTTCGTGCTCGTCTCCTCAGTCGCGAACCCGGCCATCCCATTCATCGTCACGAACCCCGCACTCGGCATCATCAACTCGAAGCTGCTCACAGCGCATGGCGGAAGCGCCGCCAAGGATGCCGCAACGGCCGACACCGCCAAGGACTTCCTGAGCACGCAGTCGGTCGGCAGCGGTCCCTACGTGATGTCGTCGGTCGGCACCTCGCAGGTGGTGCTTAAGGCGAACTCCAAGTACTGGGGGCCGAACAAGCCCAACTTTGGAACGATCATCTTCCGCAACGTTGCCGCCGCGACACAGCAGATCGAGATTCAGAAGGCATCGAACGAGATCGAGCTCAGCCTGTCCGGCGACCAGGCGGCCAGCCTCACGAGCAACAGCGCGCTGAACGTGTCGAGCTTCACGTCGCCGAACATCACTTTTGCGTTCTGCAACATCAAGACCTACGCCGCTTGTGCCAACGAGCACTTCGTCAACGCGATCCGCTATGGCATCGACTACCAGGGCTTGATCAGCGTGGCGGGCGCGGGAGCGGCTCAAGCGCCTGGCGTCGTCCCGTCCCAGTTCCTCGGCGCCCTTCCGCAGTCGCAGGCGGTCAAGCGTGACGTGACCAAAGCGAAAAGCGAACTTCAGGCATCCGGTGTGACCAATCCCACCATCGACCTCGACTACACGATCAGCAGCACCGGCCTCAACGACTCGCTTGCCGCCAAGATCAAGGCCAACCTCGCCGAGGTTGGCATTACCGTCAACCTCAACGGTCAGCCCAGCTCGATCGCGACGCCGAACTATCGCGGCGCCAAGTACAGGCTCGGCCTCGCCGGCTGGGCGCCTGACTTCCCTGACCCCAACAACTATCAGGCGTTCTTGCCCGGCCAGCTGGTCGGCAAGCGCGCGGGCTGGCTTGCCGGCGCTGCCCCGGACATCGAGGCGCTCGGCGCCAAGGCCGGCGCGACACCGGACAATGCCACACGTGGCCAGCTCTACCAGCAGCTCCAGACCCTGCTCAACCAGAAGAGCCCGATGCTGCCGCTCATTCAGCCCGGGCAGTCGGTGGTAGCCACCAAGAACCTCACCAATGTCATTTACAGCCCAGTCTGGTACCTCGACTTCGCCTCGATCGGCACGAGCTGATTCACTGGGAGCGGCGCTAGCCAGGCGCCGCTCCCAGCATCCACTCCTCTTCTTCATAGGGCGGCGTCTCATCGCGCTGGTGTTCCTATGCCTGGGGGTGTCCGTGATGGCTTTCGTCCTCACCCACCTCGTGCCGGGTGATCCCGCTGTCGCGAACCTCGGAGACCGGGCATCTTCCGACCCGATCGCGGTGAAGCTCTACCGAGAGCATTTCGGGCTCGACAAGCCGGTGCCGGTCCAGTACGTGGTGTATCTGGGCCACCTTCTTCATGGCGACCTGGGCGAATCTGAGCAGAGCCGGCGGGCGGTGCGCACCGACCTCGCCGAGTACATCCCCGCGACCGCTGAGCTCGCGATCACTGCGATGGCGCTCGCCATCGTGCTCGGCATAACGCTTGGCGTGATCGCCGCCACCCAGCGCAATCGGCTCGCCGACCAGGTCATCCGTGTCGTGTCCCTGGGAGGGATGTCCACGCCGCAGTTCTGGCTCGCCCTGGTGGCGCTCTTCGTCTTCTTTTACAAGCTGAGCTGGGTTCCCGGAAGCGGCCGCCTCGATGCCGCCGTGCTGCCACCGCCCCACCTGACCGGACTGTTCACGATCGACGCGCTGGCGGCGGGCCAGCTCGATGTCTTCGTCAACAGCGTCCAGCACCTGATCCTGCCCGCCTGCGTGCTTGCCGCCATCAACATGGGGCTCTTCGCCCGCTTCACCCGCTCGGCAGTGCTCGAGGTGCTCGAGAACGACTACGTCCGCACCGCGCGCGCCAAGGGGCTGCCCGAGGTGACGGTGGTGTTCCGGCACATCCTGCGAGCGGCATCTCCGCCAATCCTGACGGTGGTTGGGCTCGCCTTCGGCAACGTCATGACCGGAACCGTCCTGGTGGAGAACATCTTCTCGTGGCCGGGAATCGGCCAGTATTCGTACCGCAGCGCGACGGGTCTCGACCTTCCGGCGATCGTGGGCGTGATGCTTTTCGTCGCGATCGTCTACATCCTGGTCAACATGGTCGTCGACATCCTCTACGGCGTGGTCGACCCGAGGATTCGAGTCGCTTGAGCGCCGTCCTCCGCAGGCCGCTCTCTACGTGGCGCCGGATACCCGGTGCCTGGAGGCAACCTGTGACCATCGTCGGGCTCGTCATCGCAGCTTTCTGGTTTGCGATCGCGGTGATCGCGCCTGTGGCAGCTCCGCAGGATCCATTGGCGCAGGGGATCGCGCTTTACGACCCGCCGTCCGCGGCGCACCTCATGGGTACCGACGAGCTCGGCCGGGACGTGTTCTCGCGCGTGCTGTGGGGCGCTCGCATCTCGATCCCACTCGCCATGCTGCTGGTCGCGCTTGCGTTCACCATCGGCGGGACCCTTGGCGGGCTCGCCGGCTACCTCGGCGGGTGGGTGGACGAGCTTGTGATGCGCGCCGCGGACTTTGTTTTCGCGGTCCCGACGATCCTGCTGGCGATGGCTGTTGTCGCAGCGCTAGGGCCGAGTCTCTTCCATGCCGTGCTCGCGGTGGTGTTGGTCTCCTGGCCCGGCCACGCACGAGTGGTCAGAGGACTTGTTCGCACAACCATGCAGTCGGAATACGTCGCCGTCGGGCGGCTCCTCGGCTCGCCCACACACCGCGCGCTCATCGTGGACGTGCTGCCAAACGTAGCCGGACCGGTGATCGTTCTCGCCGCCCTCGAGATTGGCAGCGCGATCCTGCTTCTCAGCGGGCTGTCCTTCCTGGGACTTGGCGCCCGCCCCCCCACAGCCGAATGGGGATCGATGGTCTCGACCGGAGCCCAACACTTCCAGGCCTGGTGGATCGGCGTCTTCCCCGGCTTTGCCATCGTGAGCGTAGTGCTGGCGTTCAACCTGCTTGGCGACAGCCTTCGCGACGTATTCGACCCGAAGGCGATCATCAAGGCGCGGGGCGCATGAAGCCACTCCTCAGCGTGCGAGACCTTCGCGTCTTTTTGGATACGGCAAGCGGCCCCTTGTCCATTGTCGATGGCGTCAGCTTCGAGATCGCTGCGGGCCAGGTCTTCGGGCTGGCCGGCGAGAGCGGAAGCGGGAAGACGATCACAGCGCTGGCGCTGCTCGGGCTGCTTCCGGCGGGAGCGCGCGCGGGTGGGTCGGCGATCCTGGACGGCCGTGACCTGCTGACGATGGGGAACCGGCAGCGGCGGCGGACTCGCGGCCGCGAGGTCGCGATGGTGTTTCAGGACCCGGTCTCCTCGCTGCACCCAATGCTCACCATCGAGCGTCAGCTCACCGAGCACCTCCGGTACCAGCTGGGCATGAGCCACAAAGAGGCGGTCGAGAGGGCGGTCCAGCTGCTGACCGACGTGCGCATCCCCAATCCCAAAGCCGCCCTGCGCGGCTACCCGCATCAGTTCAGCGGCGGGATGCGGCAGCGAATCCAGATCGCCATCGGTCTTGCCTGCGAACCGCGGCTCCTGATCGCCGACGAGCCGACGACGGCACTCGACGTGACGGTGCAGGCAGGGATCCTGCGCTTGCTTTACCGACTGTGCCAGGAAAAGGACCTGGCGGTGATGCTGATCACGCACGACCTCGGAGTCCTCTCAGCGCTGGCCGACACGGTCACCGTGATGTACGCGGGCCGAGTCGTCGAGTCGGGTCGCACCGCGCAGGTGATGACGCGTTCGCGGCATCCCTATACGAGGGCACTCATCGACTCGCTGCCGCATCCGGAGGCGAGCGACAGAGCCCTCGTGCCGATCGCGGGCGAGCCTGCCGGACCGGAGTCGCGGCCCTCGGGATGTGCGTTTCACCCGCGCTGCCACTACATGAGGCCTTCCTGTGCGACCTCCGTCCCACCGCTTTTGCAAATCGACGATGGGCAGGAGATGGCATGCCCGGTGGATCCACTGGTCGCGAGCCTCGCGCGATGAGCCTGCTCGAGCTTCGCGATGTGGAGGTCGTGTATCAGCGCCGCGACGGCACGCCCGTGCCCGCGGTGGTCGGCGCGAGCCTGAATGTCGAGGCGGGCGAGATCGTCGGCCTGGTTGGCGAAACCGGCTGCGGCAAGACATCGCTTGCCAGGGCGGCGGTGGGCCTGGTCCCGACAGCGGGGGGAAGCGTGATGTTCGAGGGCCAGAAAGTGCATGTCCTCGGACGCCGCGCACGTCCGACCCGCGAACGCCGGCTCCAGCTCGTGTTCCAGAATCCGTACGAGTCGATCAATCCGCGCCGGACGGTCGGCGCCCAGGTCGCGGACGCTCTCGCGATCGGCCGGACGCAGGCGCGATCGAGCTTTCCTCATCGGGTTGAGGAACTCCTCCGCAGGGTGGGACTGCCGGCAAGCATGGCTCGGCGATTTCCGCACCAGCTGAGCGGTGGACAACGGCAGAGGATCGCGATTGCGCGCGCGCTCGCAGCCGATCCGGCGATGATCGTGCTGGATGAGCCTCTGTCCGCCCTCGACGCATCGGTTCAGGCGCAGGTGGCCAACCTTCTCGTCGAGCTGGCAAGGGACCTGCATGTCGGCATGCTGCTGATTTCGCACGACCTCGCCATCGTCCGCCACGTCGCCCACCGCACCGCGGTCATGTACCTCGGCGTCGTTGTCGAGACCGCTCCGACCGCCGAGCTGTGGAAAGCGCCGATGCATCCCTACACGCAGGCGCTTATCGACTCGATCCCGCACGCGGACGGCGCCGGCCTTCTGCCGGTGGCCCTGCCGGGCGAGATTCCGGATCCCGCGCGGCCGCCGTCAGGCTGTCGCTTCCATCCGCGATGCCCACGCGTGATGGACCGATGCCTCACCGATGTCCCCTATCTCGCCGCGAAGGATGGCGGCCGCGAGGTTGCGTGCTGGCTGCACGAAAAACCGGCCGTCTCCCATCCCTATGCAGTCGTCCCCGGGGTTTCGCCGTGAACAATCGATTCGAGCCCGCAGGATCGGGGCGGCTGGCCAAGCAGGCGTACCAGCATCTGCGCCGGGAGATACTCCGGCAGAAGCTGGAGGCCGGAACGATTCTCACTGAGGGGTCGATCGCCGAATCCCTGGGAATGTCGAAGACTCCCGTCCGGCATGCGCTCTACGCCCTACTCCAGGAGGGCCTGCTCGAGGCCGGGCCCCGCCGCCAGATGGTCGTACGCAACCTGTCGCCCGTACAGCGCGCTGAGTTGGTCGCCGTGCGCGAGGCACTCGAGCGCGTCGCGGTGATCCACGCGTGCCAGCACATGAGCGATGACGATTTCGACCACTTGCGAACGCTGCTCAGACGCCAGCGAAGGTTTGCTGAGGCCGGCGAGGACGATAATTTCGTTGACTGCGACGAGGAATTGCACATAGCGATCTCGGAGCGATCGGGGCTCCAGCTCGTGCCCCAGTTCCTGAACCAGCTGCGAGGGTTCGTCCGCCTGATGCAGATGAGGGCACGACGCGATCCAGGTCACCTGTTCCGCGTCCTTCAAGAGCACGAGCGGCTGGTCGACGCGATCGAAGAGCGCGATGAGGACGGAGCTCTGGCGGCGCTCGCTCATCATCTCCACACAACGGAATACATCCTCGCGGACTAGCTGCAACAGGAACCGCTTGCGGCTCGATTCCTCGGGTCGTAGGCTCAGACGATGAGCGCGCGAACGTCGGCGTGGCGGCCGGTTGGCATCGCGCGTGGGGCGCGCACCAACCTCGCCCTGCTCGCCTTCCTGGCCGTCGCCTTCATCACCGGCTGGCTCGCGTTCGCCTTCGCGACCGGGCCGGCGCGGTGGTCGCTCGTCGTTCACGCGGCGGGTGGCTTCGCGATACTCGCCCTGCTGCCCTGGAAGTCGATGATCGCACGGCGCGGAGTCGCCCGGCAGCGGCCTGGCCGGTGGGCATCCGTCCTTTTCGGCATCCTCGTGCTTATCTCGCTGGTGGCCGGCCTCCTCCACTCCACCGGCCTGCTCGTCAATTGGGGTCCACTCAGCGCGATGGATTTTCACGTTGGGGCCGCGATCGCCGCGGTACCGCTCGCGATTTGGCATGTGGCCGCGCGGCGTGTCCGGGTCCGCCCTACCGATCTCTCCCGGCGCAGCGTGCTTCGTGTTGGGGCCATCGTCGCCGGGGCGGCTGTGGCCTATGCGGGAAGCGAGGTAGTGGTCAGGGCGATCGGAATGCCAGGCGCAGCACGCCGCTTCACCGGCTCGTACGAGGCCGGCTCATACCAGCCAGGCCTGATGCCCGTCAGCTCATGGATGTTCGATGCGGTTCCGCAGATCGACGGGCATGCGTGGCGGCTGCCTGCGGGCGGGCGCGAGTGGTCGTTTGACGAGCTCATCGCCTTCGACGACCGACTGACAGCGACGCTGGACTGCACCGGCGGCTTCTTCTCGACCCAGGAGTGGGCCGGCGCCCGGCTGGATCGCCTGATCGGAAACGCCGACGGCATGACCATCCGTGTTGTCTCGATCACCGGCTACTACCGCCGCTTCCCGATCGATCGGGCGAGCTCCCTTTTGCTGGCCACCCGCTTCGGTGGCCAGGCGTTGGACCCAGGACACGGCTTCCCGGCGCGCCTGGTCGTGCCGGAAGGGCGCGGCTTCTGGTGGGTCAAATGGGTGAGCGCTATCGAGGTCGACGACGTGCCTCACTGGTGGCAACCGCCGTTCCCGATTCAGTAACTCGCTGAGGCTTTGTCGCGGAGACTCCGCGATGGATGAATCGGTGGAGGCCAGAGCCCTGGAGGGTGACCGGCACCCTGCGTCTCAATGATGTAACTCAGAACGGTAACGCTGTCTGAGACGAACGAATCCTTCACGGAGGTGCCTCGCACATGCGCAATCTGGTTCTTGCCATCTCGAGCCTGTTCGTTTTCGTCGCCTGCGGTGGCGGAGGCACCGCTACTAACTCGGCATCACCAACACCAACGATCAGCTTCACCATGGCCGCTCAGAACGGCAGCGGGGTCGCCGGCACAGGCAAGATCGTCAAGGGAACCGGTTCTTTCATAGTCACGATCAAGCTGACCGGCATGACGCCCAACTCGAGCCATATTTCTCACGTGCACACCGGTGCGTGCGCCAAGCCCGGTGGCATCGCATATGCGCTTCAACAGGTGATCGCCGACTCGTCTGGGGCCACTACCGTGCAGAGCACCGTGCCCGCAGACTATTCGGTTCCGGCGGGCGGATGGTATGTCAACGTCCACCACGGCCCAGACTTCAGCGCCCCGGCCAACGGACCGAGCATCTCATGCGGAGATCTGGCGGCGGCCGCGGCTTACTAGAACCGCATCGCCCCACCGAAGCCTGGATCTGCCTCCGCACCGACCGCGTCGTATCGAGAGCTCCTTCGACTCGCGTTGACCAGGGACCTGAGCCTTCTCTGTTGCCGGCCTGTCTACTGCCTCGCCTCCGAGTTACGCGGGGCATGGTCGATAAGCTTCTCGCGTCGGGCTCGGATTTGACTTGCGATGTTCTTGAGTTCACCGGGCTCGTCGCTCTCAGGGTCGCCGCCGCGGCCCATAGCTGCAGCAGCCAACACCTCGCCCCTTCGCATATAGCGAACTACGAAATCCAGATCCCGAAGCGAGCCCTCTACCGTGATGCCGTCCCATTCCGCAGCGAAACCGACGTACTCGAGGGTGCGGTCAAACTGGTCGCTCCAAAAGGAGTGCACGTAGTCGTATGGCCCGCCCCGGTCCAAGAGCGATGCCGCAGCCGACCGTCCCTGCTTTTCGGCGTTGTTGTAGTGCTCGACTCGAATGCGTCCAAACAGTGGGTGAGCGTGGTCCGCGATGTCTCCCGCCGCATAGACGTCAGGCAGGCTGGTCCGGCAATACTCGTCAACTGCGACGCCGTTCAAGATCCGCGCGCCGGCTGCCCTGAGGAGGTCGATCTCGGGGTCGATACCGATGCCTGCGACCACAAAATCGCATTCGAATTGCCTGCCGGACTTGGTGACGACGCGCTCGACTCGTTCGCCACCCTCAAGCCGATCGACGCCGTCACCCAGCACCAGCTGCACCCCGCGCGTTTGGTGGAGTCCGGTGATCACGCCGGCAACTTCGGGCCCGAGAACGCGGAGGAGCGGGGCCTGCGCCGGATCGATGGCGGTCACCTCGAGCCCAAGCATTCGTAGGGACGCCGCCACTTCGCAGCCGATGAAGCCAAGGCCGATCACCACGACTCGCCGCCCGGCGCGAGCCGCTGCCTGGATTCGTTCGGAGTCTTCCACTGTGCGCAGATCAAAGACGCCTTCTCGGTCTGAGCCTGGAAACGGCAGGCGGCGCTTGCGGCCGCCGGTGGCGATCAGAACTCGGTCGTAAGGAACGACTTCATCGCCTTCGAGGCGAATCCGCTTGAATTCCGGTTCAAGCTTGACCACCCTCCTTCCGAGCACGAGATCGACTCCCAGCCGCTCGTATTCGCTGCGGGGCGCAACGAGCGCGGCATCGAACGGCTCGGTGCCCCGAAGAAATCCTTTGGATAGTGGCGGGCGCTGATACGGTAGATGCGGTTCCGAACCGATGAGGGTGACGTGAGCATCGGGGGCCAGGCGGCCGAGCTCAAGCGCTGCGTTGGCACCGGCGACCCCTGCCCCAACTATTACCACCGACAAGGCGCTACCCACGCGCTGGCGGATCGATCCGAATATTGGCGCCGGTTAACGGAGCCGAGTCGGATGTCGCGAGCCAGCCGATGACACGAGCGACCTCCTCAGGCGAAAGGGGCTCCTGGCTGATGCCTGCAATGCGGCCCATCTCGGTGGCAACGCTGGCCGGGCTGACCGCGTTGACGCGAATCCCGAGGGGTCTACCTTCGACGGCCAGGACCTCGGTCAGTCCAGCCAATCCCGACTTCGCCGCCGCATAAGCGGACATCCTCGGAAACTTATCGGTCCCGGAAACACCAGACAGGCTGCTTACGTTCACGATCGCGCCGCCACGCCCCATCAGACGGAACGCGGCTTGCGAGCAGAGGAACGCACCCCTCAGATTGACTCGTATCACTTCGTCCCACGTCTCGACCTTCATGTCGACTATTGAGGCCAGCTCGAGGATCGCGGCATTGTTCACCAGCACATCGAGTCGATTCAACTCGCTGAAGAATCGGTTGACCGATGCTTCGTTGCCCGCGTCGTAACCCGACGTTCTACTCAGGTCGCGGCAGTCGTAACCGCGAGCCGTCATGTCTCGCATGACCGCTGCCCCAATTCCGCGCGATCCACCGGTGACGACCGCGATCAACCGGCCACCGCCGCCAGAGCAGTCTCGTAAGCGTCAAGCGACGCATCGAGGCTGAGGCGGTTTGTTGCGGATGCGCGAGCGCCCGCCCGATCGAGCTTGACAGCAGCGAGGGCGGCCTCTGCCAAGCCTTTGACATCGCCGGGTTCGCTCAAGAAGCCTGATACGCCCTGTTCAACAATCTCAACCAATCCTCCGCGAGCGTACCCGGCGACCGGACAGCCTGCCATCTGGGCTTCGGCGCAGACCATCCCAAATGGCTCATCCCAGTGCACGGGCAGCAGAGTGACCGACGCTCCGGCCATCAACTGCCACAGCTTGGATCGCGGCTGCGGAGGTAGAACAACCGCAGCACTAAGGTCGAGCTGGTAGCTCCGGTCGTAAGGCACCCCCACAACAACTGGCCGCAAACCGATCGCGCGCGCAGCCGCGATGCCGTCTTCGAATCCCTTCTCGGGTGAAATCCGGCCTGCCAACAGGGCATCTTTGCGGATCGGGACCTGTTCGACGGTGAATGCCGGCACTCCGTTGCGTATGACGCTCACCTGACTGGCGCCTGCCATCGCCCACGCGCGCCGGCACGATTCCGACACAGTGGCAAATGCGCTTCGGCTCTTAAGGACTTCGCCCAGGACCCGATTCGAGATCGGCGGCATGTGGAGGGTATGGAGCACGGGCAGGCCGTCCGACATTTCAATTGCTTCAGCATCAAAAGCGTGCTGTGACACGACATCGGCACCAAGCCGGCGGAGCTCCTCG
>DATGVE010000119.1:0-9687 GCA_035300725.1 Candidatus Eiseniibacteriota bacterium | reverse complement strand
GGATCGATCAGCCGGTTGATCATCCGCAGGGTCGTCGTCTTGCCGCACCCGGACGGCCCGATCAACACGCACGTCTGCGCGGTCGGGATGTCGAGCGTCAGGTCGAGGACCGCGTTCGACCCGCCGGGAAACTCCTTGCTGACGTGCTCCAAGCGGATCACCGCGTCGTTTACCGTAGTTGAATGGCGGGCCGGGTATTTCTCGACATCGTCGATCCGTGGATCAACTGGGACTGGCTCTCGACCCACGGGCCGCTCTTCCTCGCCGCGCTGGAGCAGCACGCCTTGCTGACGGCGATCGCGGTCGTGATCGGAACCGCGCTTTCGCTGCCGCTTGGCGTGGCGGCCCACCGTTGGGGTCTGCTGCGAAACCCGGTTCTGACCGTCTCGGGGATTCTGTACACGATCCCGTCGATTGCCCTGTTCTCTCTGCTGATCCCCTACACCGGCCTCAGCGTGCTTACGGCCGAGATCGGGCTTGTCAGCTACACGGTGCTGATCCTCATACGCAACGTCATGGTCGGGCTCGAGAGCGTTCCGAAGGACGTCCTCGACGCCGCCGATGGCATGGGTTACCGGCCGCTCGCCCGGCTTCTACGCATCGAGCTCCCGCTGGCGCTCCCCGCCATCTTCGCGGGAATCCGCGTCGCGACTGTGACGACGATCGGCCTGGTCACCATCACCGCGGTCATCGGCCTCGGCGGTTTCGGGGAGCTGATCCTCGAGGGGTTGGTGAGCAACTTCCACACCCCGCTTGTGGTCGCGACCGTGCTTTCGATTGTCATGGCGCTCGTCGCCGACCTGTCGCTGGCGGCCGCGCAGCGGCTGTCACTGCCATGGGCGCGGACGGCTTAGATGTCAACGCTCGCCAATGTCATCCGGTGGTTCCTCGATCCACTGCACTGGAGCGGGCCGGACGGCATTCCGATTCGCCTGGTCCAGCACGTACAGCTGTCGGCCGAATGCGTGCTGATCGGAGCTTTGATCGCCCTCCCGATCGGCATTCTCCTCGGCCACTACGGGCGATTCGGCAACCTCGCGATCAACGTCTCCAATGTTGGGCGCGCGGTGCCGTCGTTCGGCATGCTCGTGATCGCCTTCCAGGTGTTCGGCCTCGGCGATCTTCCGATCATCATCTCGCTGACCGCGCTGGCCATCCCGCCGATGGTCACCAACAGCTACGTCGCGCTGCGCGAGGTCGACGCCGACATCAAGGAAGCCGCCCGCGGCATGGGCTACCGCGAGCTCGCTCAGGTCCTCCGTGTCGAGTTACCGCTAGCGGTACCCCTCATCATGGCCGGCGTCCGCACCTCCGCGGTCCAGGTGGTCGCTACGGCGACGCTGGCGGCCTTGATCGCGGGCGGAGGCCTCGGGCGCTATGTCATCGACGGCCTAGACCAAGGGAACTACACGAAGCTGTTCGCCGGGGCCATCCTGGTGGCCCTCCTGGCGCTTGCGACCGAGCTCGCGTTGGCGGGCGCTGAGCGGCTGCTTGTGCCTCGTGGGATTCGCCTCCTGCGAGCTCCCACGGCCCATCGGGCCACCACCTTCAAGGTGGCTTAGTGGAAGAATCAGTAGGCGGCGGCTGTTGCATTGCCTGGATCAGCCACCTAAAGGGGGACACATCGGCATGAATTGGAAACTGCGCCCAGCCTACCTCGCGACCGTCGTCGCGGTTGTGATTTCGATCGCGGCCTGCGGCGGCACGCCCGCGCCGGCGGCCAAACCGACTCTCACGATCGCCGGCTTCAAGTTCTCGGAAGGCACCGTTCTCATGCAGCTCTACGGACAGGCCCTGGCTCATGACGGCTACACCGTCAATTACAAGCCGAATCTCGGCAGCCGCGAGGTCGTGGCGCCCGCCATCAAGTCGAGCCAGATCGACCTCTACATCGGCTACGCGGCGACCGACCTGGAGTACTACAACAGCAACGCCGGCGAAGCGACGGGCGATGTCAATGCAACAGTCACAAAGTTGAACAGCCGTCTCCAACCGCTTGGGTTGCTGGCGCTCGCGCCATCCTCGGCGCAGGACCAGAACGGCTTCGCGATGACCAAAGCCAACACGACCAAGTACAACGCCACCAAACTGTCCGACCTGACACCGATCGGCAATCAGCTTGTGCTGGGCGCAGGCCCGGAGTGCCCAACGCGGCCCTTCTGCCAGGTCGGGCTGGACAAGACGTACGGCATCAAGTTCAAATCGTTCAAGCCGCTCGACACCGACGGTCCGCTGACCCGGGCGGCGCTCAAGAACAACGACATCCAGGTTGGATTGGTGTTCACGAGCGATGCCGACCTGGCGAGCCTCGGGCTGGTTGTTTTGGCGGACGACAAGCACCTTCAGAATGCCGACAACGTGGTGCCGATCCTTCGCTCGAAAATCGCCTCCGATGAGGTGGAAAAGGTGCTCAACGCGGTCAGCAACGGGCTGACGACCGCGGACCTGATCAACTTGAACGCGCAGGTGGAGCTCCAGCACCAGGACGCCGACGCCGCGGCCAAGGCCTACTTGCAGGCGCACAACTACTTCAGCTGATGAGGCGGGACGCCGGGCTCGCGGACTTCGAGGCCGCGCGCAAGGAGTGGGAGGCCGCGTTCGCGCACGTGCCCGACGGCGCTCTCGCGTACCTGAAACCCGGCGACGACTACGCCCTGGGCGGTCTGCAGGTCCACGTCAACTGGGTGCTCACCCACTACCGGCGCGTGATGGACGGCATGATCGCTGGCGGCTTCGCGCAGCTGGGTCCACAGGACGGGCCCGGCGACGCCGAGGCCGCCGGCGAGAAGGCAAAGGCCGGGCTCGAGGCCCGCGACCGAATGAAGGCACTTGACGAGATGGGGCGCTTGCACGTGGCCGTCGTATCGGCGGTCATGCGGCTGCCCGAGGCCGACTGGCCACGCAAGTGTGCCGTCGTCTACGGCGCGGGCCAGGACCCGTTTCCAACCAGCCCCGAAGATGTGATCGAGTGGCTGCGCGATCACTATCGCGAGCACGTCCAGCAGAGTGGGGACCTGATCGGAGACTGGGAGGCATCGCGCTAACCCTCACGGCAGTATCGGGCCCGTACATTCGGCTGGCGTAAAGACGAGGACTCTCGCGTATACATTCACCGTGGCAACGACAAGTCACGACGAGGTCTACTTCAACCACCCGGGCGTGGCGATCGTGAAATGGGACTCGGCGATCCAGGCCGTCTCCACCGAGTGGCAGGGCCGGGCGGACCGGGCTCAATTCATGGCCACGCTCGACGCAGGACTAGGTGCCATAAAGAAGCACCACGCTTCCCGAGGGCTTGTCGACAGTCTCAAGCAGCTAGCGCTTCCGCAGCCGGATCAAGACTGGGTCAACCAGGAGTGGTTCCCGCAAGCACTCGCGGCAGGTCTGAGGAGGCTGGCTATCGTCATCCCGGAGAGCGCGCTGGCGATGATGAGCATCGAAGACGTGTTGAGTCGAGTTCGGAGCACCATGCTCGAGGTCCGGTACTTCGCGACGGTCGCCGAGGCCAGGAGATGGCTCTCACCCGATCTGCGTCAGACCTAACAGGTTTCCATCCGGGTCGCAAATCAGGGCAGCCGGTTCACCCACGCAGGTGTCGAATATTTCGTCGCGGCCAGCCGATGCGCCACTTCCAGCTCCGCGGCGGCAATCTCACTTTGTTGAACGTGGAACGTTCGAGAGAAGTACTGCTCCAGGTGACTCGCGACCGCGGCGCACGAAAGCGATGTGAACCACGAGAGCGGCGACACGGGTTTGTCCGCGCTCCGCACGCCGGTGGTCGCGAGGGAAGGCCGGCCGACCCGGATGAGCCGAGGCAAAAGCTCCACGTCCATCGCGTGGGCGATCGTCGTGTGGTGCAGGACGAACCCTCGCCGGCGCGCCTGCGCGGCGCCCGCGATCTTGCCTCGGGGCGAGATGATGTCGTTGATCTCGCGATATGCGGCAGGAATGCCGATATCGACAAAAGCTCGCACCGCCCAGTCGTCGAGCAGCGCGTAGGACTTGCGAAACGAGATGCCGGCGACTACTGATTCGGGCACGTACATCGAATACGTGATCGTCCGGCCGGGCTCGCACAGCATCGTGCCGCCGCCGCTCATGCGTCGCGTCACGACAAAGCCGAGCTGGCGCGCGACGACGCCGTCGACCTCGTTGAGCACCGATTGATGCGAGCCGATCACCAGGGCGGGCTCGATCCACTCCCAGATCCGCATCGTCGGCCGGCGCGCGCCCGCGATCACCTGCTCCAGGAGCACCTCATCCAGAGCCATGTGCATGTGAGCTGGATGAGGCGATGAGGGGATCAAGTCCCACTCGATCTTATCTAGCACTTTGGCAGAGTATTCCCGATACCGATGCACAGACGAACGCTGTGGACGCTCTACGCCGGCAACCTGCTGACTCAGATCGGCCTGTGGTTCTTCCTCCCTCTGCTGCCGATCTTCATCAGCCGGCGCGGCGGCTCGCCTGCCCTCATCGGCGTCGTGTTCGCGGCGGGCATCCTGGCCAGCGCGTTGATCCGCTACCCGGCAGGCTGGGCCGCGGACCGGTGGGGCACCAGCCCCGTCCTCCTTGGCGCCATGTCGGCGTACTCGGTGCTTTTCCTCGCCTACCTTCTACCGCTGCCGCTGCCGGCCTTTGTGGCTGTTCGCGCTCTACAGGGCGCCGCAGCGGGCGCTTACTGGCCTGCCGCGAACGGACTGATCGGGCACCTGACACCACCAGGCGATCGCGGCCGGGCGTTCGGCCTCTTGCAGTCGACCTCGATGGCCGGCATGGTGATCGGCCCGGGGATCGGAGGCTTCATCGCTCTCTTCAATCTGAGCGCGGTGTTCGTCGTGTCCGCGTGTGTCTGCGCGGTCGCCACGGTGGCGCTGTCGCGGCTGCCGAATGTCCGGGCGGAAGCGACGCTCGGCGCGCCGGTTGGGGCGCTTCGCATCATTAAGCAACTCATGCCCTTTATCTTCCTGGGCGCCGGGACGCACTACATGATCGGCACCTACGACACGATCTGGCCCCTCTACATGACCTTTCGGGGGGCGAATACGCTGGCGGTCGGCGTCTCGTTCGTCACGTTTGCGATTCCAGCAGTACTTCTGAGCGCGCGCGCCGGCGCTCTTGGCGACCGCATCGGCGCGCGCCGCCTCGTTGTGGTCACTTTGATCGGGACCGCGTTCTTCGCGGCTCTGTATCCATTCATCGCGTCGGTGCCGTGGCTCATCGCGCTGGGTTTGATCGAGGGCATATTCACGGTCTCAGGCGGCCCCAGCCTTATGGCCGAGGTGAGCCGCAATGCGCCGGCGGGCCAGCAGGGGCGCACGCAGGGCGTTTTCCAGACCGCGCAGACGTTGATCCAGATCGCCGGCGCCCTCGGCGGCGGCGCCCTGTTCGCGCTCAGCCCGACCTACGCGTTCCTGGCCATCACCGTGCTGTGCCTGCTGGGCGCGAGCACGGCGTTGAGGCCGGCTGCCGTTCGAGCCCAGCAGGCGACCGAGGTGCGCTGAACATGGCGGTTGCAAACCCGATCCAGATCGTCCCGCTTCGCGGGGAACTTCGCCTTCAAGCAGATGCCGCCGCCGCCGCCCAACCCACTCCCCTGAAGGGGAGAGGGAATCAATCAGTAGCGAATGTCGTCGAGGCTGCGCCAGCCGTAGGAGACCTCCTCGAGCGTCGTCGTCCCGATCGTGATCGGCTGGGCGCGCACGTAGGTGCCGCCGAGATGCTCATAGAACCCGCGCGCTCGAACGTTGTCGCGCAGCACCCACACGATCATGTCCGGAATATTCATCTCGCGCAGCGCGCCGGCCACCGCGCGCACCATTTCGCGCCCGTGCCCGCGCCTCTCGGCGGCATCCAGGACGTAGATCGCGTAGAGCTCGCCCGCAAAGCCGTGCTCCCCCGCGCGCTCGCGCCCGCCTGAAGCGAAGCCGACGATTCCGTCCGGCTCCTCCGCCACGAACACACGACCCGATCCCTCGCCGATCAGGCGTGTCCAGCGCTCGGCGTAGTTGGCTTCGGTGAGTGCGGCCAGAAAGTCATCCGGCAGCAGGTTGCGATAGGCGCTGCGCCAGGTCGCGACGTTCACGCGCGCAATCTCCGCCGCATCTCCGATCGTCGCCGGTCGAACCATGTCCGTCCACAATCTAGGCGATGGAGCCGGGGAGTACGGCAAGTCGGCTTACGCCGCGGCAGCGGCGGGCGGTCGGGCTGATCGCCTTCTCGCTGCTCGCCATCGTGGTGGCGAGCCTTGCGTATCTGGCCCCCGCCTTGCATCTGAGCGGGACTGCTGGCCCGAACAACACCTCAGCCAAATTGGACTCCACCGCGCAATCGCCTCCGTGGACTTTCCAGACGATGTACGACTTCGCGTCCCCATCGGTGGGCTGGGCGGCGATCGCCGTCGCGGGTGAGACGACGGTCTTCAAAACGGCGGATGGCGGCAAACACTGGCGCCAGGCGAGCCGAGTGCTGGGCAACGTCGTCGAGAGTATTCAGTTCGTCGACACGACCCACGGATTCATGGTCACCAACGTTCGCCACCGCCTTTACCGCACCAGCGACGGGGGCGCCCACTGGGCCGAGGCGGTGATTCCAGACGACAGGACATACCGCATCACGTTCACCGACGCACGTCATGGCTCGGCGTTCGTCCTGCCCAGCGTTCGGTACACAGCGCAGACGGTGTACACAACCGCCGATAGCGGCGCCACCTGGAGCCGGTCTCCGAACTTGCCCCTGGACGGGTACGGACCAACGGTCGTGCGAGGCGCCGAGGCCTGGGTCGGGGTGTACGAAACTCCGGCGAGTCGCCCTCACGTCTACACGTCGATGGATGGCGGCGTCTCCTGGTCCCGGGTCGAGGTCCCACGCCCACGTGCGAGCTATCCGGTGTACAACGGCACCTTCTACTTAGCCACGCAGGTCAACCTGCTCCCTGGATCAGGCGTGACGGTCCTCGCATCGGTCGGTCCCGTGTGCGAGAACTTGAGTGCGTTGTGCAGCCGCACGCCGCCCGACCAGACCCCTTTCGTGTCCTTCGACGGCGGCCTAACGTGGACTGAGGTCCTGCTTCCGCCAGGCGCATTCTTCTATTTCGATATCGCCTACCAGGATGCTGTGCACTGGTGGGCGATCGGTAAGGGCTCGTTGTGGAAGTCGTCCGACGCCGGCCAGACCTGGCAGGAGACAATGCCCGACGTGCCGCTGCCGGCTCCGTACCAGCTGCACGTGTTCGACTCGAAGCACGCTTGGGCGCGGGTCTATCCGTCCCTGGCGATGGTCACCAATGACGGAGGCCTCAGCTGGACGCGGGTGATCCCTCCGAAGGTCTCGTGAGCAGGCTGGCGGCCGAAATTGCACCACCCACGAAAAGAAGGAACGAACCGAACAGGCCGACGAAGCTGCCGGATTGGAGCACGCCGCTTCCAGCAGCCGCGGCGGCGTAACCGACGAAGAGCATGAATGTCTGGGCGCCCATGACCACGAGCGCACCGGACGCGAATGCCCGCGCTGTCCGATTTGGCCACGCGATGATCGAGACCGACGCGGCCAACGCAAACACGATCACCAGGACCGGCTCGGGGACGTTGCCCCACGCGCCGGGAAAGCCGCCGTTGAAGACTGATGCCGTTTGCGAATCGCCCGGGCTCGCCTCGGTGTAGCGCACGTAGGGCAAAACGCAGCCGGCGATGATGACGACTACGGCGGTGATCGCCGTGATGGCGCCGGTCGTCGCAAGCCAGGATTGCATCGACCTGGCGGTCCCGCCGGTATTTGGTACCCAGCGCGTGCCATCCCAGCGAAACAAACCATCAGGTGAAAGGTGCACTGGCGGAACCCCCACGTGTCAGGCCTTCACGTAGGCGATCACGGCGCGGGCTTCGGCCACGATATCTCCGCCATCCTGTTCGTCCTGTTCAATAGTGGCCTCGCAGAAAGCAAGACGACGGGTACGGTGGCGCAGCGTCGCACGGGCTAGCAGCCGGCCGGGCTTGGCCGGCCGCAGGAAGTCGACTTTCAGGTCCACCGTGGTGGTCGTCTCGCCCTCTTCGGCTTCGGTGAAAGCGACCGAGGCGAGCGACTCGTCCGCCAGCGTGGCGATCGCACCGCCGTGGACGATGGTCCCGCGCGAGGTCGGGAATCCGTGCGACTCGCCGGTCAGGTTTCCCGAAAGCACCAGCTTCCCGCGCGCGACCTCGACCATCCGCGTGCCGATGTTGGCGATCATCCCGTTCGCCGCCCACTCCTCGTAAAGCTTGGGCAGCGCCTTCACTCCGTAAGGCTCGTCGCTCAAAGTAGCTCCCCTTCGGTCCAGGCTTCTGAATCCAGGATCGTGCGGATCGAGCCGAATCTCTGCTCGGTTGAGTCCCAGCGTCTGTGACCGGCTCCGACGAAGGCGACCGCTGAGCCCCCACGCCGGGCCACGAGCCTCAGGGTCTCCTCGTCGACCGAAGCCATCGACCACCAGAACCGGAGCATTTGAGGGTCGCGCGGATCCTTTGGATCGCGGGTTGCTTCGAGGTCGGCGACCATTGCGGCGTCATCGAGCGTCGCCGTGCGCAGGTCAAGGCCAAGCCGAGCAGGCATTCACTAGAAGGTTAATCTCTGCGCGGTGATTGCTAGACGAGTTGGAAACCTCCGAGGTATTGGGCTGCCTCGCTCGCCCCACCGCCTGGCCCTGTCACCGGTTTGCTGGGGTGTCAGCGACGTCCTCGGTTGGGGCCACCAGCTCGACCCCGAACGCGTCCTCTCCGAAGCCGCCGCGGTTGGCGAGGCTGCGATCACAGCCGGTCCGCCGGGCTTCCTTCCCGACCGGAGCGATCAAACCAGGCCGCTGCTGAAGCGGCATCGGCTCCGCGTGGTGGCCGGTGAGGTCCACGCAATCCTCCATCACCACGACATCCGCGGCGCCGAGCTGGCCCACATCGACGGCCACGCGCAATGGCTGTCCGCCATCGGCGCGGAGACGCTGGTCCTCTCGGCGATCCCGCAGCGCATGGGCGCGGCGAAGCACGGAATCGTGCTGGACAACTCCGAATGGGCGCACCTGCTCCACTCGATCGGATCCGTCCAGCACGTTTGCGCGCGCCACAAGCTGAAGCTGGCCTTCCAGCCGATGTTCGGCAGCACCATCCAGGGACCCGAGGACATCGAGCGCCTGCTGGTCGGCTCCGACGCGGGAATCTGCCTCGACCTCGGGCATCTCATGCTCGCCGGCGCAGATCCTCTCGAGGTGCTCGAGCTCGGGGTGGGACGAATCCAGCACGTGCAGCTGAACGACATCGACAAGGACCTCGCCGAGCAGGTGCGCGACCAGGGCGAGGATTACGTCGAAGCGGTCGGCATGGGTCTTTTCAAGCCACTGGGCGAAGGCATCGCCAAGGTCGACCGCGTCGTCGAAGAGCTGCGGCGCTCGAAGTATCGCGGCTGGTACACGCTCCGCCAGGAGACCAGGCTTCCAACCGCCGATGTCCGCCCACTCGGCGGAATCAGCCGCTCGCTCGAGTACCTGCTGCCTCTTCTGTCTTAAATCCGGCGGCCCGCGGACGCCCAGTAGGGCTCGCGGATCTTTCGCTTCAACAGCTTGCCCGCCGGGTCGCGCGGCAATTCATCCATGAAGTCGATCGACCGCGGCTTTTTGTAGCCCGCCAGGCGATCGGTGCAGAACGCAATCAACTCGTCTTCGGT
>DATGVE010000118.1:0-4315 GCA_035300725.1 Candidatus Eiseniibacteriota bacterium | reverse complement strand
GGTTTAGGTAGTTCCCTCTCCCCATCGGAGCCGGGCGCGCGCAGGGCGCCCCTCTCAGAGAGAGGGCTAGGGTGAGGGGCTGAAGCTGGCCTTACCGCGGCAGGCGACTTCCTTTCCGCCACGAGAGCATCGATTTTCTCGTTCGTCAGGTCGTAGTGGTACCGGTGGTCGACGCGCAGCATCGGCGCGTACTCGCACGCGCCCATGCACTCGACCTCCTCGTACGAGAAGAGCCCGTCCTTCGACACCTCGCCCGCCTCCTTGACCCCGATCGCCCCGCGAAGGTGCTCGACGATCTCCTCGGCCCCGCGCAGCGTGCAGCTGAGGTTGGTGCACACGTAAAAACGGTGCTTGCCGATCGGCTCGAGGTGGAAGAGCGTGTAAAAGGTCGCGACCCCTTCGACATATCCCGGATCGAGCTGCAGCGCGACGGCCACCTCGCTCATCGCCTCAGGCGTGAGATAGCCAAGCTCTTCCTGCGCCAGGTCGAGCGCGGGCATCACTGCCGAGCGCGGCTGCGGATACCGCGCGGGCAGGGCCTTGATCTCCTCGAGGAGGTGCGGCGAGAGAGCGCTCACCTGTCGACATCTCCGAGCACCGCGTCCGCGGTGCCGATGATCGCGATCATGTCGGCGACCATGTGGTTGAGCGACATACGCTCGAGCGCCTGCAGGTTGGCGAACGAGGCCGACCTGAACTTCACGCGCCGCGGCTTGTGCGTGCCGTCGCTGACGATGTAGCACCCGTTCTCGCCGCGACCCGACTCGACCGCGACGTACACGTCGCCCGGCGGCACCGAGTACCCCTCGGTGAAGAGCTTGAAGTGGTGGATCACCGCCTCCATCGAGGTTTCGAGCTCCTCGCGTGGCGGAGGCAGCATCTTGCGGTCGTCGACATTGATCGGCCCGTCCGGCATCTTGTCGACCGCCTGGCGGAGGATCTTGACCGCCTCGCGCATCTCCTTGATGCGGACGAGGTAGCGGCCGTAGCAGTCGCAGTCGTTTGAGGTCGCGACCTCGAAGTCGTAGTTCTCGTACCCGGAATACGGCATCGATTTGCGGAGGTCCCACTCGACGCCGGAACCGCGCAGCATCGGGCCGGTCGCGCCCAGCACCTTCGCGTCCTCCGGGGAAAGCCGGCCGACGCCGATCGTGCGCGAGCGCCAGATCGGATTCATGGTGAGCAGGTTCTCGTACTCGTCGATGTGCCCCGGCATCTCGCGGATGAACGCGTCGAGCATCTCGAAGAAACGAGGCGTCGCGTCCGCAAACACACCGCCCGGCCGGATGTACGACGTGTGCATCCGGAAGCCGGAGATCTCTTCGTTCATGTCGAGGATCGTGTCGCGCTCGCGGAAGCAGTACATGAGCATCGACATCGCGCCGAGCTCGAGCCCGCTGGTGCCCATCCACACGAGATGAGAGGAGAGGCGCGTGAGCTCGGACATGATCACGCGCAGGGCATTCGCGCGCGGCGGTACGTCGACGCCCATCAACTTTTCCACCGCGAGTGCGTAAGCGAGGTTGTTGATAGGTGGCGACAGATAGTCGTGGCGATCCGTGACCACTACGCCCTGCTGCCAACGCAAGGCCTCCATCTGCTTTTCGATCCCGGTGTGCAGGTAGCCGATCACCGGCTTTACGCGCCGGATCTGCTCGCCGTCGAGGTCCACGATCAGGCGCAGCACTCCGTGGGTCGAGGGGTGATGGGGCCCGAAGTTGACGGTGAGCAGCTCGCCGCCGAATGCGCCTTGCTCGCCGGTCTTGGTGATGGTCAGGCCTTCGGTGCTCATGCTTCGTCCGGCGCCGTTTGCCACATCGCGTGCTCTTCGGAGAACTCCACGACCTCGCCGCCCACCGGGTAGTCGCGGCGGAGCGGGTGGCCGACCCAGTCGTCGGGCATCAGGATGCGAGTGAGCTCGGGGTGATCGGTAAAGACGATGCCAAAGAGGTCGTACGTTTCCCGCTCGTCCCAGTTGGCCGGCGGAAACAGGTCATGCACGGAGTCGATGTGCGGCGGGTCGCTGTCGACGAACGCGCGCACCCGCACCAGCTCTTTGGTGTCCAAGTTGCGCAGCTGGTAGACGAGTTCGTAACGCGCCGGCCACGTGCGCGAGCTGTCGGCGAGGTGATCGACGCAGGTTAGGAAGACCAGCATGCGGTAGCCGCCGTCCTTCAGCGATTGAAGCGCTGCCCTGATGTTTTCGGGCTCGACAGTGACCCACGCGTCACCTGCGCTCACGCCCCGCTCGACCACCAGGTTCTCGGCGATCACTGCGGCCCTTTGATGCCCTGGGCCTTGATCCTCTCCTGCAAGATCATCAGCGCGTTCAGCAGGTCCTCCGGCCGCGGCGGGCAGCCGGGTATGTACACATCGACCGGCACTATCTTGTCCACGCCCTGCAATAGCGCGTAGTTGTTGAACACCCCTCCGGTGGATGCGCAGGCGCCCATCGAGATCACCCACTTGGGCTCGGGCATCTGGTCGTAGACGGTGCGGAGGACGGGCGCCATCTTCTGCGAGACGCGGCCGGAGACGATCATGAGGTCGGCCTGCCGGGGCGATGCCCGCATCGCCTCCGAACCAAAGCGGGCGATGTCGACGCCGGCGGTCGCGGTCGCGATCATCTCGATGGCGCAGCAGGCGAGGCCGAACTGTGCGGGCCACACCGAGTTGCCGCGTCCCCAGCCGACCACCTTGCCGAGCGTCGTGGTGAGCACCTGGTTGCCGAGCGACTCGACGAGCTCCTCTACTCCCAATCCAGCCCTCCCTTGCGCCAGATGTAAGCCAGGGCGATGAACAGGATGCCCATGAAGACGAGCATCTCGATCAGGCCTAACCATCCGAGCTGGCGCATCAGCACCGCCCAGGGGTAGAAGAAGATGGCCTCGACGTCGAAGATGATGAACAGCATCGCCGTCAGGTAGAACCGCACCGTGAGTCGGCGTTGCGCCGGAGTGTCGGGAATGATTCCCGACTCGTAAGGCGCGAGCTTGGTTTTGTGTGGCTTGGAGGGGCCGAGAACGAAGCTGAGGGTGACCAACGCGCCGAGTAAGCCAAGGACGATGAGGACGAAGATCAGGACTGGGACGTAGGTCTCGAGCAAAGTTTCCGGAGCGGCCTCACCTTCAGGGGGCTTTTGGGAACGGGTTAATTCTAGTTGGGCCTTGAGAAACTCCGTTCAGGCGTCTTTGTGGTGGTGCTCGATCTTCGTTCCGCGCGACAGCGTGCCGTGGATCGGGCAGTAGCGATTGCAGGCGTCGTCCAGGGCCCGCTCGACCATGGCCTTGTCGTGCTTACCGTCCCACCCCATGACAAAGGTGATGTCGATCTTGTTGAACGCGCGCGGCCAGTCTTTGTCTTGCTCGCCCTCCACCTCGACCTCGAGCGACTTCAGCGGCTGCTTGTATTTCTTCAGCAGCAGCACCGCGTTCACTCCGGTGCAGCCGCCGAGCGCCCCGAGCAGCATTTCGGTCGGGCGCATCGCCAGGTCGTCGCCGAAGATCGGCGGCTCGTCGATCGACGCGGTGTGACCCGAGTCAGACTCGATGTCGAACTTGACCTTGTCGCCGGTCCAGCGCGCGGTAGCCTTCGCCACGCTCGGTATACTCGCACGGCAACGTAGGGGGGAGTAGCCACTTCCCGCAGGTCCCGTCAAGACGGCAGCAAATGCCCGGGCCGCAGCGGATCGAAGGATCCGCGGCAAGACCTCTACTCAAAACACCTGTTTGAGTAGGAGGTCGCTATGGCAAGGACGATCCTAGGCGCAGTTCTGCTGATCGCGTTCACCGACATTGCCCTGCAGCTGGACAACGCGCTCGCCATCTCGTCGGTGGCGAGCGGCGTTCCCCCTGCCTATCGGTTTTTCGTCTTAGCCGGGGGTGTGCTCCTCGCCGCATGCTGCCTCTTCGGATTCACGCTCGTCGGTTCGCATCTGATCGAGAAGATCGCCTGGCTGAAGCCCGTCGCCGGCGTGGCGCTCATCTTCATCGGCGCGAAGCTCGCGTGGGACTACTTCCGCCCGTAACCACAGAGCCATTCCGTCCCTTTTGCGCAAACGGGGCGTTTCGGGGCAGCGAATTCCGTCCCTTTTGCTCAAAAGGGACGCTAAGAAGTGTTCGGCGATCGCGATCGGCGCCACTTGCGCGGAAGTCTATCTAGACTCTCGTCGTGCCTGACGACGTCCGATCTCGCTTCGCGCAGGTGGCCGGCAACTATTCGAAGTCGCCCTTCCACACCGCACCCGAGCGGATGCGGGAGGTGCTCGAGCTGGCGCAACCCAAGAAGGGCGACCTGGCCCTCGACGTGGCGACCG
>DATGVE010000117.1:0-2844 GCA_035300725.1 Candidatus Eiseniibacteriota bacterium | reverse complement strand
CTCCAAGGGCCACAACATCAACATCACGCTGATCTTCGCCGTGGATCGCTACGACGAGGTCGTCGAGGCGTACCTGTCGGGGCTCGAGAAGCTGCACAAGAAGGGAGGCGACCTGAGCAAGGTCGCCAGCGTCGCGAGCTTCTTCGTCAGCCGGGTGGACACGAAGGTCGACAAGCTGCTGACGGAGAAGATCCAGCAGACCCCAGACCCGGGGCAGCGCCGTGAGCTCGAGCGGCTGTACGGCAAGGCGGCGATCGCGAACTCGAAGGTGGCGTACGAGCACTTCCAGAATCTCTTCAGCGGCCCGCGCTGGGACAGGCTGCGCAAGGCCGGCGCGCGCACGCAGCGTCCCCTGTGGGCGAGCACCTCGACCAAGGACCCGCGCTACCCGGACACGTACTACGTCGAGGAGCTCATCGGCCCGGACACCGTCGACACGATTCCGCCCGCGACTCTTGTGGCCTTCCGCGAGCACGGCGAGGTCCGGCGGAGCCTCGACGAGAATATCGACCTCGCTAAGCGCCAGTTGAAGCAGCTCGCCGGCATCGGCGTCGACCTCAGCCAGGTCACGCACGAGCTCGAGGTCGAGGGCGTGGAGTCCTTCACGAAGTCTTTCGAAAGCCTGCTCGAGACGCTCACGAAAGCCGCCAGGGACATCAAGGCGGGGAGAGGGCCTCGACAGTGGCACAGCCTCGGGCCGCTCCAGCCGGCGGTGGACACCCAGCTCGCGAGCCTGAAGAAGAACGACGCGGCGCCGCGGCTGTGGGCCAAGGACCCGACGCTTTGGAGCGCCGATCCCGCCAAGGCCGCGGAGATTCGCGACCGCCTCGGTTGGCTTGACGTCGCCGACAAGATGCTCGCGCAGGCGGCCACGTTCGCCGCGCTGGCCAAGGACGCGCGGGCGTACACGGACGTAGTCCTCCTCGGCATGGGTGGATCGAGCCTCGGCCCCGACGTGCTGCGCAACACGTTCGGTTCCGCCAAAGGCCAGCCGGCGCTGCACGTGCTCGACACCACCGACCCGGCCACGATCCTTGCGGTCCGCCGGAAGGTCAAGCTCGACAAGACGCTGTTCATCGTCGCGTCTAAGTCAGGGGAGACGACAGAGACCCTTTCGCATTTCGCCTATTTCTGGGATCTGGTCAAATCCGGAGAGCAGTTTGCCGCGGTCACCGACCCTGGCACGTCGCTGGAAAAGCTGGCGAAGGATCACGACTTTCGCTGGATCTTTTCCAACCCGCCCGACATCGGCGGCCGCTACTCGGTGTTGAGCTACTTCGGCCTGGTGCCCGCCGCGTTGATCGGTGTCAACGTCGAGCAGATGCTTGTTCGGGCCATCGAGATGGCCAAGTCGTGCGGCGCCTCGGTCCCCGTCGAGAGCAACCCGGGCATGTGGCTCGGTGCCGCGATGGGGCGGCTCGCGGTGATGGGACGCAACAAGCTCACCCTCATCGCCTCGCCGAAAGTGGCCACGTTCGGCTACTGGGTCGAGCAGCTGCTCGCCGAGAGCACCGGCAAGGAGGGCAAGGGCATCGTCCCCGTCGAGGGCGAGCCCATCGGCAAGCCCGACGTCTACGGCAACGATCGCTTCTTCGTCTACATAAGGATGGATGCGGACGCGCCCAATCGCGCAGTGGCGGCGCTCGAGAAGGCGGGACACCCTGTCGTGACACTCACCATGCGAGACACGCTCGACCTCGGCGGAGAGTTTCTCCGCTGGGAGGTCGCGACCGCGATCGCGGGCGCGATCCTGGGCATCGACCCCTTCGACCAGCCCAACGTGCAGGAGTCGAAGGACAATACGAAGCGAGTCCTGGCGACTTTCAAGAGCACCGGCAAGCTGCCGGCGGCGGAATCGACTCCCGCAGCAAAGGCACGGTCCGGCATCAAGGCGCTGCTCGCGCGCGCCAAGCCGGGAGCGTACTTCGCAACCATGGCTTACACGGCGCGCACCCCAGGATCCGAGGCTGCGATCTCGGCCATCCGCGCGGCGGTGCGCGACCGCACCAAGATCGCGACGACCGCCGGCTACGGGCCGCGGTTCCTCCACTCGACCGGCCAGCTCCACAAAGGCGGCCCGAAGACGGGTCTCTTCCTTCAGGTCGTGCAGCAGGATGCGCGCGACGTGGCGATCCCCGGCCAGCCGTTCACCTTCTCGATCCTCAAGCAGGCGCAATCGCTGGGCGACCTGAAGTCACTCAGCTCGCGCAAGCTCCCGGTGCTGCGCGTGACGCTGGGCCGCGATCCTGCGGCCGGTTGGAAAGCACTCGCGGCAGCAGTTCGATCAGCGGTGAAGTAGATGGAGATGGGCATGGTCGGCCTCGGCCGCATGGGCGGCAACATGGTGCTGCGCCTGCTCAAGCGCGGTCACCGCATGGTCGCCTTCGACGTCTCACCCGACGCGGTCAAGGCTCATGAGGCACAGGGCGCAGTCGGCGCGAACTCATTCGAGGAATTCGTCAAGAAGTTCCAGACCAAGCCGCGCGTGATGTGGATCATGGTGCCCGCGGGCGATCCCACGACCCAGACCATCAACAAGCTGGTCGCGCTCGGCGAGCCGGGCGACATCATCATCGACGGCGGCAACACGAACTGGAAGGTCGCCATGGAGGATTGCGCGCGCGTCAAGGCGAAGGGAATGCACTACGTCGACGCCGGCACCTCGGGCGGCATCTGGGGACTCGAGTACGGCTACTGCCTGATGGTCGGCGCCGAGCAGGAGACCTACGACCACATCCTGCCGCTGCTCAAAGACCTCGCTCCCGATGACGGCGGTCTCGTGCGCACCGGGCCCGAGGGGTCGGGACACTTCGTGAAGATGGTCCACAACGGCGTCGAGTACGG
>DATGVE010000116.1:0-8936 GCA_035300725.1 Candidatus Eiseniibacteriota bacterium | reverse complement strand
GCCGTTACCGCCGGCGTCGAGACCGCGTAAGAGTTCTAATCGCGATCGGCCTCGGCATCGCATTGGTGATGGCAGTTGTGGTGACGAGCGCCTTCATCTCCGGGAATCGCCACGCACCGATCAGGTTCACGCTCGAGCGCGCGGTAGCACCCGCACCGAAGAGCTTCGATCACTTCGCTTTCTCGAACTTCTGGCTCGCGACGCATCCGCAGCCTGACCTGCCGATCCACGCGCAGGCCGCTTATCTCGTCGACCTCGACGCGCGCACCGTGTTGTGGGAGCGAGACGCCGAAACTACGCGTGCGCCCGCAAGCCTCACCAAGCTGATCACAGCGATGGTCGCTGTCGATGACGCCGGCTCGCTCGATCGCGTGGTTGAGGTGACCAGGGAGGCGACGCAGGTCATCCCGACCGTGATGGGCCTTTCGCCTGGTGAGCGCGTGACAGTGCGGCAGCTGCTCGCCGGCATGCTTCTCGACTCGGGTAACGACGCCGCCGAAGCGCTGGCCCAGGGCATCGTGCCCCGCGATCGGTTCGTGCGCCAGATGAACCAGAAGGCGAAGAGCATCGGTTTGACGGGCAGCCACTTCGTGAACCCGAGCGGCCTCGACGCGCCGGGCCACGCGATGTCCGCGCACGACCTCGCTCATACCGCCGCTTACTTGAATCGTTATTACCCGGAGGTCGCCGCGATAGCGGGGACGAAAGACTTGGCCATCGCGGCCACGTCGGAGCACAAGGCGTTCTACCCTCACAACGTCAATCGACTGCTGTGGACGTATCCAGGAGCGACTGGTCTGAAGCCTGGCTTCACCTACGACGCGGGCGGCTGCATGCTGGCGACCGCAACGCGAGACGGGCGCCACCTGGTGGTGGTGGTGCTCAACGACACCAGCCGCTCGACGGAGGAGGCCGCGCTCCTGCTCAACTACGGCTTCAGTGTCCACGCGGACGCGGGATTTGGACCGCGCGCGGCCGCCTCCGCCGCCTGATCCCAGCGACCGGCAAACCCTAGACTTCGGATTCGTGGTTCGGCTTACAGGGCTGACAGCCCTCGAAGTGTTGGACTCGCGCGGCAATCCCACCATCGCCGTCACCGCGCACACGGAAAAGGGGAGTGCTCGCGCGATAGTGCCATCCGGCGCGTCGACCGGTGTTCACGAGGCCGTCGAGCTACGCGATGGCGACCCCAAGCGCTACGGCGGCAAGGGCGTGACGAAGGCGGTGGCCAACGTCACGGTGGAGATCGCCGGGCGCCTTCGCGGCTTCGACGTCCTCGATCAAAAAGGGATCGACAGCGCCCTCATCGAGCTCGATGGCACACCAAACAAGGGACGCCTTGGCGCCAACGCGATCCTGGGCACGTCGCTGGCTGTGGCCCACGCCGCAGCCCAGGCGAAGGGCATGCCGCTGTACCGGTACCTCGGCGCCAACGATGCCGCGATGCTGCCGCTGCCGATGGCCAACATCCTCAACGGCGGCGCGCACGCCGACACGTCCGTCGACCTGCAGGAGTTCATGGTCTGCCCCGTCGGCGCGCCGACCTTCGCCGAAGCCATTCGCGCCGTGGCGGAGGTTTACCAGGCGCTCAAGAAGGTACTGAAAGGGCAGGGCCTCGCCACCGCGGTGGGGGACGAGGGAGGCTTCGCGCCGAACCTGAGCTCCAACGAGGATGCCCTGAAGCTGATAGTGCTGGGGATCAAGCAGGCCGGCTATGAGCCTGGAGGCGACGTCGCTATCGCGCTGGACCCCGCCGCGAGCGAGTTCTACGCCGATGGGAAGTACACACTGAAGGGCGAGGGTCGCTCGTTTGACGCGGCAGCCCTCGTGCATCTCTATGCGGACTGGACCGCGCGCTATCCCATCGTGTCGATCGAGGACGGAATGGCCGAAGACGACTGGGACGGGTGGCGCCTGTTGACAGACAGCATCGGCAAGAAGGTGCAGCTCGTCGGCGACGACCTCTTCGTCACCAACGTCAAGCGTTTGACAGAGGGCATCGAGCGCGGGGTCGCCAACTCGTTGCTCGTGAAGGTCAACCAGATCGGCACGCTGACGGAGACTCTCGATGCGATCGCCCTCGCGCGCACGGCGGGCTACAGCTCGGTCATCTCGCATCGATCCGGTGAGACCGAGGACACCACCATCGCCGACCTCGCGGTCGCCACTGGCGCGGGCATGATCAAGACCGGGGCGCCCGCGCGGTCGGAGCGCGTGGCGAAGTACAACCGCCTGCTTTCCATCGAAGCGGAGCTGGGCGAGGCGGCGGTCTATGCAGGTCGTAGCAAGCTGCGATGAATCCCCTTGCCGCCGTTCCACCCGTGTGGCGCCAAACGTGTCAAATAACGCTCGGATTCCACGCGTTTGGCACCAAAAGTGCCAAATAGCGCACTTTGAAGCAGCCATCGCGCGCCGTGCACGCCGGCCGCGATCTCGGAGCGCGAAGCCCACTGGCGCCCGACCTGAGTCCCGCCGCGGTGCACGTGTACACCGACCTCGACGACTACGACGCGGTGGCGAAAGGCGAGCGTCCGGGCCACTACTACGGGCGCAACTCGAACGCCAACCGCGACATGCTCGAGAAAGCGGTGGCCGAGCTCGAAGGCGCTGAGGCCGGCCTGGCGACCGCCTCTGGCATGGCTGCCCTGCATGCCACCATGCTCGCCCTCGCACCTCGGCCCACGACCATCATCGCCACGCGAGAGCTTTACGGCGGGACGATGGCGCTGCTGCGCCAGGATTTCGAGCCCGCCGGTTACGAAGCCCATTTCATCGACCTGACCGACCTTGACGCCGTGCGCCGCTCTCTCGACGGCGCAGGGCTTGTGCTCGCGGAGACGATCACCAACCCACTGTGCGCTGTGCCCGACCTCGAAGCCATCGCATCGATGGCGCGCGATCGCGGGATTCCTTTTCTAGTCGACAACACTTTCGCTTCACCCATCCTGTGCCGGCCGCTGGAGCTGGGCGCCACCGCGGTGATGCACAGCGCGACCAAGTACATCGGCGGTCACTCAGACGTGATGGCGGGCGTTGCCGTGGGCGGCGCGGCTGTCATAGGCGCCGCCCGGGCTCGCTCCGTGCGAACCGGCAGCACACTCAGCCCCTTCGATGCCTGGCTCGCGCTTCGCGGATTGCGCACCCTCGACGTGAGGATCCAGAGACACAGCGACAACTCGCTCGCTCTTGCTCGCGCGATGCGCGCGATGCCGGGAGTCGCGCGGGTGCACCATCCGCTCCTGGAAGGCTCCTCGTCCTTTGCGGTCGCCAAGCGACTGCTGCCGCAGGGAGCGGGGGGGATGATGGCGTTCGACCTCGAGGGAGGCCGGCCGGCGGTCCAGCGAATGCTGACTCGCTTCAGGCTCGTCACTTTCGCCGCGAGCCTTGGCGGCGTCGAGACCACAATCTCCTACCCCGAGATCACGTCGCACCGCTCGCTGACGCCCGCGGAGCGGGCCGAGCTGGGCGTGACGCCGGGCACGGTGCGGGTCTCGGTCGGCATCGAAGACCCTGGCGACATCATCGAAGACTTCGCTCAAGCGCTGAAGTAGTGCACGCCTACACGGCGCTGCAGCTTTTCGAGGTGCTGGCCGCCAGCGCCATCGTTATGTATGGAGTGCTGTCGCGCTCGCCGATCATCAGTTTGCTCGGCGCGGGTTACCTGATCGGCAAGGCGCTGCTCAACATCCTCGCGCCCGAAGGCGGGACCGTGTACCGGCGCTCGATCATCGCCTACGCGTTCGCGGGACTCTACGTGGTGGGAGGGGCCATCCTGGTCCATTTCTCCGGCTGAGCGCCTTTCTATCCTTTTGAAGATGGCGCAGACCACAAGGGCCGCCGAGATCACCAGGCTGATCGGCAACACGCCGCTCCTGCGCATCCGCATGTTCGAGCGCGAGTTTCCTGGGATCGAGATTTATGCGAAGGCCGAGTGGTTCAACCCCGGCGGCTCCGTGAAGGATCGCGCGGCGCTGTCCATGATCGAAGACGGCGAGCGGCGCGGTGTCCTCACGGCGGAGAAGACCCTCATCGATTCGACCTCGGGCAACACCGGCATTGCCTACGCGATGGTCTGTGCGGCCAAAGGCTATCGAGTCAGGCTGGTCATGCCGGCGAACGTGAGCGCCGAACGCAAGACGCTGATCGCCGCCTACGGCGCGGAGATCGTCTACAGCGACGCGGGCGAAGGGTCGGACGGCGCCATCCGGCTCGTACGCGAGCTGGTAGCGAAGGACCCCGAGATGTACTTCTATCCAGACCAGTATTCGAATCCCGCCAACGCCCTCGCGCACTACGAGGGCACGGCGGTGGAGATCCTGCGGCAGACGTCCGGTCGGGTGACGCACTTCATCGCCGGTCTCGGCACCACGGGCACGTTCGTCGGCACCTCACGTCGCTTGAAGGAGCACCACCGACCCATTCGGACGATCGCAGTCCAGCCGGAGGACTCGTTTCACGGTCTCGAGGGTCTGAAGCACCTCCCGACCGCGATAGTGCCGAAGATCTGGGACCCCAGTCTCGCGGACGAAATCTGGGGCGCTCCGACCGAGCCCGCATACGACCTCGCGCGCGCGGCCGCGCGAACCGAAGGCCTCCTCGTCGGGCATTCGAGCGGCGCCGCGCTGTGGGCGGTCCATCGACTGGCCAAGACGATCAAGGAAGGCGTGGTGGTCACCGTCTTCCCGGACTCGGGCGATCGCTACCTCACGACTGGGCTCTACGGCCGCCGATGAAGATCGCGCCCAGCGCCCTGGAGGCGATCCGAGAGCACGGCGAGGAGGGCTACCCCCACGAGATCTGCGGCATCATGCTCGGCCCTCGCGGCGAAGGCTGGGTGAGCGAGGTGCGGCGAGCGCGCAACATCATCGTGGAGCGCGCTCGCGACCGGTATGAGATCGATCCCCGCGACCACATCCGCATCCAGAAGGAAGCGGACGCCGCGTCGCTCGACATCGTCGGCTACTACCACAGCCACCCCGACCATCCCGCGCAGGCCTCGCGGTTCGACACCGAGCGAGCGTGGGCCGGGTATTTGTACCTGATCGTTTCGATCGAAAACGGCAACGCAGTCGACCAGAACGGTTTCGTGGCCGAAAGAGACGGCGGGCCGTTTGGGCCGGAATCGCTGGAGGTCGCCTGACCCCGCCCGAAGCCCCGGTGGTCGGGACGAAGGCCAAGTGGCTCAATCGAAACATTCTTGGCATCGGCATCGCAGACCTCGCCGCGGACGCCAACTACGAGATGGTCTTCGCCGTCCTGCCGCTCTTCATCACCGCCGGTTTGGGCGCGCCCGCCTACGCCGTCGGGCTCATCGAAGGCATCGGCGACGGTTCCTCGGCGGCCGTCAAGCTCTGGAGCGGGTGGTACAGCGACCGCATCGCCTGGCGCAAGCGCATGGCGGTGGGCGGGTACGGGGCGACCGTTTTCGGGCTCGGCCTGCTGGTCGCCATCACGAGCTGGCCGCAGATCATCCTCGCGCGCTCACTGGCCTGGATGGGGCGGGGACTGCGGCAGCCGATTCGTTCGGCGATGCTCGCGGGCTCGGTCGAGAAGGAAGACCTCGGCAAAGCATTCGGTTTCCACGAAGCGCTGGACACGCTGGGCGCGCTCATCGGTCCAACTATCGCGTTCTTCCTGATCGCGACCGGCCACGATTTCAAAACCGTTTTCTGGGTCGCGCTCGTGCCGGGAGCCGTGTGCGTCGCGCTGTTTGCGCTCATCACGCGAGACCCGAGGCGCGGCCATCCGGAACCTGTCTCGCTGAGGGTGCCGATGCCCGCGGGTTTCTGGCGCCTGATGGGGCCGGTCGCCATCTTCGGTTTAGGCAATTTCGCGACCGCGTTCTTCACTCTGCGGGCGGTGGAGATCATGCAGCCCGAGCTGAGCCGCACGGGAGCGCTTGCGGCCGCTGTCGGTTTTTACCTCGCGCACAACGCGGTTGGAGCCGCGGTCTCGTTTCCGGCCGGCTGGCTCGCGGACAAGGTGGGCAAGGCGCCGGTGCTCGCCGCCGCGTACATGACCTTCGCCCTCGGTTGTGTGGTCGGCCTGGTCGGCCACGGGTGGCTCGCGCTCGCTGTTATGGCGCTCTTCGTCGGCGCTCAGCATCCGATCGTCAGCGCAGTGGAAAGCTCACTGACCAGCTCATTGGTCGAGGACCGGCGGCTCGGCACCGCCTTCGGCTTCCTGAACAGCATCAACGGGGCTGCCGACCTCGCTTCGAGCATCACCGCAGGGGTCCTGTGGACGTTCGTCAGCCCGGCCGCCGCACTCTTTTTTGGGGCAGTGCTGTGCGCCCTGGCCGCCGTGATCCTGTGGATGAGACCGCCCAACCGGTCTAATTGACCTCGTGCCTCGCCCCATCGTCGCCATCGTCGGCCGTCCCAACGTCGGCAAGTCGACGCTGTTCAACCGCGTGCTGGGCTGGCGCAAAGCGATCGTCGACCCTCAGTCCGGGCTGACGCGGGACCGCCTGTACGGCGTCGCCGACTGGCGCGGGCGGGAATTCACGGTCGTGGACACGGCGGGCCTGGACCTGGACAGCGCCAAGGACTCATCGCAAGGCGCCATCGAAGCGCAGACCAAGGTGGCGATCGACCAGGCGCAGGTCATCGTGCTGCTGCTCGACGTTCGCCAGGGCCTGACGCCGATCGACCGCGAGATCGCCAAGCTGCTGCGACGCTCGGGCCGGAAGGTGGTCGTCGCCGCCAACAAGGCGGACTCGCCGAGCCAAAGGCATTTCGCCCACGAGATCCTCGAGCTCGGCTTTGCCGAGCCGTCGCTTGTGTCGGCGCAGCACGGCATCGGAGTGGGGGACTTCCTGGACACGGTGCTGGACGCGCTTCCGCCAGCCGAGGAGGAGGCGCCTGCCGAAGAGAAGGCCGACCGGATCGCGATCATGGGCCGGCCTAACGTCGGCAAGTCATCGCTGCTCAACGCCTTGCTCGGCGACGAGAGGGCGCTCGTCAGTGAGGTGCCTGGCACCACGCGCGATCCCATCGACACCGAGCTGATCTACGACGGCATGCCGGTGATGCTGATCGACACCGCCGGGATCCGGCGCAAGTCGTCGAATCGCGACCAGATCGAGCGCTACAGCCTTATGCGCGGGATACACGCGATGGAGCGAGCGGACGCCGTGCTCCTGGTGATCGACGCCTCGGCCGGCGTGCTCGCGCAGGACCAGCATGTGGCGGGCTACGCGCTGGAGGCCGGCAAAGGCCTCGTGCTCGTGGTCAACAAGATCGACCTCGTCGAGGCCGCGGACCGCAAGCCGGCCCACTGGCGAGCCGTGCTGGCCAAAGAGTTCAAGTTCGCGCCATTCGCCCCGATCGTCACGGTATCCGCGAAGACCAAGGAAGGAATCGGCACGATCATCCCGGCGGCACTCGAAGTTGTCGGCCAGCGGCGAATCAAGATGCCTCCCAACGAGCTGAACCGCGTGCTTCGCGAGGCCTTCTTGTCGCACCCGCCACCGAGTTTCAAGGGCCGTCGCCTCAAGCTCGGGTACGCAACGCAAGCGAGCGGCGAAGCGCCGACGGTCGTCCTTTTCGTCAATGACACCCAGCTCCTCCACTTCTCATACCGGCGCTACCTCGAAAAGAAGATCCGGGACCGCTTTGGCCTGTTCGGCAACCCGCTCAAGCTGGTGCTGAGGGCGGGTGGGGAGAAGGGCGCGGCCCGCCAGGCGACGCGGACCGACGCCAAGCGCGGGAAATAGCAGAGCGCGACGTTTACATTTCCCTCATGGCTGCAGGACACCCGTCTGACGGTGCGGTGATCTATTGATGCAGTGGCGGTTGTCTTGAGCTCCAAGGTCTTGGTCGTCGACGATGAAGCGCACATCCTGGAGCTGGCGCGCCTGTACCTGTCCCGCGAGGGCTACGAGGTCGAGGGCGTCGGCGACGGCACACAGGCCTTGACGAGGTTCGGCCAGCTCAAGCCCGACCTGGTGATCCTGGACATCATGCTGCCCGGCGCCGACGGGCTGACCATCTGCAAGGAGATCCGCAAGCAGAGCCAGGTGCCGATCATCATGCTCACCGCCCGCGACGAGGTCACCGACAAGGTGGTCGGGCTCGAGGTGGGAGCGGACGACTACCTGACCAAGCCGTTTCACCCGCAGGAGCTGGTGGCGCGAGCCAAAGCCCTGCTCAGGCGAGCGCACATCGAACCGGACCAGCCCAAGCTGATCCGCGCCGGCAAGCTCGAGGTCGACCTCGAGCGCCACGAGGTCCGCTACGGCAAGGCGAAGGTCCAGCTGCGGCCCAAGGAGTTCGACCTCTTGACGCTGCTGGCCCGCCACCCCGGCCGCGTCTTCCAGCGCAGCGAGCTGCTTGACCTTGTCTGGGGCTACGACTTCCCCGGCTACACGCGAACAGTTGACGTCCACGTGCAGCAGGTGAGGGAGAAGCTGGCGGCGGCTAGCGTCACCGACCCCAGCATCGAGACGGTTTGGGGCGTGGGATACCGCCTGGAGCTGGGCACCAGCTGACCCTCCGCCTGCGCCTCCTGGCGGCCGCTGCCGGCATCGTCGCGGTCAGCCTGCTTCTCGCCGGTGCCTTGACGTGGTTCCTGGTGCGCGAGCTGGTGGTCCAGAACGTTCAGGAACAGCTGGACCGAGGAGTTGTGGCGGTGACCAACCAGGTGAAGCACCAGGAATGCCTCGTGCGACCGGCCCTCGTCTCCCAGCCCGGTGCAGCGAACTGCAAGCTCGACCCACCCGTCGAGTTCGAGGACCGGCTTGGCGCGCTTGTCGTCCCCACGCTGAGCGGCAACAGGCTGCTGCTCCTCGACGCGCAGGACAAGGTGGTGTGGGACAGCGGCGGCACGGAGATGTTCGTCACGACGATCCCGATCGCGAATTCGAGACGTGTGGCGGACGTCAACATCGGCGAGGCGCGGACAACGCTCGGCGGCCAGGCTTACATCGCCGCCTC
>DATGVE010000115.1:0-2325 GCA_035300725.1 Candidatus Eiseniibacteriota bacterium | reverse complement strand
GGTCGATCAGCTTCTTCGTGACGGCGACGGTCGTGCCGCCCGCCGGCTCGGTGAAGATGCCCTCGGTGCGGGCGAGCAGCCGGATGGCGTCGACGATCTCCTCTTCGGTGACGGCTTCGACCACGCCTCCCGTCTCCAGAGCGATCCGGTTGACGTACATGCCGTCCGACGGGTTGCCGATCGCGATCGACCGGGCGATGGTATCCGGCTTGACCGGCAGCACCCGCTCCGGTGTGTCCGAATGGAACGCGTTGTAGACCGGGGCGCATCCCAGCGCCTGGGCGCCGGTGTACTTCGGGACGCGATCCTCGCGCACCAGCCCGTACTCGATCAGCTCCCTGGCCGCCTGGCGGTGCCGGACGAACTGGCAGCCGCTCGCGATCGGGATGATGATCTCGTCCGGCAGCTTCCAGCCGAGCTGCTCCGCCGTCTCGAAGGTGAGAGTCTTCGAGCCTTCAGCGTAAAAGGGCCTGATGTTGATGTTGCAGAACGCCCAAGGAGTCGACTCGACGAGCTGGCTGCACAGACGGTTGACCTCGTCGTAGTTGCCGCGAACCGCCACCACGTTCGGATCGAAGACACCGATGCTCACGAGCTTCGCCGGCTCCAGGTCGACTGGAATGAACACGTAGCACTCGAGCCCGGCGCGCGCCGCATAGGCGGCGACGGCGTTGGCCAGGTTGCCGGTCGACGCGCAGGCGATGGTTTCGAAACCGTTCGCCCTCGCCCAGCTGATCGCCACCGAGACCACTCGATCTTTGAACGAGTTCGTCGGATTCATGCTGTCGTTCTTCAGGTAGAGGTTCTTCAGCCCGAGCTCAGCGCCCAGCCGATCCGCCTTGACGAGCGGCGTGAAGCCCTCGCCAAGCGTGACCACAGGAGTCGTCTCCTCGATCGGAAGCAGGTCGCGGTATCGCCACATCGACTTCGGACCCTGCTCGATCCGCTGACGGCTGACGACCTTCTTCAAGGCAGCCTGGTCGTACACGACGTCCAGGGGCCCAAAGCACATCTCGCAGACGTGGGTAGCCTGCAATTCGTATTCGGCGCCGCACTCGCGGCAACGCATCCCAAGGAGCTTGGACACGCGTGTCAGTTTAGGACGGTCCCGCTCCACCTTTTGATCACCGCGGTCGCGAGTGTGCAGCCGATCGGCATTTGAGACCGGTCGATTGCCTCTTTTTCCAACACTCGCTGCCCTTCCAGCACAGCTCATCCAAGCCGATTCAAAACCGCCCGTCCCTGACTTCCATCCACCACTCGAGGCGACCTCCAGGCTCGAGAAACGGCGGAGGCGCCGCCGGGTCCGGCCGATCGTTGCCGCCGGTCGCGGGCTCTATGCCGATCTGCCGGTACCCGCCGAGATCGCCATTGCAAACCCACACCGACACATAAGGAGTGACCCGCGCGTCCCACGCCACCTCGATCGCGGCGCCCGACCTCCACCCCAGCCGCACCCGGTCGGTCGAACCCGGAGCGAGAAACACCTTCGTGCTCGTCCCTTCCGCCAGCCCAGCCAGCCCCTCCCCTCCCGGCACCCCGATCTCCATTCCGCTCTCGAATTTGAACAGCGGGTGCGCCGACCAATATGCGTACTGCGGGTCCGTCCCGCGGTTCTTGTAGACGTATGACACCCGCACCGCGTGACCATCCAACTTGATCCGCCGTTCGAGCTCAAAAGGCACGATCCGCCCGGTGCAGCGCATGGACGCCGAATCAGGCGTCTTCGCGCCAACCACCCAGGGCACCCGCCACGCCTCTCCGTGGTCGGGCAGCGAATCCGTAGGTTCGACGTTTGGCACCATCTCGTCCCAACCCGCCGCGCCTCCCTCGACGAAACCAGGCGCGGAAGGGTTGTCAACGCCGATGCCCTGGTCGAGCAGCTCCTCGCCGTCCAATCGCAGCGAGGTGATCCGCCCGCCACGCCTGGGCGCGACCTCGAGCTCCCATGGGCCGCCATTCAGCAACACTCAGGTTCTCGACCTGCTCCGCTAGCGGCGGACGTTCACGGCGCCGACCGTCTGCTTCCACTTCGTGATCGACTCGAGGAACTCGAGGTCGACGTCGACACCCAGGCCCGGCCCGCTCGGCACGTCCAGCCGGCCGTCGTGCAGCACAAACGGCTGAGTGATGTCTCGCCGGTAGTAACGATCCGAGGCTGACGTGTCGCCCGGCAAGGTGAAATTCTGCATCGCCGCCATCGCGACATTGCCCGCCCTGCCGATTCCCGTCTCCAGCATCCCGCCCATCCACACAGGCACGTGGTTCGCCGCGCACACGTCGTGGATGCGGCGAGCCTCGAGGTAGCCTCCGACGCGGCCGGGC
>DATGVE010000114.1:0-10203 GCA_035300725.1 Candidatus Eiseniibacteriota bacterium | reverse complement strand
TAGTCTCCTTGCGGGGGACCTTGGCGCCGGGTTCTGGAGTTTTCTTGAAATCTCGTTTGGCCTCGTACTCCGCGAGTTTTTTGGCCACAGTTAAAGGTTAGGCTACCGCCGCTTGCCTCCTGGACCATCGTCACGACTTGCACCGGGACCCCCGGCGGCAGTTGCAACGCGGCCAGGGGTGGTTACGAACCGTGGCCATCGCCGCCGGCTCCTTTGGTCAATCGCACTTCCAGGCTGATTCCTTCTGTGGTGATCGCGCAGGTCCGAAAGGCGCTCTCGGCGGCCAGACGCTCGAAGCGAGCAGGCGTGTAAGCCCGGCGCCGCAGCATCTCCAATGTCGCCTTCGTCGTGAAGCTGCTCCACCATCCGAGCTGCATCTTCCGTACCTCCTGCTCGATGTCGGCGTGGGAAGCCTCACTGCTCATGTCCTGGATCACCGCCGTCCCGCCCTCGCGCAGGACGCGGTACATCTCGTCCAGAGCACTGGCCGGGTGTATGAAGTTCTTGAAGGCGGCCTGGCAGACGATCAGGTCGAACGATTCCGCCTCGAAGGGCATGACGGCTGCGTCGCCTTGGTGAAAGTCGACGCTGACTCCCGCCTCCCGAGCGTTCTCGCTCGCGATGTGGACGAACGTGCGGCTGATGTCGAGGCCTGTCACCTGAACTCGTCCGACGCGCGCCATCTCGACGGCCAGGTAACCGGGGCCGGGCGCCACCTCGAGCACTTTCGCGCCCACGGGCAGGCCTCCGGTCAGCTGGACCGCCTGCTTCCGGTACTCCTCGATCTGGTTCCCCGAGCGGCGCAGCCTGGCGTACCAGCGGGCCACCCCGCCTTCCATCTCCGGGCCTTTGAACCGAAACTGACTCCTGACTTTCGCTTGCATGACTTATACTCCTTAACGGTGTTAGTGGGGACAGTCGGCATCATATCCCTAACGGTGTTAGGATTGCAAGTGTGAACAAGAAAGAATCCGAAAAGTCGCCTGGTCTGAGCCGGGCCAGACTGGTCTCAGCGGCGCTGACCCTGATCCAGGACGAAGGACTCGAAGCCCTGTCGATGCGAAGCCTGGCGGACCGGCTCAACGTCAAGGCGGCGTCGCTGTACTGGCACGTCCGGGACCGCCGCGAGCTTGTCGAGCTCTTGGCTGACTCGATCCTGGCCACGGTGCCCGCCACGCACCGACCGGCCGGCTGGCGCCAGGCCGTGCTCGACGCGGGCCTGGCCCTGAGCAGCCGGGTCGCGGCCCAGAAAGACGCGGATCGCATCCTTCTCGAAGTCCCCGACGCGCTCGAACGAAGCGGTACTTATGGCGACCTGAAACTTCAACTGCAAGCCGCGGGGTTGCAGCCCGCCGAAGCAGGTCAGGTCGCGCTGGCGGCAATGGTTCAAGTGATCACCGCCCGCAAGCGGCCGGCACCTTCAGTCCTGGGGGACGATGCCGCGGCATGGATCGCGATCGACTCCGGCTCGCGCGGAGTTGTCGTGCACGCGGGCTTCGACATGGACTCGCTGATCAGAGTCGCCACCGACCAGGGCGCCGCCGCTCCTTCGGCTGTCGTGCATGGAGAAACCGTCGTGGTGCGGCGACTCCGCGGTGTCGGACTCGGCGAGATCGAGCTCAACCCCCGCAACCCGTGGCGTTTCAAGGTGCACGGCGCGACGTGGAACACGGTCCTCGATGCAAGCGGCGTCGACGTCCGTGAGATCAAGGTGGACAGCGGCGCGGCGAAGGTCGAGTGCTTCCTGCCTCCGCCTCGCGGCATCGTGCCGATCGACATCTCCAGCGGCGTGGTCGGGGTCGCTCTGCACCGCGCGCCGGGCGTCGCGGTGATCGCCGACTGTCACAGCGGTGCTTTGCGGTTGAAGTTGGACGACTACTCGATCCCCGCGGTCATCAACGACATCCATTGGGAAAGCGAGGGAGCAACGAAAGCGGCGGATCGCTACGAGCTGCGAATCAACAGTGGTGTCGTGCAGCTCACGCTCGACACACAGGTCTCTCCTTCTCGCCCTTCAGGTGAGAGGGTCGGGGAGAGGGGCGTGCAAGAAACAAACCCGACCACCCAGCCCGCCTCAGCGTTGGAGATCTTGCTGGACGGCGTCGAAGTCCGCGTGCGCCGCGGTTAATAGAAAGCGCGTTCGACTCGTTTGGCGCCAAACGCGCCAGTCATTGACCCGGATTACACCCGTCTGGCGCCAAGCGTGCCGATCAAGCGGTCTGAACTAACCTGATCCGCATGATCGAGGGCACCACGCTCGGGACCCTCGTCGAGCTGATGGTCGAAGCCGAGATCCTCGCGGGCTCCGACGGCCGGCTCATCGCGTCCCGCCTCGAACCTGACGTAGACCACCGCGACCTGGTCGTCGCCGAGGTGGGCGGCTACGGCGCCCTGTGGCTTCAGGTCAAGGGCACGACACACCCCGACCGCGAAGGCCGGGTCGTCGCTTTCGCCAACTATCCGGCGGACGCGATCCCGGAGAGCCCTCGTCTTCTTTATCTCGTATGTCTGCTCGATCTGGAGCAGCACGTTCTTTGGAGACTCTGGCTGATTCCCTCCGCGGACTTCAACCGCCTCGCCTACCACGAGCGCTCCACGCACGCGGACCGGATCACCCTCCAGTTCTCATGCCGCGCGGCGGGCGACGACCGGTGGGATTCCTTCGCAGTACCGAGGCTGGAACTGGCGGCCCGGCTCGAGCCCCTGGTTGCCGCCGTCGGCGCGGCGACTCTCGAAGAGCTCAATTTGTTGCGGGGCGTTACCCATTAAATGGCAGATCTGCCGAAAGACGTGGCCCGTGACGCGACCTTTTCCGAGGACCGCGTCTACCGCTATCAGCTGGTGCGTTCGACGGGTTATCCAAATCACGCGCTCGTGAACTTCGTGGGCCTCAATCCCTCAACGGCCGACGAGTCCTCCGACGATCCGACCGTGCGGAGGTTGATCGGCTTTGCCCGTCGTCAAGCCTTCGGTTCTCTCATCCTGACTAATCTCTTTGCGTTCAGGGTCACCGATCCCCACGCGCTGAAATCAGCTGTCGATCCGATCGGGCCGGAGAACTTCACATACCTCACCGCTGCAGCGCGCGGCTCCCAGTGCATAGTGCCTTGCTGGGGCGCTCATGGAGCTCTGCGCAGCCGAGGTCGCGAGGTGCTTGACCTGCTGCGGCGCCTTGGTGACATCCGGGTTTTCGGGTTGACCAAAGGCGGTGAGCCGGTCCACCCGCTGTACCTGGCGTACGACAACGAGTTGATGCCCCTCGAGCAGACGCCAGTGGCTGTTGCTGCCATTGTTATGGGAGAACGTGCAGCGTCGGCGCCAACCGAGCTTCTTTAGGGAGGAAGACAGATGCACAAGCGACGAATGCATATCCTCGTGGTGTTCGCCCTCGTCCTGGCGGCCGCCCTCATGCCCGCCACCGCCGCCTCGGCGTCGAACCCGTACCTCTACAAAAGCACGGTGCCTCTGGCGTCGGTCGGGAACCTACCCAGCGCGAGCTTCGAAGCGACAGGCACCGATGAGCTCGGCAACCAGATCACCCTCGACCACGCCGGAAACGTCGGCGGCGTGGTCGTGACGATGAGTTCTTGGGCGTGCGAAAGCGGACACTGGAATACGGGCAACTGTGAGACGACTCCTGGCGCCAGCTTCACGTGGCCGATCACCTTCAGCATCTACAACGCGGCAACCGGCACGCCGCCGGTGGCCGGCAGCCTGATCGCAAGGAGCACAAAGTCGTTCGCCATGCCATACCGTCCGTCGGCAAACAACACCCACTGCACCGGGACCAATGCGGGGAAGTGGTGGGACGCTGCTCTGCAGAAATGCTTCAACGGAAAGGCCACAAATATCACCTTCGCTTTCGCGGGCGTGTCGTTGCCTAAGAGTGTCGTGTTCGGAATCTCCTACAACACTTCGGACTACGGCTACAGCCCGATCGGCCGGGGCACCGCCTGCTCCTCGACCCCTCAAGGGTGCTTCTATGACTCGCTGAACGTTGGTCTGACTCAGGACCCGACGAACGTCACCGCCGGCAGCGATCCGGGACAACACGGCACGCTGTTCGTGCACTCGAGCCATGGCTATTCGTACTGTGACAATGGGGCTGCTGGGCTCGGTCTGTTCCGAGAGGACTCCCCGACCAGTGGCTGCTGGTCAGTCGGTACGCCAGGCACCTCGCCCTATTACATCCCAGCGGTCCAGCTGCGAGAAAGAGGCTGCGACCAGGACGAGTCCCAATCGTCTGACCAGGACGTCGACTGTGAGAACTGATAGCTAAGTCGTAACCATGCCCGGGCTCTGCCCTGCCACTAGAGCAGGGCCGAGCCTGGGATCGACCCATCGATGCCCTGGGTGTAGCCGCACCTGCGCAGGCAATTGCCCTAACGCCCTGGGTTTGTCGCGCGCGCGGTCCGCCGGTAGCGTGCGCCGAAAAGCGCTGGAGGTAAACCGTGCTGGATCTATTTATGGCCGCCGCTTCGACGCCGCCACCGATGCCCAAGGGCGTGGAGGACATCAAACTTCTGATCGAGACGTGGACGCGGATCGCGCGCTCGTGGCCTCGGTCGGATCATTCGCCTTCATCTTCGCGTTGCTCTGCATGTCATCAAGACAGCAGACCCGAGACACAATTTGCTTACGATCGCATTTCGCTGGCCAGGCGTCAGCCGTTCGTTGGGCCCGCTTCGCTTTCCCGGCTCTTCCTAACGGCGGTGTTAAAACAATCCAGGCAGTAGACGGGAATTAGCTTCCTTTCGAGCTCGCCATTCGCCAAGGTCGAGCGGATCACCTTTCCGTCTTCCACCACATGTTCTTCGTCGAGTACAGCCGGCAGCTCCACCTCCTTGCCGCAGATCGAGCACGGCAGAGTTTGCATGCCGGTCGAATGTTGCTCCACGCGGCAAGACTACGCCCGACCAAGCGAGCAGTGAGCGCCGCTTCATCAGGTGAACGCTCTTAACACCCAGGGTTTTCGTGCGGGCGGTCCGCCGGTAGCGTGCGTCGAAAAGCTCTGGAGGTAAACCGTGCTGGATCTATTCGTGGCCGCCGCTTCGACGCCGCCACCCATGCCCAAGGGTGTGGAGGACATCAAGCTTCTGATCGAGACGTGGACGCGGATCGGGCAGGCGCTGGTTGCGTCGGTCGGATCGCTCGCCTTCATCTTCGCCTTCATCTGGAAAATCACAGCCGTCGAGTCCCATTCGGCGCTTGCCGCCAAGCAATGGATTCAGCGCATCGTCGTCGGGACGATCGGCGTCGAAGTCGCGGTCTCGCTTGTCGGCATCCTGACTGACTCGGTGGCGCCGGCAAGCCGCTGATGGATCAGCTCTTCGCTGAGCTGCAGGCGGTCGTCGTCCGGCTCACACAGATCGCAGACCTGCTGTGGCCGTTCATGCATCCGAAGGATGTTGTCGTCAATCTGCTCAACGACAGCCTGGGCCTCGTGCTCAACGTGTGGAGCCGCTTCATCCTCAGCACCACCAACTTCGAGACCGGCAAGGAATTCATCTCCAACTCGACGATCCAACGCTACGAGCCGTCGGTCCAGTTCCTGGCCGACTCGGCGCTGGTGCTGGTGGCGATGTGGGGCTCGTTCAGGATCATGTGGGGGCACGGCCTGCGCTCGCAGTACACCGCCCGCATCCTTCTGCCGCGCCTGATGATGGGCGCCGTGCTGATCAATTTCTCGCAACCACTCCTCCAGATGGTGGTCGAGGCGAGCAATACCATTTCCGGGGCGCTGCAGAGCTTCGCGACGTTCGACGATCCCAGGACCTGGTGGACCAATTTCGCGAGCAACCCGACAACGAGCACCTGGGAGATCTTCACGACCGGAGCCCTTGCCGTCGGCTACGACGTCCTCGCGATCGCCTATCTCGTGCGCTACGCGATCCTCATCGTGCTGGCGATCACCGCGCCGATCGCCGGACTGCTGTTCGCGCTGCCCGAAACGCATCACATGTCGAAGATGTGGGCCTCGCACTTCATGACGAATCTGTTCATGCAGCCGATCCAGCTCTTCGTTTTGTCGGTCGGGTTTGCGCTCGAGAAAGATGGAGCCACCCCGGTCCATCACCTGTTCGCCCTCGCGTCGCTGCTGATCGTTTTCAAAGTGCCTGGCGCACTGGGCGGCTCGGCGAAGGTGGCGCACAAGCTGGAGTCGACGCTCGCGAGTGGGCTGCACCACATCGAGCACGCGCTGGTCAAGGCGTGACCGCTGCGCTGCGAATCATCGGGATGGTCGTGGGCGGAGCGATGGTCTGGGTGGTCGCCGCCTCTCAGGTTCCGAGTCACCTCAGGCTGCCGCTCACGGGCGTCGTCGTCGGGGCGGTGATCACCCAGCCGTTCGGCTGCACCAGCTTCGAATTGGAGCCTTACGACCCTTTCTGTCCAGGCCGCCACGTGCACACCGGCATCGACCTTGCGGCCTCGATGGGAACGCCCGTGCACTCGGCGACCAGTGGCACCGCGCGCGTGGGGTTTGACCCGGAGGGCGCCGGAAACTACGTGATGGTCACCGTCGACTCGCACCTGCGCGTCTTCTACTGTCACCTCTCTTCAGTCGCCGTGGTCAACGGCAAAGCCGTGAGCGCGGGCGATGTCATCGGTGCGCTCGGCAGCAGTGGCAACTCAACCGGTCCACATCTGCACTTCGAGATCCAGCGGGACGGGAGCTCCATCGACCCGGCCATGTGGCTTGCCTCTTAACAACCTGGGTTCCCGCCGGCCCGCCGCGAATCTACCTTTGAGGTCAAATTCTCGGAGGTGATTCGATGGTCAACAAAGTCTTTCTGATCGGCAACCTGGCGGCAGAGCCCGACGTCAAAGCGACGCCGAAGGGCACGTACGTCGCCAACATCCGGCTGGCGACGCACACGTATGTGGGCAAGGACGACGAGGGCAAGGCAAAAGAGGAGACCGAGTTCCACCGCCTGGTCGCCTTCGGCAGGCTCGCCGAGTTCGCCGGCCAGTACCTTCACAAGGGCCGGGCGGTCTACGCGGAGGGGCGGCTGCGCACGAGCACTTGGGAGGACAACGGCGGCGTCAAGCGCTTCCGCACAGAGGTGATCCTGGACGAGCTCAAGTTCGTCGGGGCGAAGCCTCAGGAGGCCGCCGCGGCGTAGGACGAGCGTTGGTCGCGCGGCCCTTGGCCGCGCGGCCCACGTCTCGGCGCTCCTATAGGTCACAGCGTTCGCTTACGCGCGGTGATAACCTCCCGCTTAACGCCGTGGACGACGAGATGTATCTGGACGCGCCCTACCTGAGCATTCGCTGGCGGGCCGTGCCGAAGATCCTCTTCGCCGAATGGAGGGGCTTCGCCACCAGCGAGCAATTTCGAGCCGCCCTCCTGACGGGAGTGCGTGCGATTCGGGAGCGGCACGTGGTCGGCTATGTCAGCGATGCCCGCAAGGCGAAGACCCTCATGCCTGCGGATGAACAGTGGGCCCGGGACGTCTGGCTACCTCAGGCCGTGGCCGCGGGTCCTCAAACGCATGGCCGTGGTGACCGCTCCAACCGGGCTGGCCAAGGTGATGTACGAGGACGCCGCCACCGACATGACAAGTCAAGCGTTTTCGATGCGGCTGTTCGACTCGCTCCCAGCGGCGACTGTCTGGGCCCAGAGCGGCCTGGCGGAGCGCAAGCGAACTTAGGTCCGGCTCCGGGCGCTAAGCAGTAATCTTGTAATTCCATGGCTCAGGAGATTTCCGTCTGGTTCGCCGGCAGGCTGCCCGCCGGCTGGTTCTCAAGCCCGCCGGAGGTGACCAGCGACGGCGAGGAGATCCTCGTCGTCGGCACGCTGCCCGACGTGGAGCTTGCCCGCGGCACCTCGGAGGACGCCCGCGCTGCTGCTCGGGCGGCCCGGATCGACCGCTTCCGCGAGGAGACTCGGGACGAACGGGTGAGGATCGCCCGCGAAGCGGAGCGCCAGTTCAAGCGCAAGGTTGCCTGGGGCGCGACATGCGGGGACCAGACGAGGATCTTCACGACCCTCAGCGTGCCGGTGATGACCCGGCTCAGGATGCCGGAGCGCCAGATCCTGGACACGCTGGTGGCGGGCGGGGTGGCCAGGAGCCGGAGTGATGCGCTGGCCTGGTGCGTGAGGCTGGTCGGCATGCACCAGGCGGACTGGATCAAGGGCCTGCGCGACGCCATCGTCAAGGTGGACGAAGCCCGCGGCAAAGGACCTCTCAACTAGCAAGACTGAAGCCTCGGGCTTCGTTGCTACCCTGTGGCCACCTTGATCGCCGACGGACGGCGCCCGCACGTTGTGATCATGGGCGCGGGTCCAGCCGGCCTGACCGCCGCCTATGAGCTTTACAAGCACTACGTCCCCGTCACCATCCTGGAAAGGGATGAAAACCAGGTAGGCGGCCTGGCCCGCACCGTCGAGCACAAGGGTTATCGGTTCGACATCGGCGGCCACCGCTTCTTCTCCAAGAACCAGGAAGTCGAAGACCTGTGGACGGAGATCCTCGGCGACGAGATGCTCACTCGAGGCCGCCTGTCGCGCATCTACTACCGGGGCAAGTTCTTCGCCTATCCGATCAAAGCCGTCAACGCCCTGTGGAATCTGGGACCGCTGGAGGCGATGCGCTGCGTCGCCAGCTACGCATGGGCGCGAGTGCACCCGGTGAAGAATCCGAAGAGTCTCGAGGACTGGGTCCGCAACCAGTTTGGCAGGCGGCTCTTCAGCATCTTCTTCAAGACCTATACCGAGAAGGTGTGGGGCATCAGCACCAAGGAGCTCTCCGCCGACTGGGCGGCGCAGCGCATCAAGAGCCTCGACCTCTGGCTCGTGCTGCGCAGCGCGCTGCTTCCCGGACGCGCCGCCGCAAATCGTGGCGAGGTGGTGACCACGCTGATCGACAAGTTCCGCTATCCGCGATTCGGCCCCGGGCAGATGTGGGAGCGCGTCGCCGAGATCAGCCGTGAGAAGGGGTCGCCGGTGCTCTTCGGACGAGCGATCGATTCCGTCAAACACGAAGATGGTCGCGTTAGGTCAGTCATCTCACGCGACGCGGCCGGCAAGCTCGAAGAGCACACCGGCACGGATTTCATCTCCAGCATCCCAATCCGCGAGCTGATCGGCCGGCTGGACCCGCCGGCGCCCGAAACCGTTCGGCGAGCCGCCGAGAGCCTCTCCTATCGAGACTTCATAAGCATCGCGCTGATGATCGACCGCGCCGACGTGTTCCCCGACAACTGGATCTACATCCACGACCCGAGCGTGCATGTCGGCCGCATTCAGAACTTCAAGAACTGGAGCCCGGACATGGTGCCGGACCAGAGCAAGACGTGTCTCGGGCTCGAATACTTCTGCTTCGAGGGCGACGGGCTGTGGACGTCGGACGACGCGGACCTCGTCGAGCTGGCCGCCAAGGAGCTCGCTCAGCTCGGCATCAGCTCAGCGGACAAGGTCTTCGACGGCGTAGTCGTGCGCCAGCAGAAGGCCTACCCGGTCTACGACGATGCCTATCAAGCGCACGTGGACGTCATCCGGAACTACCTCCAGGCGCACCTGCCGAACCTTCACCTCGCCGGCCGCAACGGGATGCACAAGTACAACAACCAGGACCACTCGATGATGACCGCGCTCCTGGTGGCGCGAAACATCGCCACCGACTCAACGTTTGACCCGTGGAAGGTGAACGCGGACGCCGTGTATCACGAAGACATCCGCGCCGGCGAGCGCGACCTGACCGGCCGTCAGGTGCCGGAGAGGATCGCTTCCGTTAAGCGCTAAACCCTCTTTTCGCGGGCGAAGTTCGCGGCCACCAGGCTCGCCGCGGCAAGCACGACGAACAGCACCGCATGCGTGTAGTGATGAGAAGCGTGCGAGTCGGTAACAAGAATCTGCAGCACACCAAACGCGTAGAGCGCCGCTACGACCAGGAACACAACCGCCAACACCACAAGCCCCGCAGCAAAAGAATCTCCTTTCATGGACGAAACGTTAGCAAAGCAAGGCAAACCAGCCCGGCGGCGGCGCAGTACCAGCCGTATGGATCGAGCCGGCCCGATCGGAAGTAGCGCAGCAGGAACCGCGCGCTCAGATACGCGGCCCCAAACGCGAGCACGGCGCCGGCGAAGTATTCGCCGAGGGGCACTTTCGGATCAAAGAGCAGCGGGACTTCGATAAGGCCGGCTGCCGCGATGATCGGCGTGGCGAGGAGGAAGGAGAAGCGGGCGGCCTCCTGGTGG
>DATGVE010000113.1:0-15464 GCA_035300725.1 Candidatus Eiseniibacteriota bacterium | reverse complement strand
CGAGCTGCACCTGGAGATCATCATCGACCGCCTCATGCGCGAGTTCAAGGTCGACGCGAACCAGGGCAAGCCCCAGGTCGCCTACAAGGAGGCCATCAAGAGGCCCGCGCACGGCGTCGGACGGTTCATCCGCCAGTCAGGTGGAAAGGGCCAGTTCGGCCATGCCGAGCTCGACGTGCGCCCGGGCGAGCGTGGTAGCGGGTTCGTGTTCGAGGACAAGATCACGCAGGGCCGCATCCCGCGCGAGTACATCCCGGCCGTCGAGAAGGGCGTCCGTGAGGCGCTGCAGTCGGGCGTGGTCGCCGGCTACCCGGTGGTCGACATCACCGTCACGCTGGTCGACGGCTCGTACCACCAGGTCGACTCGTCCGAGATGGCCTTCCAGGTCGCGGGCTCGATGGCCGTGAAGGACGGCATGCACAAAGCTCAGCCGTACCTGCTCGAGCCGGTGATGAAGGTCAACGTCGTCATGCCCGAGGAGTACCTCGGCGATGTGATGGGGGACCTGTCGTCCCGACGCGGCCACATCCTCGGCATGGAAGGCCGCGGCACGTCGCAGAGCGTCACCGCCAGCGTGCCTCTGGCCGAGATGTTCGGTTACGCTACCGAACTTCGGTCGATGACATCGGGGCGGGCGACGTACTCGATGGAGTTCAGTCACTACGCGGAGCTACCGGGAAATCTCGCGGAGGCTGTGGGCCGCCGCACCACATCAAGGTCTCAATAGGGGCTAGTAGGAGGAAGCAGTGGCGAAGAAGAAGTTTGAGAGGACCAAGCCGCATCTGAACGTCGGCACCATCGGTCACATCGACCATGGCAAGACGACGCTGACTGCTGCGATTACAAAGGTGCTTGCGGAGAAGGGCCTGGCCGAGTTCACGCCGTTCGACCGCATCGACAAGGCGCCTGAGGAGAAGGCTCGCGGCATCACGATCTCGATCACGCACGTGGAGTACGAGACCGAGAAGCGGCACTACGCGCACGTGGACTGCCCGGGTCACCAGGACTACATCAAGAACATGATCACCGGCGCCGCCCAGATGGACGGCGCGATCCTCGTCGTGGCCGCCAACGACGGCGCCATGCCGCAGACCCGCGAGCACATCATCCTCGCGCGCCAGGTCAACGTCCCGTTCCTCGTGGTCGCGCTCAACAAGTGCGACATGGTCGACGACAAGGAGTTCATCGAGCTGGTCGAGCTCGACCTTCGCGAGCTCCTCAACCGCTACGAGTACCCCGGTGACGACATCCCGATTGTCCGCATCTCGGCGCTCAAGGCGCTGGAGGGCGACCCCGAGTGGTCCCCCAAGATCATGGATCTGATGAACGCAGTCGACACCTACATCCCCTTACCTGAGCGCCCGGTAGACAAGCCGTTCCTGATGCCGATCGAGGACGTGTTCACGATCGAGGGTCGCGGCACTGTCACCACGGGTCGCGTCGAGCGCGGCAAGATCAAGAAGAACGAAGAAATCGAGATCGTCGGCATCCACCCCAACAGCACCAAGACCGTCGTCACCGGCATCGAGATGTTCCACAAGGACATGGACGAGTGCCAGGCCGGCGACAACATCGGCGCGCTGCTGCGCGGTGTGAAGCGCGAGGACGTCGTGCGCGGCCAAGTGTTGGCCAAGCCCGGCTCGATCAAGCCGCACACGCAGTTCAAGGCGCAGGTGTACGTGCTGTCCAAGGAAGAGGGAGGCCGTCACACGCCGTTCCTGACCGGCTACCGGCCGCAGTTCTACATGCGCACCACCGACGTCACGGGCGAGGTCAAGCTTCCCGAGGGCGTCGAGATGTGCATGCCTGGCGACAACGTCGTGATGGACATCACGCTCGGCGAGCCGATCGCCATCGAGCCGGGGCTTCGCTTCGCCATTCGCGAGGGTGGCAAGACCGTCGGCGCCGGTGTGGCGACCGAGGTCGTCAAGTAAGCGACATATACAAGGAAGAGGGAAAGGCTAGCAAGTGGCGCAAAAAATTCGGATTCGGCTCAAGGCCTACGACCATAGGGTCTTGGATCAAGCGGCGGACAAGATCGTGGACACCGCTCGCCGTACGAACGCGCGCACTGCTGGCCCCATCCCGCTCCCGACCGAGATCTCCAAGCTGACTGTGATTCGCTCTCCCTTCATCGACAAGGACTCGCGCGAACAGTTCGAGATGCGCACCCACAAGCGGATCGTTGACATCCTGGATCCGAACCCACGCGTCGTCGACGCGCTCATGCGTTTGAGCCTTCCCGCCGGCGTGAGCATCGAGATCAAGTCATGAAGGGCCTACTCGCCAAGAAGTTGGGCATGACCCAGCTGTTCAACGCCGACGGCACAACCACCGCGGTGACCGTGCTCGAAGCCGGCCCGTGCAGGGTGCTCGGGCTCCGCACCACTGAGAAGGACGGTTACTCAGCGGCCCGTATCGCTTTCAGCGTCGTCGCCGAGCGCAAGCTCAGCAAGGGCGAGCTTGGCGAGTTCAAGAAGGCGAGCCTCGAGCCGCACCGCCACGTCGTCGAGATTCGTGGTTACGACGGCCTCGAAGCCGGCCAGGAGCTCAAAGCCGAGATCTTCAGCGCCGGTGAGATCGTGGACGTCACCTCGCACTCGAAAGGCAAAGGTTTCCAGGGTCTGATCAAGCGACACAAATTCAGCCGCGGCCCCGAGTCGCACGGCTCCATGAACGTTCGCCAGCCGGGCGCGATCGGGTCCACCGACTCCGCGCGCGTTTTCAAGGGCCTGAAGATGTCGGGCCAGATGGGCAACGTAAGGACCACCGCGCGGGCCTACAAGGTGGTGCGCGTGGACCCCGAGCGGAACCTTCTCCTGCTCAAGGGCGGCGTGCCCGGGGCAAAGGGCGCGCTGGTGCTCGTCAGGCAGTCGACGAAGCCCGTCAAGGTGAAGGGCCCAGCCGGCAAGCCGACCGGGAGGAAGGTCTGATGCCGGCGGCCAAGCCAGTGAAGACAGCCAAGACAACCAAAGCGGCGGCGCCGGTCGACAAGACCAAGTCTGTCGCGAAGAAGAAGGCCCCCGAGACGGAGACCAACCCGCTCCAGGCACCTTTCTTCGACGCCCTTGGCGAGCGAAACGGCGAGGTCGACCTCCCCAAGGCAGTCTTCGACGAGAAGCCGAACATGCCCGTCATGCACCAGGCCTACCTTCGCCAGATGGCCAACGCGCGCCAGGGCACCGCGTCGACGAAGACCCGCGGCGATGTCTCAGGCGGTGGCGCGAAGCCATACCGTCAGAAGGGCACCGGTCGCGCGCGGCACGGCTCGATCCGCGAACCGTCGATGAAGGGCGGTGGCACGGTTTTCGGTCCGCACCCGCGCAGCTACGCCCAGCGCATGCCGAAGCAGATGCGCCGCCTGGCCTTGCGCTCGGCCTTGAGCCAGAAAGCCCTGGACGGGCAAGTAAGGGTCATCGAGAGCTTCGTCTTCGATGAACCGAAGACCAAGCAGGCCGCCGATCTGATGGACGCCATCGGTTTCGACAACTCGGCTCTCATCGTCCTGCCGGCCCCGAACGTGGTCGTCAGCCGGTCGTTCGAGAACCTTGTCGGCGCCAAGACGATCCTCGCCCGTAACCTCAACATCCGCGACCTCTTCACACACACATACCTCCTCCTCTCCAAGGATTGCTTCGAGCTCCTGGAAGAGAACTTCAGCAAGAGGGAGGGAGGCGCGCGATGACGACCCGCGCCGCCTCCGAGATCGTGATCGGACCGCTCATCACCGAGCGCACCTACCAGCTCTACACGCAGGGCCGGTATACGTTCCGGGTCTCAGCGCGCGCCTCGAAGACGGAGATCAAGCAGGCGCTTGAGGAACACTACGAGGCCCAGGGCATAAAGGTCCGTGACGTCAACACGGTGACGATGCGGGGCAAGAAGCGCCGCAGCCAGCGCAGGGCCACGGCGGTCGGTCACACCGCCGACTGGAAGAAGGCGATCGTCACCCTGGGCCCCGGACAGAAGATCGAAGGGCTGTTTGGGAGCGTATAGGGATGCCAGTTAGGAAGTTCAAGCCGACCAGCCCCGGGCGTCGCTTCATGACGATCTCGGGCTTCGACGAGATCACGACCGGCGAGCCGGAGAAGACTCTGCTCGAGTCGCTGCCGACGCATGCCGGCCGCAACAACCAGGGCCGCATCACGACGCGCCATCAGGGCGGCGGTTATCGCAAGCTCTACCGGAAGATCGACTTCAAGCGCGACAAGCACGGCATCGCCGGAAAGGTCGCGACCATCGAATACGATCCGAACCGCAGCGCCCGCATCGCGCTCATCAACTACAAGGATGGCGAGAAGCGCTACATCCTCGCGCCGCTCGGCCTGAAGGTCGGCGACCCAATCGAGAGTGGGGAGGAGGCGCCGGTGCGCATCGGCAACGCCCTCCCGCTGGCCAACATCCCGGTCGGCTCGACGATCCACAACATCGAGCTCACGCTCGGCCGCGGCGGACAGCTCGTCCGCTCCGCGGGCGCGTCCGCGCAGCTGCTCGCGAAGGAAGGCGACTACGCGGTCATCCGCATGCCATCGGGTGAGCTGCGACGAATTCACGTACGCTGCCAGGCCACGATCGGCCAGGTCGGTAATATCGAGCACGAGAACGAGTCGGGCGGCAAGGCAGGACGCAGCCGCTGGCTCGGAGTTCGGCCCACGGTGCGCGGTTCGACGATGAACCCCCGCGACCATCCGCACGGTGGTGGCGAAGGCAAAACCGGTCCCGGTGGCAACCCGAAGACCCCTTGGGGTAAGCCCGCACTCGGCTACCGCACGCGCAAGCCGAAGAAGGCCTCCGACAAGCTCATCATCCGCCGCCGCGAGAAGAAAGGACGCAAGAAGTAAATGTCACGCTCACTGAAGAAGGGGCCGTTCATCAGCGCCCCCTTGAAAGAGAAGATCGACAAGATGAACGCGACGCGCGACAAGAAGGTGATTCGCACCTGGGCGCGCGCCTCGACCATCTATCCCGACATGGTCGGTCACACCATCGCGGTGCACGACGGACGCAAGCACGTACCCGTCTTCATCAGCGAGAACATGGTCGGCCACCGGCTCGGCGAGTTCGCGCCCACGCGCCACTTCCGCGGCCACGGCACTCACACCGAAAAATCGACGGCGCTGAAGTAGAAGAGTGGCAACGATGGAAGTTTCCGCAGTGCAGAGGTTTGTCCGCCGCACGCCGCGCAAGGCGAGGCTGGTGGCCGACTCCGTCAAAGGCATGAGAGTCGCGGACGCCCTGGCGCACCTCGAGTTCTCGCCGAAGCATGCCGCCCGCGACGTCGCCAAGGCCATCAAATCGGCGGCGGCCAACGCGGAGCACAACTTCAACCTGAACCGTGACGACCTGGTCCTCAAGCAGATCCTGATCGACGAGGGCCCGACCTTCCGGCGCCGCCGGCCCGTCAGCCGGAGCATGGCGCACGAATTCTTCCACCGCACCTGCCACATCACAGCGGTCGTCGAAGACCGCCCCGAGGTAAAAAAGTAGTTGGGTCATAAAGTTCATCCGAACGCATTCCGTCTCGGCGTGTTCCGTCCGTGGGAGGCGAACTGGTTCGCCAATCCCAAGGACTACACGAAGATGCTTCACGAGGACCTCGAGATGCGCCGCGTCATCCTCGCGCGGCTGCGCAACGCCGGCATCGCGAAGATCGAGACCGAGCGCTCGTCCAATGCCCAGCTCACGGTGACCATCCACACGGCCAAGCCCGGAATCGTTATCGGCAAAGGCGGCGCCTCGGTCGACCAGCTGCGCGAGGACCTGGAGAAGCGCTTCGGCAACCGCGTGCGCATCTCGATTCAGGAGATCAAGCAGCCCGAGCTCGACGCTCAGCTCGTGGCGGAGAACATCGCGTCGCAGATCGAGCGCCGCATCAGCTACAAGCGCGCGATGAAGCAGGCGATCCTGCGCACCATGCGTGCCGGGGCCAAGGGCGTGCGGATCTACTGCGGCGGACGATTGCGCGGAGCCGAGATGGCGCGCCGGGAGTGGGACCGCGAGGGCCGCGTGCCCCTGCACACCCTGCGCGCCAACATCGATTTCGGCCGCGCGACCGCGAGCACCACGTTCGGCGCCATCGGCGTCAAGTGCTGGATCTACAAGGACACCGTGGCTCCGAAGAAGGTCATTGCAGCGCCCGAAGTGATGCCGCTCGCCGATGTCATCGCCCCACAGCCCGAGCTGCTGGAGGTGCTCGCCGAGACACAGGCCCCGATTGAGATCACCGCGCCGGAGCCTGAGACGGCGACAACCACCCCGGCGCCTCGCCGCGCCCGCGCGACGACCACCGCGACGACCACCACGACCGCAACGGCCAAGCCCGCAGCCAAGCCCAAGGCCGCCCCCAAGGCGAAGGCTGAAGCAAAGACCGAGGCGAAGGCCAAGCCCGCCGCGCGCGCGCAGGGCGCAATTTCAATAGCCAAGCCAAGGGCGGAAGCCAAGGCCCCTGCGAAGAAGTCCACCACTACAAAGAAGACGAAGAGCTAGAGATGCTGATCCCGAAGAGAGTCAAGTACCGGAAGATGCACCGCGGGCGGCGCACCGGCATCGCCACGCGCGGCGCCACCGTCGCGTTCGGCGACTATGGCCTGCAGGCGATGGAGGCGTGCTGGATGAGCAACCGCCAGATCGAGGCGGCTCGCCGGGCGATGACGCGCCACGTCAAGCGCGGCGGCCAGATCTGGATCCGCATCTTTCCCGACAAGTCGATCACCAAGAAGCCGGCCGAGACCCGCATGGGTTCCGGCAAGGGCAACCCCGAAGGGTGGGTTGCTGTGATCAAGCCCGGCCGGGTGCTCTTCGAGATGGGTGGCGTCACGCCGCAGGTCGCGAAAGAGGCGATGAAGCTGGCCGCATCGAAGCTGCCCATCAAGACGCGTTTCGTCACCTCCGAGTCCGTCGCCACAGCCGGAGCGCCGAGATGAAAGTCGACGAGCTCAGGGTGCTCGAGGCGGACGAGCTGGGCGGTCGCCTGCGCGCAGCGCGGCGTGAGCTCTACGAGCTCCGCTTCAAGCACGCCGTCGGCCAGCTCGAGAACTCGAGCGAGATCTCCAAGGTCCGGCATGACATCGCACGGATCATGACCGTGCTTCACGAGCGGGACTTTGGCATCCTCGCCTCGGTACCAGCGGACCAGGAGCTCGCGCCGGTCGCGTCCGCAACAGAAGAGACAAAGGAAGAGAAGCCCAAGCGCGGTCGCAAGAAGACCGAGAAATCCGAGGAAACGTCATGACCGACACCGCAACAAAGACCAAGACCGAAACGACATCCACGGAGACGAAAGACCGCGGGCAGCGGAAGGTCCGCCTTGCCACCGTGATCTCGGACAAGATGAACAAGACGATCATCGTCCAGGTCGGCACGTCCAAGGCGCACCGCCTCTACCGCAAGACCGTCCGGCAGCGCACGAAGTTCAAGGTCCACGACGAGAAGAACGAGTGCGGCATCGGCGACCTGGTCCGCATCACCGAGACGCGCCCCATCTCCAAGGAGAAGCGGTGGCGTGTACTAGAGATCGTCGAGAAAGCCAAGTGATCCAGCAAGAGACTCGCCTCAAGGTTGCGGACAACTCAGGAGCGAAAGAGATCCTGTGCATCCGCGTGGCCGGCGGGCACTATCGCAAGTACGCCTCGGTGGGCGACATCATCACCGCGACTGTCAAGTCGGCGCAGCCCGGCGGGCAGGTGAAAAAGGGTGAGGTCGTGAAGGCCGTCGTCGTGCGCGTGACCAAGGAATACAAGCGCCCGGACGGATCGCTCATCCGCTTCGACGAGAACGCGGCAGTGCTGCTCGCGACCGCGAACAACCCGCGCGGCACCCGCATCTTTGGCCCCGTTGCTCGCGAGCTTCGCGAGCGCAACTTCATGAAGATCATCAGCCTGGCCCCGGAGGTCCTCTAACCAGATGCTCAAGAACAAGCCGCAGCCCACCCGTCGCTGGCTCGACCTCGCCCCCGGCGATCCCGTGATCGTCGTCACCGGCAAGGACAAGGGCAAGCAGGGCGAGGTGCTGCGCACCATCCCCGACAAGCACAAGATCGTCGTCAAGGGCGTCAACATCCTGAAGCGCCACACCAAGGCGGGCGCGCGGCGCGGCGGCACGACAGTCGCCCAGGGTGGCGTGGTCGACTTCGAGGCGCCGCTCGACTACTCGAACGTGATGCTCGTGTGCCCGGCATGCGGAAAGCCGACGCGGACGAAGCACACGGTGCTCGAGTCAGGTGCGAGAGCGCTCGTCTGCCGCCACTGCGATGAGCCGTACGAGCGCGTGCGCAAGACCGAGGCCCAGTGAGCAAAGCCAAGGCTGCACCGAAGAAGACCGAAGCGCCGAGGGCGCCGGGGACTCGCACCGATGTGCCGGCCCGCATGTTGACGCTGTACCGCGAGACCATCGCGCCCCAGCTGACCAAGGAGTTCGACTACGCGAACCCCATGGAGGTCCCGCGCATCGTCAAAGTCGTCGTGAACATCGGCATCGGCGAAGCCAAGGACAACGACAAGGCGCTGGACGCCGCGGTCGGTGACGTGGTCACCATCACGGGCCAGAAGCCGGCCTTGATCAAGGCCAAGAAATCCGTGGCCGCGTTCAAGCTCCGCGAAGGCCAGACGATCGGCATCAAGACGACGCTGCGCGGGCGCCGCATGTGGTTCTTCCTCGACAAGCTTCTCAACGTCGCGCTGCCCCGAATCCGCGACTTCCGCGGTGTCAACCCGGAGGGCTTCGATGGCCGCGGCAACTACTCGCTCGGCCTGCGTGAGCAGGTCATATTTCCGGAGATCGACTACGACAAGATCGACAAGCTTCGCGGGTTGGAAGTGGCCATCGTGACCACAGCCCGCACAGACGACGAAGCGCGAAGTCTTTTGACGCGCCTCGGCATGCCATTTAAGAAGAGGTAGGTTTGGCGAAGAAATCCGCACTCGAGCGCTGGAAGAGAGACCTTGTGGCTCCCAAGTTCAAGGTCCGGTTCCATAACCGGTGCCGCCTTTGCGGACGGCCGCGCGCTTATTACCGGAAGTTCGGCATGTGCCGCATCTGCTTCCGCAATCTTGCCGCCGAGGGACGCATCCCCGGCGTGACGAAGTCGAGCTGGTGATGGCCACGGCACTCGCGAAGACCAACGCAAAGCCCGTCCGGCGCGCCCCCGCAGGCGTAGTCAGCGACCCCATCGCTGACATGCTCACGCGAGTGCGCAACGCGAACGCCGCGCGCCACACCGAGGTCAAAGTGCCAGCTTCCAAGCTGAAGCTCGAGATTGCTCGCGTCCTCAAGGACGAGGGCTACATCGTCGGGTACGAGGTCGAGGCAGACGGAACCACCCAGACGATGCGTATCATCTTCAAGTCTCGCCCCGATCGCACGCGTGTGATCTCGGGCGTCAAGAGGATCAGCCGCCCAGGCCTGCGCGTCTACGCGCGCAAGACGGAAATCCCGAGGGTACTGGGCGGTCTCGGAATCGCCATTCTCAGCACAGCCGAAGGAGTCATGAGCGGTCGGCAGGCGACCCGCCAAGGACTCGGCGGCGAAGTGCTGGCGTTCGTCTGGTAGGAGTAACGAAAAGAGTTGTCGCGGATTGGAAAGCTGCCGATTACGTTGCCGGCCCCGGTGAAGGTCACACTTCAGCCCGGCCACGTGAAGGTTGAAGGACCGAAGGGTCAGCTCGAGCGCACCCTGCCGGCGGACATCACGGTCAAGCAGGTGGATGGGCAGCTCGTGTTCGAACGACCGTCCGACGACTACCGCCATCGCGCCCTTCATGGCCTCGTCAGAAGCCTGGTCGACAACATGGTGACGGGCGTGAATGTCGGGTTCGTCAAGCACCTCGAGCTCGTGGGCGTGGGCTACCGCGTGGCCAAGCAGGGCGAAGAGCTCGTGCTGAACCTCGGCTACTCACACCCGATCAGGTTCAAGCCGCCTCAGGGCATCACGATCGACGTCCAGGACCCGACAAAGTTCTCCGTCTCTGGCATCTCGATCGAAGACGTCGGCCAGGTTGCGGCCAACCTTCGCGGACTTCGTCCGCCCGAGCCGTACAAGGGCAAGGGCGTGATGTACCGCGGCGAGAAGGTCCGCCGCAAGGCCGGGAAGGCAGGCAAGGGGGCCAAGACCGCAGCATGATCAAGCAACAGGACCGCAAGACGAACCGATCGAAGCGGCACCGCCGCGTGCGCGTGCACGTCAGCGGCACTCAGGAGCGGCCGCGTCTTTCCGTCTTCCGCAGCCTCAACCACGTCTACGCACAACTCATCGACGATGGGGCCAGCCGCACGCTGGCGGCCGCATCGACTGTCGAGCTGAAGGCGAAGGGCAACGGTATGGCAGAGGCGGCGCAGGTCGGCAAGGCGATCGCCACGAAGGCGAAGGCAGCGGGCGTGAGCTCGGTGGTCTTCGACCGAGGCGGGTTCCTCTACCACGGCAGAATCAAGGCTTTGGCGGACGCTGCCCGCGAAGCCGGACTGGAGTTTTAGTAACCGAATGGGAAGTCGATACCCGCATACGAGCGGCGAGCGATCGGAGCTGTCCGACCGCGTCGTGCGCGTCAACCGCGTGTCCAAGGTCGTCAAGGGCGGGCGAAAGTTCTCGTTCAGCGCGCTGATCGTGGTCGGCGACATGAACGGGCGCGTCGGCGCCGGCATAGGCAAGGCGCGTGAGGTGACCGAGGCGATCCGCAAGGGCATGGACGTGGCGAAGCGCAACATGATCACCGTGCCGATGGTCGGCACTACCATCCCGCACGAGGTCAACCTCAAGCTGGGATCCGCGCGCATCATGCTCAAGCCCGCCGCCCCCGGCACCGGCGTCATCTCCGGAGGAGCGATGCGCGCGGTGATCGAGACCGCAGGGATCAAGGACATCCTCACCAAATCGCACGGCACGAACAACCCGATCAACACCGTGCGAGCGACGCTCGCGGCGCTGCAGATGCTGCGGACGGCGCAGCAGGTCGCCGAATTGCGCGGCAAAGAGGTCGAGCAGATCGTCGGTCGCCGCCTGGCCAATGCGTATCGGCGCCAGGAAAGCGGCGGCAAGGGCGTTGCGGCAAACGGCGCTGAGTCCACGCCTGTGGAAGCGAAATGACTGCGGACCAGAACAAGCCCATCAAGGCCACCTTGAGGAAGAGCACCATCGGCGCCCTCCCCGCCATCAAGGCAACCGTCGAGGCGCTCGGCTTCCGCAAGATGAACCAGACCCGCGAGCTACCGGACAACCCGGCGGTGCGCGGGATGCTCAAGGCGGTCGACTTCCTGGTCGCCGTCGAGGGCCAGCCTTACATCCGCCCGAAACGCAGCAAGTACAAGATCTGGCGCTCCCGCTCGAACAAGAAGCACCAGAGAGGCAAGTAGCGTGCAGCTTCACGATCTCAAACCCGCGCGCGGAGCACACCGCCGGCCCGACAGGATCGGTCGAGGCACGGGCTCCGGCCGGGGCAAGACTTCAGGCCGCGGCCAGAAGGGTCAGAACGCCCGCAGCGAAGGCTTCCGCCTCGGGTTCGAAGGCGGCCAGATGCCCCTCGCCCAGCGCCTTCCGAAACTGCCCGGATTCAAGAACCCCTTCAAGACGATCTACTCGGTCGTCAACCTCTCGAAGCTGAGCCGCTTCAAGGACGGAACGAAGGTGGACGTGGAGGTCCTGGTCGAGGCGGGGCTCGTGCACCCTGGAAAGGAAATCAAGATCCTCGGCACGGGCGGCCTCAAGCGCAAGCTGACTGTCGAGGCGCACTGGTTCAGCGCGAGCGCGCGCGACGCGATCGAGAAGAACGGCGGCTCGGTCAAGGTGCTTGGCGAGAAGCGGACGATCGGCCCCCGGCGGACGGCGGCCAAGCTGCCCAAGCCGCTTCCCGCAGCTGAGACGCCCAAGGCGGCGGCCGCGCCCGCAGAGGCGGAGCGAGCACCAAGGCCGGAGCGTCCGGAGCGTCAGAAGAAAGGTGCCCCAGCAGCAGCAGCAGCAGCCGAGGAGGCCACCCCTCCAGTCGAGGATTAGCGGATGAACCTGCTCGAGGCGCTGATCAACGCCATCCGCCTGCCGGAGCTCCGCAACAAGATCCTGTTCACAGGCGGGATCCTCGTCATCTTCCGGCTCTTCGCCAACGTCGCGGTTCCTGGCGCCAGCCAGGCCGCTCTCGCCCAGCTCTTCAACTCACAGGCCTTGCTGGGCTTGCTCGACCTCTTCTCGGGCGGCGGCCTTTCTCGCTTCAGCGTGGTGGCGATGGGCATGAACCCGTACATCAACGCCACGATCATCATGCAGCTCATGACGGTGATCTCCGAACGGATCAAGGAGATCTCCAAAGAGGGCGAGGCGGGCCGCCGGCGCATCACCCGCTGGAGCCGCTACCTCACCGTCGCGCTGGGCGCGGGCCAGGCGTATGGCTTCACCGTTCTGTTCCAGAACACGACTCCCTCGATCCTCGGCCCGCTCGACTGGTTCCAGCGCCTGCAGATCGTGCTGGTGCTGACCGCCGGAACCGTCATGTTGATGTGGTTCGGTGAGCTGATCACCGAGTACGGAATCGGCAACGGCGTCTCGCTGATCATCTTCGCCGGCATCATCGGCCGCGGACCCCAGGGTGTCGCGGCAGTGTTCACCGCCCACTCCGCCGGCGGCGGACTTGCCGACTACGTCCCCTTCATCATCTTCGGCCTGATCGCGCTCGGCGTGACCGTGATCGTCATCTGGGTCCAGCAAGCCGTGAGGAAAATCCCCATCCAGTCGGCGCAGCGCACCGTTGGGTTGAAGCAGGTCCAGAGCCGCGCCAGCTTCCTGCCCCTGCGCGTCAACCACGCCGGCGTCATCCCGATCATCTTCGCGATCTCGGTCATGTTCCTGCCCACCATCCTCGCCAACTACTTCACCGGCGCGCCGCCGGACACGTGGTATTACAAGGCCGCGGCGTGGGTGAGAGGCAACTTCTCGCCGGATACCGCCAACCTGCCGATGGCGATCACGTACAACGCCCTCTACTTCGCGTTCACGTTCGGTTTCACGTACTTCTACACGGCGATCACGTTCGACGTGAATGAGGTCGCGGACAACCTGAAACGTTATTCGAGCTTCATCCCGGGCATCCGTCCCGGGCGGCCGACGGCTGACTATCTCGCCGCGGTGATGAACCGAGTGACTTTCGCGGGCGCGACCTTCCTGGGCTTCATCACGGTGATCCTTCCCATCGCCACAGCCAAGATCTCAGGTATCCCGCATCAACAGATGTACCTCGGAGGCACCGCCATACTCATCGTGGTCGGCGTGGCGCTCGACACCATGAAGCAGCTGCAGACACAGCTGGTCATGCGCCAGTACCGTGGGTTCATCAGGTGAACCTCCTTCTCTACGGCGCTCCGGGCAGCGGCAAGGGCACGCAGGCGAACATGCTCCGTTCGCGTTTCGGCATCCCGCATATCGCGACCGGCGACATGCTCCGCGCCGAGATTCAGGCCGCCACCCCGCTCGGCCTTCAGGCGCAGCCCATCCTCGCGGCCGGCCAGTACGTCTCCGACGAGATCATGATCGGGATCATCCGCAACCGGCTCCGGCAGCCTGACTGCCGGCGCGGCTTCATCATCGACGGGTTTCCCCGGACCATCCCGCAGGCCGAGGCGCTCGACACCTTGATGGCCGAGCTTGGCCGCAGCTTCAACCGCGTCCTTTACCTGAGGGTCGACATCGAGGAGCTCCTCCGCCGCCTGTCCGGCCGCCTGGTCTGCCCCCGGTGCCAGCGCACCTACCCGCCCGGGACCGCAGCCTGCGAGGCCGACGGCAGCTCGCTCGTGCAGCGGGAGGACGACAAGGTGGAGGCCGTGAAGCCCCGGATCGAGATCTACCTCCAGAAGACGATCCCGGTGCTCGACCACTACCGGGGTGGAGGCCTTGTTTCCGAGATCGACGGCATGGGCACAATCGAGGAGATAAGCAGCCAGGTCCTGGCCGCCGTGGCCGCACCCACCACCAACAGGCAGTCCGCATGATCAACCTCAAAACAGCCCACGAGATCGACCTCATGGCCCGAGCGGGCAGCTTGCTTGCGTCCGTGCTCCCGCCCCTCGAGGAGGCCTGCCAGCCCGGGGTCAAGACCATCGAGCTCGACCGGATCGCCGACAAGCTGATCCGCGACGGCGGGGCCATGCCCGGCTTCCTTGGCTATCACGGCTTCCCCCGCTCGATCTGCGTCTCGATCAACGACGAGGCCGTGCACGGCATCCCGGGCAACCGCAAGATCGCCGACGGCGACCTGGTCAGCCTCGACCTCGGCCTTGTCCTGGAGGGTTTCTGGGCGGACGTCGGGATCACGGTCGGCGTAGGCAAGATCAGCAAGGAGGGCGAGCGCCTGATCAAGGTGACCGAGGAGGCACTGTACGTCGGGATCGACAAGGCCCGTCCAGGCGGCTACCTGGGCGACATCTCGTCGGCGATCCAGAAGCACGTCGAAGCCGCCGGCTTCTCAGTCATCCGCCAGTTCGTCGGCCACGGCATCGGCCGCCAGATGCATGAGGACCCCCAGGTGCCCAACTTCGGCATCCCGGGCACCCTGCCCAGGCTGAAGGCCGGGATGACCCTGGCGATCGAGCCCATGGTCAACGCGGGCTCCCACGAGGTCTATATGAAGCCGGACGGCTGGACGATCTGCACCGCCGACGGCCGGCTTTCCGCCTACTTCGAGCACACCGTGGCGATCACCGACCGGGGACCCCTCGTCCTGACCGCCAACCCCATGGCCTGAGGCTTTGGTACAATCGCGTTTCGTGCCCCAACGCCCCCCACTCGTGAAGGGGGTCGTGGTGGAGCCTCTTCCCAACGGCGTGTACCGGGTTGAGCTCGAGAACGGGGCGAAAGTCCTGGCTCACGTCGCCGATCGTGCAGGCACCCATTTCACCCGGCTCATGGCTGGGGACAAGGTGGGGGTCGAGCTAGCGAGCAGCGACCGGTCGCGAGGGCGAATTAGAGAGATCTGGAGATGAAGGTACGGCCGTCCGTCAAGAAGATGTGTCCGAGCTGCAAGGTGATCAAGCGCAACGGGGTGGTCCGAGTGATCTGCTCCAAGACGCCAAAGCACAAGCAGAGACAGGGCTAAAGGACTAAATGGCAAGAATCGCCGGCGTAGACATACCCCCGCAGAAGCGTGCCGTCATCTCGCTGACCTACATCATGGGCATCGGCAACACGACCGCACGCAAGATCATCAAGACGGCGGGGATCAACCCGGACGCGCGGGTGAAGGACCTCACCGAAGAGGAGGTCACCCGCCTGCGACAGATCATCGACCGGATGACCACCGCCAAGGAGCTCCTGATCGAGGGTGACCTCCGCCGCGAGGTGGCCCAGAACATCAAGCGCATGACCGAGATCGGCTCCTACCGGGGCTCTCGCCACCGCCGCGGCCTTCCCGTGCGCGGCCAGCGCACGCGCACCAACGCCCGCAGCCGGCGCGGTCCGAAGCGCGCCGTGGCCGGGAAGAAGAAGGTCAAGGCCGG
>DATGVE010000112.1:0-8318 GCA_035300725.1 Candidatus Eiseniibacteriota bacterium | reverse complement strand
CGCTTGCGCCCCGCTGCCCTTTTTCGTCTACGAGTTCGCCGCCCGCAGCGGTTACGCCGTGAAGCCGGCCGTGATCGAGGAGCTGCGGTCTCGCCTGCCAAACCTGGTCGGGCTGAAGGTGTCGGATGCGCCGTGGGAGCGGTTGGAGCCGTATCTGATCGACGGGCTCAAGGTCTTCGTCGGGTCCGAAGGCCTGATCCATCGCGGCCTCGCCGCGGGCGCCGTGGGTGCTGTGTCCGGGCTCGCCGCGGCGTTTCCGGAAGCCGTGACCGAGGTGGTGCGTCGGCCGACCGAAGCCGGCGCGCATCGGCTTGGGGAGATTCGCGACCGCGTGCAGCGGTTTCCATTCCAGGCGGCGCTCAAGCACCTGCTGGCTCGGCGGGGCGTGCCGATCGAGGAGCACACCAGGAGACCATTGCGGGCTCTGCGCCCAAACGAAAAAGCAGAACTGGATCGCCTGGCGGAAGAACTCCTCCCAGTTGTTGGAATTGTTACCTCAACCTGAGCTCGCCGACTCGTCGATAGCCGACCTCTCTCGGCGCCTTGACAGCGGCGAGCTCAGCGTGCGGCGGCTCGCTGAGATGCACCTGGAACGGATCGCCGCCGTCGACCAGGTCGGCCCGAGCCTGCGCTCGATAATCGAGATCAACCCGGACTGGGAGGAGATCGCCGACCGGCTCGATGGTGAGCGCCGTGAAGGCCGAGCTCGCGGGCCACTCCACGGCATCCCCGTTCTCGTCAAGGACAACATCGACACCGGGGACCGTATGCAGACCACGGCCGGTTCGCTCGCTCTCGTCGGTGTCCCGGCACCGGCCGATGCCCCCCTCGTCGCTCGCCTTCGCGCGGCGGGCATGCTCGTGCTCGGCAAGACCAACCTCAGCGAATGGGCCAACTTTCGTTCTTCGCGGTCGTCCGGCGGATGGAGCGCGCGTGGCCGGCAGTGCCGCAACCCTCACGTGCTCGACAGGTCTCCCTGCGGTTCCTCCAGCGGGTCCGCGGTTGCCGTCGCGGCGGGCCTGATTCCAGTTGCAGTCGGAACCGAGACGGACGGCTCCATAATCTGCCCCTCGTCGGCCAACGGAGTGGTCGGAATCAAGCCAGCGGTCGGCCTGGTCAGCCAGCAAGGGATCATCCCCATCTCGCGAAGCCAGGACAGCGCCGGCCCTCACGCCCGCCACGTTCGCGATGCCGCTCTGCTGCTCGGCGCGCTCGTGGATGTCCCGACCGACTTCACGGACCATCTCGACGCAGGCGCGCTGCGCGGCCGCCGTCTGGGGGTTCTTCGCGAGCCGTACATGGGCTATAGCGAGCACACCGACAAGGTGCACGAGGCGGCACTGCTCGGCCTCCGCGACCTGGGCGCGGAGCTGATCGAGGTCGAGATTTCGACGACCAAGGCGATGCGCGCCGAGGAGCGAAAGGTGGAGACAACCGTGATGCAGTACGAGTTCAAGGCAGGGATCGATTCCTATCTCGCGAGCAGGCCTGGAATCAGGCCGCGCTCGCTCGCCGACTTGATTCGCTTCAACCAGGAATACGCGGCGGACGAAATGCCGTATTTCCGCCAGGAAATCTTCGAAGCGTGCCAGTCAAGATCAGGCCTCGATTCCGCCGACTACCTTTCCGCGCTCGCCGAGTCGCGCCGGCTGTCGCGCGAGGATGGCATCGACGCCACTCTCAACAAGTACAGGCTCGAAGCTCTCGTCGCGCCCTCACGGCCACCCGCCTGGGTGATCGATCAGATCAATGGCGACCGCGTCATCGGCGGCTCGACCCAGCCGTCGGCAATGGCGGGCTACCCGATAGTGACCGTGCCAGCCGGGATGGCCTTCGACGCACTACCCCTTGGCCTCGCTTTTTTCGCGAAGCCCGGCTCGGAGGCTCTGCTGCTCGGAATGGCTTACGCCTTCGAGCAGCTGACCAAAGCTCGTCGGGCGCCTCGCTTTCTACCGACCCTGCACCTCGTCTGATTTGCGAAGGAGGTGACGCCTCACCATCGCGCGTGACCGCCCGGTAAAGAGTGATCCCCTTGTCGCGCTCGTTCGCCGATAGTATTGTCGGCGAGTCGCGCCGGCGGAGCTGGGTGGGAGGCTTGAGTGGGGATTGGCGGTGCCGTGGAACGAAACATGAGCGCGGAAGCCGAGCCGCTGCTTGCCGTCGATGAGCTCACCATCCGCTTCGGGGGCATCGTCGCACTCGACCGAGTCAGCTTCGACGTTCACGAGGGCAGCATCCTCGGTCTGATCGGACCCAATGGCGCCGGCAAGACGACGTTTTTCAACATCCTTACCCGCCTCTACCGCGCCGACTCAGGCGATGTGCGCTTCCAGGGTAGAAGCTTGTTGCGAGTCCCAGCCCACGAGATCGTGAGCCTCGGCATCGCGCGCACTTTCCAGAATGTCGAACTCTGCATGCGCATGACAGTGTTGGACAACGTCTTGCTTGGTTATCACCACAAGCTTGCCACCAACCCGGCGTACTTCCTTCTGGCCGGCGTCGGCTGGCCCGGACTCAGCGGCGCTCAGCGGCGTGCCGTGGCTGAGGCTGAGGAGATGCTGGAGTTCGTCGGGCTGTCCGGCTTCGGCAGTCGCGTTGTCCAGGGTCTTCCGTTTGGCGTACTCAAGGCAGTCGAGCTGGCCCGGGCGTTGGTCGCCAGGCCCCGCTTGCTGCTGCTCGACGAACCCGCCGGAGGGCTCAGTGCCACCGAGGTCGCGGAGCTTGGCCGGCTTATCAAGCGCATCAACCGGGACTTGAAGCTGACTGTTCTTGTCGTCGAACACCACATGAATCTGGTCATGGCCATCTCTGACAAGGTCGTCGTCCTCGACTTCGGCTCCAAGATCGCAGAGGGTACGGCTCGCGAGGTGCAGGCGGACAAGGCAGTCATCGAGGCCTACCTCGGGTCCGACGAGGACGACTGAATGGCCTTGCTCGAGCTGCAGGACGTGGTCGCCACATATGGCTCGAGGCGGGCTCTGCACGGCGTTTCAATGAATGTCGAGGAGGGCTCGATCGTGGCCATGCTCGGTGCCAACGGAGCCGGCAAGACCACAACTCTCAGAGCGATAACGGGTCTGGTCAAGGTCCAGGGTGCGATTCGTTTCGACGGTCGGCGCATTACCGGCCGCTCCACCGAAGAGATCGCCCGGCTGGGCATCGCGCATGTACCGGAGGGTCGCGGCACGATGTCCCAGCTATCGGTTCTGGAAAACCTCCATATGGGAGCCTGCCTGCGCCGCGACGGTAGGGCCGTGAGGCAGGACCTCGATCGCGTATACGCCTACTTCCCCTGGATGAAAAGCCGCCTCGCCCAGCCGGCGGCACTGCTCAGCGGCGGCGAACAGCAGATGCTCGCCATCGCCCGGGCCGCGATGATGCGGCCTCGGCTGCTTCTCCTCGATGAGCCGTCTTTGGGTCTTGCGCCGATTGTCGTCAGGGGCATCTTCAAGATCATCGAGGCGATCAACTCCGAACAAGGAGTGACGATCTTGCTGGTCGAACAAAACGCGCGCATAGCGCTCAAGACTGCGGGCAGAGCGTACGTGCTCGAAGTGGGCGTTGTGGCCGTTTCGGGTCAGGCGCGGGAGCTGGCTCAGGACGAGTCGGTGCGGAGGTCATACCTTGGGTACTGAAGTCTTCCTCTCGGCCAATCCGGTCGAGGGTCTGGAGCAGCAGATCGTCTTCGGGATCGCCACCGGGAGCATCTACGCCAGCCTGGCTCTGGCGCTGGTTCTGATCTACCGGGCTATGGAGGCGATCAACTTCGCGCAGGGCGAGATGGCGACCTTCAGCACCTTCATCGCCTGGTCGCTGATGGCGAACTTTCATATGTCTTTCTGGATCGCCTTTCCGCTGGTGGTTGTCCTCTCCTTCGTGGGTGGTGTCGCTCTCGAGCGAGTAGTGATAAGGCCGGTCGAGCGCGCGCCCATCCTGACGACGATCCTCGTCACGCTCGGGCTCTTCGCGATCTTCAATGGTCTTTCGGGTCTTATCTGGGGTTACACCATTCGCACCTTTCCGTCGCCCTTCCCCGTCACCCCGATCACGTTGGGTGGAGTGGGCATAGGCTTCCAGGACCTCGGTCTTATCGGCGTCTCGCTAGTGCTGCTCTTCTTGATCTATCTCTTCTTCTCGCGGACGAAGCTCGGCCTGATGATGCGGGCCGCTTCCCTCTACCCCCAGTCCAGCCGTCTGGTCGGGGTCCGCGTGGGCTGGATGCTGGCGTTGGGCTGGGGCCTTTCGGCGGCGGTCGGAGCGGTGTCCGGGATGATGGTCGCACCGGTACTGTCGCTCGACCCCAGCCTCATGCAGTCTGTCCTGCTCTTCGCGTTCACGGCGGCCGTCCTCGGGGGGATCGAGAATCCTCTGGGAGCGGTCATCGGTGGCATCACGGTGGGGGTGCTGCTGGCGCTGGTAGGCACCTACATCCCGCATGCGGAGGACCTGCGCCTCGTGTTCGGATTCATCGTCATCGTTCTCGTCCTGCTGTTCCGGCCGGCCGGCCTCATCGGCCGCGCGCACGTGACCAGGGTGTAGGTGCGCGCCACCTCTCTTCTGAAGCCGGGCAATGCGCTCTCGCTCTTCCTCCTGCTGGTGGCGGCGCTGGCGCCCCTGTATGTCCTGGGCCGGTTCCCCACCCTCGAGTGGGCCTATGTCTGGGCCCTGCTGATCGGGATGATCGGGGTCAACATCCTGACCGGGTACTGCGGCCAGATCTCTCTCGGCAACAGCGCGTTCATGGCGATCGGCGGCTACGCGACCGCGATCCTCACGTACAGGGCGGGCTGGAACTACCTCCTTACCATTCCGGTCGCGGGCGTGCTGGCGAGCGTGGGTGGCGTCATGCTCGGCATCCCGGCACTCAAGCTGCGCGGCATCTACCTGGCCACCGCGACCTTCGCCCTCGCCATCTCCGCGCCTTCGGTGATCCGCCACTTCGACCAGCTGAGCGGTGGCAGCCAGGGAATCTCGATCCCGCCCGCCGAGGACCCATTCGGCCTGGTCCGCTCCCAGGCGCTGACGAGCGAGCAGTGGCTCTTCTACACGTCGTTGGTGCTGGCGGTGGTGCTCTTCTTGTTCTCGCGGGCTCTGCTCCGGTCACATGTGGGCCGCGCCTTCCGGAGCATCCGTGATAGCGAGACCGCGGCTGTCGCCAACGGAGTCAGCCTCACTTTCTACAAGACCCTGGCCTTTGCCATCAGCGCCTTCTACGCCGGTGTGGCGGGCAGCCTGTACACGATCAACACCGCCTATATCAGCCCTGACTCCTTCGATGTGGGATTCTCCCTGGCCCTGGTCGTGGGCGCTGTCATCGGGGGTCTGGGCACCGGGATCGGACCCATCCTGGGCGCCGTTTTCACCGTCTGGAGCCCGCGCTACACCCAGATATTGTTCAACGCCAAACCCGACATCGCTTTCGGGGTCCTGCTGATCGTGGTCATGTACACGATGCCTTCGGGGATTGCCGGAGGGGTCTACAGGCTCTGGGCCTGGTACCAGCGCCGGCGGGCGGCCGGGCGCCCAAAGTCAGGGGAGGACGGAACCATTCTGTTAGGGAAGCCTGCGTCCTAGCTGCCGGACGCCTTGCGGTACTCGCCCAGCGCGGGAGGCCTGGCCGCGCCTCGCCACTCCCGGGCCAGGCGGGTTCCTCGGGTGACCAGGACCAGCATGTCGACCAACTCTTCGAGGTCGGGGTACCGTCCGCTGAGGTGACCGAGCGCAAGCGCCTCGGTGGCCGCGATGTGGATGTCCGCGATCATCTCCAGCCGGCGGCGCTCCTCCGCGGTTCGGGCGGGGTAGCCCCGATCCACCAGCTCGCCGACCAGGTCGCCTCGGGTGTTGCCGGCCAGTTTGCGGCTGGAGTCACCGAGCGGCGACACGGAGCTGTGGCGGACGCGCAGTGCGAGCCGGAACACGCGGGGGCTGGCGGCCAGGATCTCCAGCGGAGTGCGGAACTGCTGGCGCAGCCTCTCCTCGTTTCCGGGTGCCGCCAACGCCTGTTTGCGCCGCTCCCTCAGGCCTTCGCGCAGGTCGTCGAACAGCTCGTCGGCGAGCGGCCGGAGAAGCTCCTGCAAGTTGCGGAAGTGCTCGTAGAACGTCGCCCCGCCAACGCCTGCCTTGGTGGCGACGGCTTTGGCTGAGAGCCGGCTTTCATTTCCGGCCAGGACCATCTGCCGCGCGGACTCCAGGAGCCGAGCTCGGGTCCGCCGCTTGGCCTCTTGCCGCGTCAGCCGGGTGGGCAGCGCCTTTTTTCTGGGCACCGTCAGAACAGTATCAACTCCACTGGAGAACTTGGATCTTGCAAGACGATTTCGCCGAGAGTAGTATCGGCCAGTTCGCGCTCTCGTGGAGGAGGTGGCACATGACGAATCGTCCAAGTCGCTTGTCAACCCTGGCGATCGCCGCCGGAGGGCTTCTCGCGGGTATGGCCTGCGGCATCACCCAGGGCCAGACCACGCCGACCAAGAACGACCCCGGGATCACCGGCGACACGATCACGATCGGGACGACGACGCCGCTGAGCGGGCCGGCTTCTTTCTACGCGCCGGTGAGCAAAGGCGCCAACGCCTATTACGCCTACATCAACGCAACTGGCGGCATCAACGGCCGGAAGATCAAGTACGTCATCTACGACGACGCATACGATCCGGCCAAGGCGGTGCCGCTGACGCACCAGCTCGTGGATCAGGACCAGGTTTTTGCGGTCGTCGGCCAGCTGGGCACCCCGATCAATACCGCGACCCGGCCCTACCTCAACCAGCAGAAGGTGCCGGACATCTTTGTCGCCACCGGAGCCACCAAGTGGGGCGCCGAGTACAAGGACTTCCCGTGGACGATCGGGCTGCAGCCGGACTATCAATCTGAGGCCAAGGTCTACGCCAAGGACATCATCAAGAACCATGCCAACGCCAAGATCGGGATCCTCTACCAGAACGACGACTTCGGGAAGGACTACGTGAAGGGACTCACCGACGGCCTGGGCTCCAATGCCGGCTGGATCGTTGCGTCGCAGAGCTACGAGGCGACCTCAGTCGAGGTGTCGTCCCAGGTTGCGGCGCTCAAAGACAAGGGAGTCGACCTGCTCCTCATCGCGGCCATCCCGACGCAGGGCATCAGCGCCATGAAAACCGTGGCCAGGCTCAACTGGAAGCCGACCATCTACATCACCAACGTCCTCTCCTCGACGATCAACACCAACGCGGTGATCGCTGCCGGTGGCGGCGCCACGATCAATGGAATGACGACCACGTTCTACGGCAAGGACGTCAACGACCCGCGCTGGGCGGGCGATCCCGTGATCGCGATGTACAGAAGTGTTTTGAGCCAGTACTGCACGCCCCAGCCGTGCAACCCCATCGACGCAACCTACGCCTCGGGCATGGGCGGCGCCTGGCTGGTAGTCCGTCTGTTGAAGAACCTGGGTCGCGACGGAGTCACCCGGGCCGGGCTGATGAAGGCAGTCCGCAACATGAACGTACAGTCCTGCCCGGACCCGAACCCCAGCGCGGCCGACAAGCTGCCGACCGGGACCTGCGATCCCTGGCTCTTCCCTGGTCTCTCGATCAAGACCGGCGGCGACAACCAGTGGCCGATCACACAGCTGGCACCAGGGCACTTCAACACTTCAACTAAGAACTGGGACATCGACTACAGCGCGATCATCGCGGCTCGCTAGGCTTGCCGGACTCGGGTCGTGTAACGCCCCGAGTCCGAACCTCCCAAGACCGGCAGACCGGCAGCGCTAACCTACGGCAGGTGATTGATCTTCAGGCCCTCCTGGCTCCTCGGTCGATCGCCCTGGTCGGCGCGTCGGAGAGCTCCTCCTGGTCGCAGGCTCTGGTCGCCAACTTTGCGAGTCTCGGGTTCCAGGGACGGTTCCATCTGGTCCATCCACGCCACTCCCAGCTGTTCGGTCTGCCCTGCCATCGTTCTGTGAGCGCGATTCCGGACCAGGTCGACTGCGCCTACGTGATGACGGGCACCGAGGCCGCCTTCGAGGTGGTGGAGGACTGCGGGCGCAAGGGCGTGCGCAGCATGGTCATGCTCACCGCGGGCTTCAAAGAGGTCGGCGCCGAAGGCGCCGAGCGAGAGCGCGCCATCGTCGGGCGCTGCCGGGAGCTGGGGATCACCATGCTCGGGCCGAACTGCCTCGGCTTCGTCAACTACTCGGAAAGGATCCCCGCGTACGGATTGCTGTTGCCAGGGCCGCTTCTCGCCGGCGGGATCGCCATCGCCAGCCAGAGCGGCGGGCTGCTCTTGCCCTTTCATCGGTTGGCGATGTCGCGTGGAATCGGGCTCGCGATCTCCGTCTCGAT
>DATGVE010000111.1:0-37040 GCA_035300725.1 Candidatus Eiseniibacteriota bacterium | reverse complement strand
CTACATGGACGCTGACGTGCTGAAGGCGTTCCAGAACAACCTGGCGACGCGCGTGCCCAACGACCAGCAGCTGCTCACCGAGAGCCCGATCGTCGTCACGTATCGCATTCTCAGCGCGACCTCAGGAGGCAGCATCACCTTCCTCGGCAACGCCTCCGCTTTCGTCGCTCCGAGACTCGACGAAGAGAAGATCCGCTCCTCGATCGTCGGCAGGCCCCTGGCTCAGGCCAGGTTCTACCTGGAGCGGCTGCCGATCCGGTCGGTGGCCATCAAGGAACAGCCGTTGGCGCTGCCCCTCATGCCACTCCTGGCCCGCCGCATCACGCTGCACTACGTGATTCAGCAGGGAACAGGGACCAACCCGGCTGCGACCCCGTCGCCTGGAGCCACGCCCAAGACGTCGCCGTCGCCGTAGTGCGAACTCTCGCGGTGGATCCGGGGTCGAAGCGCGTCGGCCTCGCCGTAAGCGACCCCAGCGGGACAATTGCGCAGGCCCTCTCGACTGAGCCGGCGGAGCCCGCGGCGACCCTCCCGTCGCGGTTGGCCGAGATCGCGAAAGCACACGACGTGACCAGGATCGTCGTAGGCCTTCCGCTGCGGCTCGACGGCAGGCACGGTCCTGAAGCCAAGGCTGCGCAAGAGCTTGCGGGCCGGCTTCGCAAGGCGTCGGCACTCCCGGTGGAGCTCGTCGACGAGCGCCTTACCACCGCGGCTGCGGAAAAGTCCCTGATCGCAGGTGGCGTGCGCCGACAGAAGAGGCGCCTGAGCGTGGATCGGGTCGCGGCCACATTGCTCCTCCAGGGCCATCTGGACTCAAAAAGAAATGGGTGAGAAACCAGAGACCATCACGCTGATCGACGAGTCCGGCATCGAGCGCCGGTTTCAACTTCACGACGCGTTTGACCTCGCAGAAGTCCACTACTACCTGGTCGAGGCGGCAGACGACCCCTCTCAGGTACTCCTACTTCGGGAGGGAGCGGATGGCCTGGAGACGATCGATGGAGAGGAGTTCAAGCAGGTGATGGCAGCGCTCGAGGAGGACAAGGTCGAGTGAAGGGCATCCTGACCGTCGTGGTGATCATCGCCCTCCTTGGCTTCGGCACGTCCCGTGGCATCGATTGGTGGAACTTCAACGTGAACACACCGATCTCCTCGACCGGTAAATCCGTCCCGTTCCACATCGACCCTGGCGAAACCCCGACACAAATCGGGACCGACCTCTACATCGCAGGGCTGATCCGCAACACGCTCGCCTTCGACATGTACACGCGGATCAACAACGCCGGGCCTAAGTTCCAGGCAGGGTCCTTCGTGCTGAATACCAACATGTCTCTCACGCAGATCGTTGCCGCACTTCAGCACGGCACGTCCGACCAGAAGACGATCACGTTACGAGAGGGTTACCCACTGCGCGAGTTGGCCAAGACGGTGGAGGCCAAGACGATCGGCAGCGCCGCCGACTACCTCGCTGCGGCGAAGGATCCGGCGTGGGCAGCGACGTACATGTTCCTGCCCGCGAAATCCGGCAATCCGGATGCGCCCTACGAGGGATATCTCTTTCCGGACACTTACCTCATCGACCCCAAAGCCGGCGTCCGCGGCTTGATCAAAGAGCAGCTCGACCAGTTCGGGGTCGTCTTTTCCGCCGACCTCAGAACGCAGATCGCCACTGCCACGCCGGCACGGCCGGCCCAGACCATCCAGTCCATCGTCATCCTGGCCTCGATGGTCGACCGCGAGGCGAACAACATCACGGCCGGCGATCGTGGCAACGTCTGCAGCGTTTACTACAACCGCCTCAAGGCCAAGATGTCCCTCGGCGTGGACGCGACGCTCTTGTACGCGCTCAAGAGGCTTACGCCAGAGCCGACTGCGGCGGAGCTCGGCCTGAACAGCCCCTACAACACACGCCTCTACCCAGGCCTCCCGCCCGGCCCGATCAGCAACCCTGGGAAGGCAGCGCTGCTCGCGTGCATCAATCCTCCGCAGACGCAGTACCTGTATTACTTCACGGACCGGGCGGGGGTCACGCACTTCGAGACAAACGGCGCGGACTTCGAACGCGACAAAGACAAGTACGGCTTGAGCGGCAGCTGAAGGTCTATTTACTCGGCCACGGAATCTCCTACTCGCGAAGCCCCGACATGCACAATGCGGCATTTCGGGCAGTCGGCCTTGACTGGACCTACGAGCTGCTTGACGTGCCACCTGGAGAGGTTGGTGCGGCGATGAGTCGGCTGCGCCATCGAGATGTGGGCGGAGCCAACGTCACGATTCCTCACAAACAGGCTGTGCTGCAGCACCTGGACATCGTCGATCCAGATGCAGTTAGGGCCCGAGCCGTCAACACGATCGCCAGGGAGGGGGACAGGCTGGTTGGGTCGAACACGGACATCGCGGCGATTCGCGGCGCGATCGCCACAGTGGGCCTCGAGCCCAAGGGCGCGAAGGCCGTTATCCTCGGCGCCGGCGGAGCAGCGCGCGCGTCGGCGGTCGCGCTCGAAGGCGCGCATCTCACCTTTGTCTCGAGACACCCCGAAGACGGAGACCTGCCCGGCACGGTCATCGGCTGGGACGATCCATCCCTCCACAAGCTCGTCAGATCGGCCGACGTGCTGCTGAACGCCACCCCTCTCGGCCGGCGCGAAGAGATGCCGATCCGGCCGGCGGCGCTGCCCAGCCGCGGCGTCGTCATCGACCTGGTGTACGTCACCGGGGGGACGCCGCTTGTCCGTAAGGCACGTTCCCTCGGCCTGCGCACCGCCGACGGCTGGGAGGTGCTCCTCGCCCAGGGTGCCAGGTCCTTCGAGGTGTGGACAGGTCGCGCCGCACCAATGAGCGCGATGCGCGACACTCTGCAGCCGTGACATCGATCTTGCTGCCGGTCGGCTGGGCGCTTGTCGGCGCCGCGGGCGGTTGGCTGGTGCGCTGGGGCTCGGTGCGCCTCGGAAAGCTGGAAGGTCTCGAGATGGGAAATGCGCGATGGCTCGTCTATGGCCCACCGATCCTCTCCGCCCTGCTCTTCGCCATCTTCGCGACGCACGTGACCGCAGTTCCACTGCTCGCGCTCCGGAGCGTGTTCGTGCTGGTGCTCGTGCAGGTGATCTTCTTTGATTTCGAGCACCACCTCATCCTCGATCGGGTGATGTTCCCGGCGATGGGACTAGCTCTGGTCGTGAGCCTCTTCGGCCATCCGTGGTGGGCAGGCATCGTGACCGGGCTGGGAATCGGGGTGTTGTTCTTGCTGCTGGCGCTTGCGGGCCGGGCGATCTTCAAGGCAGAGGCCTTGGGGTTTGGCGACGTGAAGCTGGCACTGTTCATGGGACTGCTCGTCGGGTGGCCCTACATCGTTCAGGCGGTTTTCTACGGCGTCTTGCTCGCGGGCGTGGCTTCGGTTGTCGTCATCGTCCGGAACCGCTCGATGAAAGGGAACATTGCCTACGGGCCCTACCTGGCAGCCGGCGCTCTGGTCGTGCTCTATCTACTGCCACAATAGGGCGCGATGAGCAACCTACTTCCCGGTGAGAACCTTGTCCTCAAGGCACACCCGCACTGGATCGTGCTGGTCAAGTCGGTCTGGATCCCGATCGCCCTGGTGCTCCTTGTGCTGATCGCCGACTTCACATTCCTCCGCGACAACTACAACTCGTGGAACTTGCCGCTGCACTTCCGCACGTACCTGACGCTGGCCATGATCGCGCTTGCGGGACTCTGGCTGATCGTGGTGTGGATCCGCTGGCAGTCGACCACGTACACGCTGACCGACCAGCGCATCAAGATCGAGACCGGAGTGTTCGGGCGCCAGGAGAAGCTCATCCCGATCGACCGGATCCAGGACGCCACGACGAAGATGTCGCTGCTCGGCCGGATGCTCGGATACGGCCGGGTCGAGATCGACGCCGCCGGCGCGCAGGGCGCCGAGGTTCTCGAGCACCTGCCGAACCCAGGGAGCTTCCGCGACCAGGTGTTCATGCAGTCGGAGAAGCGAAGGGGTGGCGGCCCGGCGGCTGCCCCGGCGATGCCGGCCAACCCGAGCGGCGTCTGATCTCCGTACAAAACAACCCGGCGAGGTGATCAAGCTTTGGTCCGCTTGATCCTTGACTCGTCCACGGGCAGCTACCCGGTAGTCATCGGCAGCAACATCCATCGCGAGCTGCGCAGCGTCGTTTCGCGGCTCGACCCGACCGGCGCCGCGATCATCACCGACTCCAACGTCAGGCCGTGGGCGGTCAAGGTCGCCAAGTCGATCAAGCGCGCCGGACTGAAGACCGCGATTCATGTGATCCCGGCGGGTGAGCGCTCGAAGTCGATCGACCAGCTCCACGAGGTGCTTGCTTTTCTCGAGCGGCAGCGCATCGATCGAGGCGGCTGTGTGATCGCGGTGGGCGGCGGCACTGTGGGGGACCTCGCGGGATTCGCGGCCGCGGTGTGGCTGCGAGGAGTTCGCCTGGTGGGTGTGCCGACGACGCTCCTGGCGATGGTGGACTCGAGCATCGGGGGGAAGACCGGCATCAACGGAAACCGCTCGAAGAACGCGATCGGCGCCTTCTGGCAGCCGTCGGCGGTGATTGCCGACCTTGCGTGCATCGAGACACTGCCAGCGGTGAGCTACCGGGACTCTTTCGCCGAGGTTGTAAAGTACGCCGTTGCCATGGACCGAGGCCTGTTCGACCTCCTGCAAAAGGAACGCCCGCGCCTTCTCGACGCCGACCGCGCGATGCTCGAGAGGGTGGTGTTTCGGTGTGTCGCGGCGAAGGCCCTGATCGTCGCCAAAGACGAGCGCGAGAAGGGACCGCGCGCCCTCCTCAACTACGGACATACCGCGGGCCACGCCCTCGAGGCTGCCAGCGGCTTTCGCATCTCACACGGCCGGGCTGTCGCGTTCGGCATGCGAGTAGCGGCGCGAGTCGCGCTGTCGATGGAGCTGTGCACGAAGCGCCTCGTCGAATCGCAGGACGAGCTGCTCACCGAATATGGGCTGCCCGACAGGGTGCCGCACGTCGACCCGGACCGCGTGCTGGCCGCAATCTCTCGTGACAAGAAGGCGCGCCGGGGCAAGGTCGCCTGGGTCATGCCGCGCCGGCTGGGCCATGCCGATTACGGGCATGCGGTTCCCTCAGCGCTGCTGCGCCGAGTCGTGACCCGAGCGCTCGACCGATGACAGACACGAAGCGGATCGTCGTGGTCAACGGGCCGAACCTGAATCTGCTGGGGAAGCGGGAGCCGCATATCTACGGCAGCCGGACGCTCGCCGACCTGGAGAAGGACGTGCGGGCGAAGGCGACCGAGCTCGGCGTGACGGTGAGCTTTTTTCAGAGCAATGACGAGGGGGCGATCATCGACTTCCTGCAGAAGGAGGCGCCGGGAGCGCTCGGGATCGTGATCAACCCCGGCGCGCTGTCCCACTACTCGCTCGCTCTCTACGATTGCCTGACCGCCGTGAACGTGCCCACAGTCGAGGTCCACCTCTCGAACATCCACGCGCGCGAAGAGTTCCGGTCGAAGAGCGTGACGGCCCGGGCGGCGCGCGGCGTGATCATGGGGCTGGGCTTTGCAGGCTACGGAATGGCGATCGAGTACCTGGTCAAGCAGTGATCTCCACCAACGACTTTCGCAACGGAACCATGTTCGAGATGGACGGCCAGCTGCTGCAGATCGTCACGGTCGAGCACATCAAGCTGGCGCGGGCCGGCGCGGTGATCAAGGCCAAGGTGCGCAACTTGCTGACAGGTGCGATCTTCGAGCACAGTTTCCGTGGCGGCGAGAAGTTCAAAACGGTTCGCATCGAGTCGAGCGAGGCGACCTACCTGTACGCAGACGGCACGCACCACTACTTCATGGACACGAAGACATACGACCAGGTGCCCGTCGACGAGGACATGCTGGAGTCCGTGCTGCCTCTTCTCAAGGAGGGAAGCACCGCCTACCTGTTGCGCTACCAGGACCGGCTGATCGGCGTCGAGCTGCCCATCAACGTGGAGCTCAAAGTGCAAGCAACCGACCCGGGTTTCAAAGGCGACACAGTGTCCGGCGGCACGAAACCCGCAAAGCTCGAAACCGGGGCAACGATCCAGGTGCCGCTGTTCATCCAGCCCGGCGACCTGATCCGCGTTGACACGCGAACGAACAGCTACATGGAGCGGGCCTAAAGACCCACTCCACGACCAGCAGCGGCTCGCAACGCGAAAACAGTCAGGAACTCGGTCACCTCGATTCGCACGCCCTCCGGCCTTCGCCGCCACAGAGCTTCGAAACGCTGCCTGCCTCCGGCGGGGAAGCGCGGTGGCCGTTGCCCCAGGTGCAGATACCTGTGCAGCTCAGCCGGGCTTGTGAGGCGAACCCGGAACTGGTGGTGACTCGTCCCAATGAGTCGAAAACGATCCTCGTCGATCATGGTCTGAATCGCCGCCACTGCTGAGTTGAGGAGAGGCTGGACGGCTGGATTGACCAGAGCGCCGACAGGCTGACGTTTACGCGCGCTGGCGACGGCGATGAATGGTCGCTTCCACTGATGCGGCTGGATCAGCAAGAGCGAGGCATTGGGCAGCAGGTGTTGCCTTGCGCGTTCGAGGGCATGGACCATGCCCGGGACTGCGATTCATCAAAGCGACCAGCTGAAGAGTGCAACCTCGAACGGATCGCCGCGGAGGCGAAGGCGCTCGACCGAGGCGACACGGAAGGAAACATTGCCGATGCCTTCCGCGGCAGCAAGCCGTCGAGCAAGGGCGATCTTTGCGGAATCGGGCTCGATGGCGACCACCCTGGAGGCTAGCGGCGCGAGCTGGCGGGTGAGCCTGCCGTCGCCGCATCCGATCTCGAGGACCCGCCGGCCCTTGATCTCCACAAACCGCTGGAGGAGACGGAGCTCCATTCCAGGCGGTGGATAGTCCGAGCGAGGCTCAACGGATCCCGTCATCGTCAGGATGCTATCTAACTGGATTTCCCGCGAGTGCGTGCCCCCGCGGGTTTCGCGCTCAATTCAAACCCGCGAGTGCGTGCCCCCGCGGGTTTTCCTTCCCGTGGCAGGGGCGAAGCGGCGGGTCGAGGCGGTAGAGTGGGCCCGTTATGGGTGAGAACGGCTCTCTGGGAGCGGTCCGAGTGGCCAACGAGGTCATCGCAAGCATCGCAGCCCTCGCGGCGTGCGAGGTCGAAGGCGTGAAGGGAATGGACGAGGCCGCGGCGCGGCACTTCGGCGACTGGGTGCGGCGGCAGGGCGGTGCGCACCGCGGCGTGCGGGTGCACATCGAGTCGGATAGGTCGATCCACCTGGAGGTCTTCATCACGGTGGACTCCGAGGCCAAGCTGGCCGAGGTGGCGGCCTCAGCGCAAGCCAACGTCGTCGAAGCGACCGAGCGGATGCTCGGCCTCGAAGTGGGGGAGGTCAACGTCTTCGTCTCGAGCGTCGCCTTCGCCAACTAGAGTCCGCCCCGTGGGAAAGAGGCATCAGGCCAGGGAGCTGGCGCTCAAAACGCTGTTTCAGCTCGAGGCCGCGGACGACGATGCGGAAGAGGTACTGCGCTACCACGCCTTCGAAGGGGCCGCGACTTCCGACGTCGCAACGTTTGCGCTGCAGCTCGTCAACGGCGTGATCGCCAACCGCGAGAAGCTCGACTCGATCCTCAGCGAAGCATCGGATCACTGGAAGCTCGAACAGATGGCCAAGGTCGACCGCATCATCCTGCGCATCGCTGTTTACGAGATCGCCATCGATCGCCACGTGCCGACCAAAGCCGCGATCAACGAGTCGATCGAGCTCGCCAAGACATTCTCCGGAGAAGAGGCGGGCCGCTTCGTGAACGGCATCCTCGGGCGCGTCGCCGCAACCGTCTCAGCGTGACCGGCCATCCCGTCGAAACCTTCGAGGATGTGCTGACCAGTCTCGAAAAGACCATCGCCGAGCTCGCGAGCGGGACGGCTCCCCTGGAGCAGCTGGTCGCCGCCCACCAAAGAGCTGTCCGCCTTCTCGCCGAGGCACAGTCCGACCTGGACAAGCTCAAGGCTCGTGCCGACGAGATTGCCCAAAAGCTAACTTAGGCGGGTGAAATTTCTTCTCGCCCCCCTGGTGGCCTGGGCGATCGCGCAGGCGGCCAAGGTGATCTACACGTCGATACGTCAGCGAAGGCTGAACCTGCGGGTGCTCGCCGAGACCGGAGGGATGCCCAGCAGCCACGCCGCCATCGTGATGGGCCTGACAACTGCCGTCGGCAAACACGCGGACGGCGGAGTGACTTCCGCAGCCTTCGCGATCGCCCTCATCTTTTCCTTCGTGGTCATGTACGACGCCGCCGGGCTGCGACGCGCCGCCGGCCGGCAGGCTGCCATCCTGAACCGCCTGGTCGAAGATCTCGTGCACATGCGGGGCATGCAGGAACAGAGGCTCCGCGAGCTGCTCGGCCACACGCCGTTCGAGGTGGTGGTCGGCGCGGTGCTCGGCATCGTCGTTGGGCTGATCCTCTGACCGCGATGCCTCGCCTCGACGTTATGGTGACGAGAAGCGGCCTTGCCGAGTCGCGCGAGCGCGCGCAGGCACTCATCCTCGCCGGCAAAGTTAAGGTCGCGGGCGAGACAGAGCGCCGCCCCGACCGCTCCGTGAGCGACGACGCCTCCATCTCGGTCGAGGCGGGACCGGAGTTTGCGAGCCGTGGCGCTCTGAAGCTGGGTCCGGCCCTCGACCACTTCCACGTCGATCCGCAAGGCCGGGTCTGCGCGGACATCGGCGCCTCGACCGGCGGCTTCACCGACGTGCTGTTGCGCCGCGGGGCGGCGAGGGTCTACGCGATCGACGTCGGCCGGGGCCTTCTCCACTGGCGCCTGCGGCAGGATCCAAGAGTCGTGGTGATCGAGCGGGTCAATGCACGTGACCTGGACGCTTTCGCCGAGCCGGTCAGCTTGATCGTGGTCGATGTCTCCTTCATCAGCCTGGAGAAGGTGCTTCCCGCGCTGCGCCGAACCGCCGCGGATGCGGAGGTGTTGGTCCTGTTCAAACCGCAGTTCGAGGTCGGCCGCGGTGACGTGGGGAAGGGCGGCATAGTGCGTGACGTGGTCGTGGTCGAGGCGGCGCTGCAGAGGTTCCGCGAATGGTGCTCGGGCAACGGTTACGAGGTCACTGGCGAAGTCGCGTCCGAGGTGACCGGCGCACAGGGCAACCAGGAGTTCTTCCTGCGTCTGATGCCGAAATGACCGTTTGCATTCTGCGCGGGCCGGGCGCCGAGCTGTCGGTGATCGCCCGCGCCATCACCACCTTGAAGGATCGAGGTGTCGAAGCTTTTGACGTGGACCGTGATGGCCCTGAGACAGCGATCACGGACCACCTCAAAGGCTGCACCCTGGTCGTGACGCTCGGCGGCGACGGCACGTTTCTCGCCGGCGCCAGGTTCGCCGCCCCCCGGGCAATTCCCATCCTCGGCGTCAACCTCGGTCGCCTTGGCTTTCTGACCGAGGTGGAAGCGGACCAGCTCGAGACGGGGCTCAAGCGCTATCTCGATGGTGACTACCGGATCGAGGAGCGGACCATCCTGCAGGTCATCCTCAGCCGCGGCGAGCGAACGGTGGCCCGGGCGATCGGCCTCAACGAGGTGGTGGTCGACCATTCGGGCGAGGCTCGCATGCTCCGGGTCGAGATCGACGTTGGCGGCCAAGCGGTGGGCGTGATCGATGCGGACGGCGTCATGGTTGCGACGGCGACCGGTTCCACCGCTTACGCGCTCGCCAGCGGCGGGCCGATCCTCGAACCGACGCTGCGCGACCTGATCCTCGTGCCCATGAACCCTTTCGCGCTCACTGTGCGTCCGATCGTGTTTCCGCCGGGCCAGGACATCACGCTGAAAGTCGTTCGCGGGCCGGCTCAGATGCGAATCGACGGCCGTCGCGGGCGGGACGTGGACACCGGAGATACTGTCCGGTGCGGGTCGCATGCCCGACGGCTCAAGGTGGTTCGCTTCAGCCCTCCCGAGGAGTTCTACCGCCGGTTGGCCGAAAAGCTTGGCTGGGGCCGTCCACTAGTCCCGAAAAAGTAGTGCTCAAGGAACTTCGTGTTCGCGACCTGGCGCTGGTCGCGGAGTGTCGCGTGCGCTTCGGGCCTGGGCTCAACCTGCTCACCGGTGAGACCGGCAGCGGCAAGTCGCTCATCGTCGACGCGCTCAGCCTGACGCTGGGTGCGCGGGCAGGCGCCGACCAGGTTCGCCATGGTGCCGAGCGTGCCACGGTGGAAGGCTTGTTTGATTCGGGCGGCGCTCCCTTGGTGCTGCAGCGTGAGCTAGGGAGACGCAACGCGGCAAAGATCGACGGCCGCACGGCGCCTGCGGAAACGCTGCGGGAGCTCGGTCGCCGCCTGGTCGCGCTGCACGGGCAACATGAGCACCACGCGCTTTTGGACAGCGAGACGCAGACAGAGCTCCTTGACGGATACGCCGGAGCGATGGAAGTTCGGGCCGCGGTCGCGGCGTACCACTCGGCCTGGATCGATGCGGGCAACAAGGTTCGCGACCTGGAACAGCTGAAGTCGCGCGGCCAGCGCGAGCAGGAGTACATGCGCTGGCAGCTCGAGGAGCTGCGATCGGCTGACCCTCGCCCGGGAGAGGACGTGGAGCTCTCGGCCGAACGCGCCGCGGCACGGCACGCGGCTCGGCTCTCGGAGTTGGGGCAGCAGGCGATCGACGCGCTTCACGAAGACGGCGTGTCACGAGCCGCCGTCTCCGTCCGTTCCGCGTCCGAGCTCGATCCGCGGCTGGGCGAGCAGGCGACACGCCTGGAGCTGCTGGCGGAGGAGTCGGCTGACGTCGTCCTGGAGCTTCGGCGATACGCCGAACTGCTGGACTCCGATCCAGGCCGGCTGGAGACTATCGAATCGCGCCTCGCAGTGCTCGACGGAATCAAACGCAAATACGGCGGAACGCTGGAGTCGGCGATCGAAGAGCGGCGCCGCCTCGAGCTGCAGCTCGGCGCGACAGAGGACCTGGAGGGCTCGGTGGCAGCAGCGCAGGCGGAACGCGACAGGTGCCGCTCAGAGCTGGAGGCCGCGGCCAAGCGCCTGACCGACGTCCGTGCGGGCGGTGCCCGCCGCATGCAGAAGTCAGTCGCAGCCGAGCTCACCGGTCTGCGCCTCGAAGGTGCGCAATTCGAGGTCGCGCTGCGCCCCGCGACCGAAATCGGAGCGACCGGCGCCGAGAGCGCGGAGATGATGTTCTCGGCGAACCCCGGCGAGCCGCTGCAGCCGCTGGCGCGCGTCGCGTCCGGCGGCGAGCTCGCTCGAGTGATGCTGGCGATCAAGACAGTCGGCGCCGACGCCGACAAGCTGCCGACCCTGGTCTTCGACGAGGTCGATGCCGGCATCGGAGGTGAGGCAGCGGTGCAGGTCGGCCTGCGCCTCAAAGCTCTTGGCTCGCGACACCAGGTGCTGGTCGTGACCCACCTCGCCCAGATCGCCGCCTTCGCCGATCACCACTTGCTCGTCGAGAAATCCCCGGGTGCTGATGGGCGCAACGTGGTGTCGGTGCGAGAGCTGACCTCAGATGACGACCGGGCACGAGAGCTGGCGCGGATGATGAGCGGCGGCGTCACGGCCAAGGCGGTGGCACGGGCGCACGAGCTGCTGCAGGAGTCGAGGCGCTAGTGCCCAAGCTTTTCAGCGGACCAGAACCGGCGCATCAAACGAGCTCTGTGCATCGTCGCCCACCCGGATGACATCGAGTACTACTGCGCCGGCGCGATTCTCTTGATGACCCGCCACGGCGCGGTCGTCGACTTCCTGCTCGCCACGTCGGGAGACAAGGGCGCGCGTGACGCGAGCAAGTCCCGCGCAAAGCTGGCGCGGATCCGGGAGCGGGAGCAGGAGACGGCCGCGGACGTGCTGGGCGTGAAGCGCGTCGCTTTTCTGCGCCACCCCGACGCCGAGCTGGTCGAAAGCCTCGAGCTGCGCGAAGAGTTCGTGCGCGAGATTCGCACATCGAAGCCCGACGTCCTACTGACGTTCGATCCGAACGTCCCATATCGATTTCATCCCGACCATCGAGTTGTCGGGCGCGTCGCACTCGATGCGGCGTGGCCCAGCGCGCGCGATCCGCTGACGTTTCCCAAGGCAGGCGCTCCGCACGAGACGGCGGAGGCGTGGTGCTTCGGCGGCGTGCAGCCGACTCTCGAGCTCGACGTCAGCGAGGTGTTGAGCAAGAAGATCGAAGCGCGCCTTGCGCACTCGAGCCAGACCTCGAGCCCGGCCGCGCTCATGCGCCGATGGCGGGCGACCGCCGGCGTCGAGAAGTTCCACCAGGTGAACCTGAGATAGCCTTAGCGCTCGTGGAACCCCCAGTCGCTGCCCCGCGTCTCGACGTCAAGACGCCGGTCTTCGAAGGGCCGCTCGAGCTCCTGCTGGCGCTTGTCGAGCGCGAGGAGCTGGACATCTTCCAGGTCTCGCTGGCCAAGGTCACCGACGCCTATCTGGCGGAGATCGCCGCGCGCGAGGTCGCTGACCCCCAGGAGATGGCCGAGTTCCTGTGGATGGCCGCGCGCCTGCTGCTGGTCAAGTCCATCCGGCTGCTGCCCGGTGAGATCCCGACCGACGAGGAAACCGACCTGCTCGGGTGGGAGGAAGAGGTCCGGCAGCGGCTGGAGGAGTACCGCGTCTACAAGGAGATGGCCGGGGAGCTGATGGAGCGGGCAAAGCAGGATTCGTTCGCCTTTCCACCTCCCGCGCGACCCATCGAAGCCGGAGGACAGGAGGAGCCGCTGGAAGTCGGGCTGCTCCTTGTTGCTTTCAACAGCGTCCTCGCCCGCATTCCCCCGCGTCCGCTGGTCGTCACCGGGCGCACCTGGACTCTCCAGGAAAAGCTCGACATGCTCACGATTCGTTTGCGTCAGGGACCGATCGAGCTCGTGGAGCTGATCCTGGAATCGGAGGACCGGCTCGAAGCAGTGGTGACCTTCGTCGCGGTGCTCGAGCTGTTGCGTCAATCGCTCGTGCGGATCAAGCAGAAGGAGCGCTTCGGCCCGATCCACGTTGAAGCAAGAGAGCCTGCTGGTGGGTGAGATCTCGGGCGCCCTGGAGGCGATCCTGTTCAGCTCCAACCGGCCGCTGAAGCTTCGCGAGCTGCAGCAGGCCACTGACACTGATCGCACTGCGGTCGAGCGAGCGCTGGAGGAGCTTCGCCAGTCGCTGGACGGACGCGGCGTGATGTTGATGCGACATCACGACGAGATTCACCTCGCGACCCGCCCTGAGTACGCGGCGGCGGTGCGGCGCGCCCTGCGCCCCGAGGTGTCTGGGAAGCTTTCAGCGGCGGCGTACGAGACACTCGCGATAGTGGCGTTCCAGCAGCCGGTGCCTCGGTCGCGGATCGAGGCGGTGCGCGGTGTCAACTGCGACAGTGTGCTCACCAACCTCGAGTTGCGCGATTTGATCACCGAGGTCGGTCGCGGCGCCGGACCGGGCCAACCGAAGCTCTATGGCACCACGATGAGGTTTCTCCAGGTGGTCGGACTCGAGTCGCTCGATCACCTGCCCAAGCCACGACTCGAGCCAAATGACGTTGGTGCAGAATCGAGCGCACGGCAAACCAAGAACGACTGAATCGTTATCTGGCGCGATCCGGAGTGGCCAGCCGGCGCGCCGCTGACGAGCTCATCGCGTCCGGTTCCGTTCGCGTCAACGGCAAGAAGCCGCCGCCGACCGGGATGCTGATCGATCCAGAACATGACCGCGTCACGGTCGACGGCCAGGCTGTCAAACCAGTTACCCGGCATCGTTATATCGTGCTGAACAAACCGCTCGGCGTCATCACTACCGCGAAAGACGAGGTTTTGAGGACAACGGTGCTCGACGTCGTGGGCGACGAAGGCAAGGGCGGGCACCGGCTGTTTCCCGTGGGCCGCCTGGATGCCGACACCTCGGGCTTGATCCTGCTGACCGACGACGGCGATCTGGCTTATCGACTCACGCACCCGAGCTACAAGGTGGCGAAGGAATACACGGCGGTGGTCACGGGGAATCCGAACTCCACCGACGTGGAGAGCCTGCGCAAGGGCGTCAAGCTCGACGACGGAGTGACCGCTCCTGCCGAGGTAGACGTCATTCGCATCACGCCGGGCGCCCGCGACTCAGGGGTCGCCGAGGTCCGGATCGTGATCCGCGAGGGCCGCCACCGGCAGGTCCGCAGGATGCTGCATGCGGTCGGTCACAAGGTCCAGTCGCTCAAACGCGTTGGCTTCGGGCCTTTGAAGCTCGGGCGGCTGAAGACAGGCGGCTGGAGAGTGCTGGGCGAGGCTGAGGTGGCGGCTCTCCAGCGTGCGGTGAGCGAGAAAGCCGCCAGGTGATCGTCGCTATCGACGGCGGCGTTGCTTCGGGCAAATCGGCCGTCGGTAAGCGCGTCGCTGAGGCCCTTGGCCTTCCATTCGTGGACAGCGGCCTCATGTATCGCGCCATCACGAGGGTTGCGGCGGAGCGGGGCATCGATCCGCACGACGCTGCAGCGCTCAAGCAACTCGCCAACTCAACTGATGTGAGAATCGACGGTGAGAGGGTGTTGGCGGACGGAGTGGAGCTCACCGACAGGATCTACGACGCCGACTACTCGGAAGCGCTGCCGCTCGTGGCCGCCGTCCCTGGCGTTCGAGATGCGCTTGTCGAACAGCAGCGGCGGATGGGAGATAGAGGGGTCGTGATGGCCGGTCGCGACATCGGCACGGTTGTCTTTCCGGACGCCGACTACAAGTTCTTCCTGGTGGCCAGCCTGGACGAAAAGGTCCGGCGCCGCGCCGCGCAGTTCGAGAAGCGAGGCGAGAGGGTGGACCAGGAGGCGATGCGCAAAGAAGTCGAAGAGCGCGATCGCGTCGACACGCAGCGAGCGGTCGCGCCGCTGCGGCCCGCGCCTGACGCGTTCGTGATCGACACGGATCGGCTGGACGTCGATGAGGTGGTCGACGTGATCCTCAAGTACATCGCCGAGCATCCGAAATGATTTACGCGTTCCTGCGCGGACTCATGCGCTTCATAGTCCACACCTTTCTCGTCGGGTTGTTCGAGCTTCGCGGGATGGAGAACGTCCCGCGCACCGGCCCGCTGATCATCTGTCCGAACCACCAGGGGACGATCGACCCGCCGCTGGTGCCCGCCTTCGTTCCGCGTGGCGACACGTGGAACATGGCGAAGTCAGAGTTCTTCCGAAATCCGATCCTCGCCTTCATCTATCGCAGCTACCACGCGTTTCCGGTGGTGCGCCATTCCGCGGATCGGACCGCCTTGCGAATTGCCTTCGACCTGCTGAAGGCGGGCCACGTCCTGGTCATGTATCCGGAGGGAACGCGCGTCGAGTCGGGCGGGCTCGCAAAGCCTGAACCCGGGGCGGGCTTCATCGCTCAGAAAGCAGAGTGCCCGGTCGTTCCGGTTGGCCTGACGGGGACGCGCGAGTGCCTGCCCAAGGGTGCGTGGTGGCCGCGGCGCGTGAGAGTCACGCTTACGTTCGGCAAGCCATTCCTTGTGCTGCAGAAGCGCGCGGACGGCACGCGCATCTCGCACGAGGAGGCATCCGACGCGATCATGGTCGCGATCGCCGAGCTGCTCCCGCCAGAGGACCGTGGGGCGTTCAGCGACCTGGAGTCACACCGCTTGCGCCTGGCGGGAGTAACAGTCCCGGCCTGAGGCTTGATAACTCGCTTTTGGCGCGAAAATCGTGAAATCCCGCCCGGCCACTGACGAATTTGGCACCAAATTCGTGGATTCCCGTCAGGCGGCGCGACTAGCCGATCGCGGGTCGGGCCCAGTCGTCCTCGGTGAGGCTGCCCAGCGCGGGGTTGAAGCAGGCGTCGAACGCCTCCTTCAAGGTCTGCGGCGTCAGGCGCGGCGGCTCCTGCCGATAGTTGGCCAGGTCGACGAGGCGCGCGATCAGCGCCCTGGGGTGCGAGCCGCGCAGCGGCTTTTTGCCATACAGGTTGTTGAGGAGGTACCCGATCGCCTTCTCGTCGAACGAGACACCCTGGCGGTCGCACTCGTAGCGCAGGATGCGGCCGAAGGCCTCAGGCGAAGGGTTGCCGACGCCGATCTTGTACGCCATGCGGCGCAGGAAGGCTTCGTCGACGAGTTCGGTGGGTGAGAGGTTGGTCGAGAACACGACCTGACAGAGGAACGGAAGCTCGATCTTGCGACCGGAAGCCGAAAGGTCGAGGTAGTCGATCTTCTTTTCCATCGGCACGATGAACCGGTTCAGAAGCCGCATCGGCGGCACTTCTTGGCGGCCGAAGTCGTCGATGACGAACACACCCGCGTTGGCCTTCCACTGAAGCGGGGCTTCGTAGTAGCGGTTGGACGGGTCGTACGTGAGGTCCAGCTGCTGGAGCTTGAGCTCACCGCCGGCCACCACGACCGGGCGCTCCACCTTCACCAGCCGGCGGTCGATCGGCTGGTCGCCTTCGGCGACCTTGTGGTAGACCGGGTCGATCACGCGGATGATCTCGTCACCCACGGCGACCGCGTGCGGGATCTCGATCGGGGCGCCCATCAGGAGCGCCATGCGCTCGGTGATCGTGCTCTTGCCGTTGCCAGGTGCTCCGAATATGAACAGCGACGCACGCGAGACCATGGCGCCGCCGATCTGGTCGATCACATGCTGCTCGAGCTCGAGCGTGCCGAGGGCCTTCTTCAACAGCGCGTCGGTGACGTTCGCCTTGCCGACGACCTGCGAGCGCGCGAGCTGGAGATAGTCCTCGAAGTTGATGGGGCAGGGTCCGAGGTATCGCGTCTGGACGGCTGACATCTCCGCTGCACGCTGGCGGCCGAGAGCGGAAACCGAGTAGTTCATCTTGACCGCGTACGGACGCCCCTCGAGGCCGGCCTCGTTGGACACGCCCTTGGTGTCCATGAGCTGGTTCTTCTCGAACTCGTTGATGATCGGCTCGAGGGTTTCGAATGGCAGACCGAGGCGCTGCTCGATCGCCGCTCCGCTCAGCTGATCGGCGAAGGCGAGCGTCCGGAGAAGCAGGCTCGCGACGAGGTCGCGGCGGACGTGGAGGTCCTCAAGCTGCTTGGGTGCTTCGATGGCCCCGGTTTGCACGGGCGCAAATATAGCAACCGCCGCTTGCTTAACGGCCCGGTTTGGACGCCCTTACGTAGAATCGCGCTTACCGGTGCCGGAATACGCTGCCCTCGACCTCGAGACCACCGGTCTCGATCCGGCCCGTGATCGAGTGATCGAGGTCGGTGCGGTCGCCTTCACGCCGGATCGCATCACCACGACGCTCGAGCGCCTGGTCGATCCCGGGCGCTCGGTCCCCGAGATAGTCCTACGGCTCACCGGCATCAAGCAGGAGGAGCTCAGGGGCGCCGCAAGCGCCGAGTCCGCCCTTCGCGAGCTGGCCGACTTCCTGCACGGCCGCCAGGCGGTTGGACACGGCGCCCGGCTCGACGTCGACTTCCTGGCGGCGGCGGGCCTGTGGGACCCCTCGACTGAGATCCTGGACACCCTGGACGTGGCGCGCATCCTCCTGCCGTCGGCGCCCAGCCACAGCCTTCCGCTGCTCGCTTTGGAGATGGGTTTCACGCAGCCGAGGCCCCACCGCGCCCTGGACGATGCCGACGCCACGCGCCAGCTGCTTCTGCGGCTGCGAGACGAGGCGGCCGGCCTTGACGAACCTTTGAAGGAGTCGATGCTGGCGCTCGTCGCGCCGTACGAGTGGTCGATCGCGCGATTCTTCGCCGAGGCGCTCACGGCGCCCAACCCCGATCCCGGGCCCGTGTCGGCCGAGGTTGTCGACTCGGCCAGGGGCAGATCGGCCGACCCGCCTCCCGACGACCCCGCGGTGGTAGCCGCCCTCCTTGGCCCCGACGGACCGCTCGCCGGACTCCTTCCCGGTTACGAGCACCGCGAGCCGCAGCTCCAGATGCTCCTTGCGGTGGCCCAGATCCAGGCTCGAGGCGGCACGCTGGTCGTCGAGGCTGGGACTGGCACGGGCAAGAGCCTCGCCTATCTAGTGCCTTCGATCGCTCGCGCGGTTCGCCATGAGGAGCGCGTGGTCGTTTCGACCAACACCCACACGCTGCAAGAGCAGCTGATGAGCAAGGACCTGCCGGGGCTGCGCGAGTGGCTGCCGTGGGACTTCAAGGCGGTTCTTCTCAAGGGGAGGTCCAACTACGTCTCTCTGCGGCGTTGGCGCCGGTTCCTCGCGGAACCTTGCAAGGATCCCGACGAGCTCAAGTTCAAGCTCAAGGTCCTGATCTGGCTGCACACGACCGAGAGCGGGGACCGCTCGGAGCTCCGTCTGTACGGCCGCGAGGAAGTGCTGTGGGCGCAGATCGCTTCGGACCCGCTCGACTGTGTGGGAATTCACTGCACCAAAGAGGACTGCTACGTCCATCGCGCTCGCGCCGAGGCCGAGTCCGCGAACCTCGTCGTCATCAACCACGCTCTCTTGCTCGCGGATGCCGAGGTGGGGGGTGGGCTGCTGCCCGATTTCGATCACCTGGTGATCGACGAGGCGCACCACCTGGAAGAAGCGGCGACACGCGGGCTGCGGCAAGAGGTCGACGGCCCTGGCCTGCTGGCACTGTTGGAGCGCCTTGCCTCGCCGCCTGCTGGTTTGCTGAGCGAGCTGCAGCGGCAGCCGCACCTCGGTTCGTCAAGCGAGGCTTTTGCGCAGGCGATTCCGATAAGCGTGGCCGCCGGTGAACGCGTGCGAGAGCTTTTCGACCTGGCCGCGCAATGGGTGGGAGCCAGGCTCGGAGACTCCGAGCGAAGGGACGACTCCGTCCGCCTCACGCCGGCCCTGCGCGAAGACGAAGGGTGGCCGGCAGTGAGCCTCGCGGGAGAGAACGCGGTGACGGCTCTCTCAGCGCTGGACGCGGGGCTGCGCCGCGCGGTCGCCGGTGTGCGCGAATGGTTGGGCGGTACCGAGCCCGACCAGGGCATCCGTGAGCTGGAGATCATCCGCGGCCGCCTCGAAGGTGCGTCACGCGTCCTCGACGAGGCGCTGCTCACGCCGGATTCCAACCGCGTCTACTGGTTCACGCTGCTGACGCGGACAGAGAACCTGGTCCTGCGCGCGGCGCCGATCAATGTCGGCACCTTGCTGCGCGAGCGCGTGTACTCGGACAGGCGCTCGACCGTCTTCACGTCGGCGACGCTCGCCGTCGGTGGAAATTTCGACTACTTCAGATCAAGAGTCGGTCTCAGCCAAGCGATCGAGGAGCTCATCCTGCCCTCGCCGTTCGACTTCCTCCACCAGGCGCTGGTCTGCCTGCCCACAGACCTTCCCGCACCTGAACACGAAACGTTCGATCTGGCGGTGGAGGACATCGTCGCCTCTGTGGCTCGCCGGGTCGGAGGCCGGACACTCGTCCTGTTCACCTCGCACCGCCAGCTGCGCGACGTGCATGCCGCGCTGAAGCACCGCACCGACCTGGATGAGGTCCTGATCCTCGGCCAGGGTATCGACGGCCAGCGGCGCCAGCTTCTCAAGTCATTCGAAGAGGCGGAGCGTCCGCTGCTCCTCGGCACCGCGAGCTTTTGGGAAGGCATCGACGTGCCGGGAGAAAAACTGAGCTGCGTGATCATGGTCCGCCTTCCTTTCCCGGTACCGACCGAGCCCGTGTACGCGGCTCGCGCGGAGCAGGTGCGCGACGGCTTCGCCCAGCTCGCGCTGCCCCAGGCCGCACTGAGGCTGAAGCAGGGCTTCGGCCGCTTGATACGGCGCTCCACCGATCGCGGCGCCGTGGTCATCCTCGACAACCGCATCCTCGGGCGTGACTACGGAAAGGCATTCCTGGAAGTCCTGCCGCCCGCCTCACGCTTCGTCGGGCCGGCGGCGGAGATCGCCGGCACGGTGGGTGACTGGCTGGATCGCGATTGAGCCGCCTGTACGTGGTCGCAACACCGATCGGAAACCTCGAGGACGTGACCGCGCGCGCGCTTCGTGTGCTCGGCGAGGTGGGAGCGATCGCGGCCGAGGACACTCGTATTACAGCGAAGCTTCTCGCCCGCCACGGCATCCGCAAGCCCCTGATCAGCTATCGCGCGCCAGTCGAGCGGCGCGGCCTGCCGCGAGTGTTGGCGGAGCTCGACCAGCACGACGTGGCACTGGTCAGTGACGCCGGGACACCGACCGTTTCAGATCCGGGCCAGGCCCTCGTCACAGCTGCGTGGGCGGCAGGCCACACCGTCGTTCCGATACCGGGGCCCAGCTCGGTCACCGCGGCACTCTCCGTCGCGGGGTACGGCGGCCCGGGCTTCACCTTCCTCGGCTACTTGCCCCGCAAGCCCGGCGAGATGCGCCGGCTGCTCGCGACGCTCGCTGCCGATCCGCGTGCCGCTGTCGCGTTCGAGTCGCCGTACCGCGTCAGGAAATCGCTCGTGATCATCGCGGAGGTCATGCCTGAGCGTCAGCTCACAGTTGCGCGCGAGATCACGAAGCTCCACGAGCAGCTGATGCGCGGCACCGCGACCGAGGTGCTGGCTGTGCTGGGCGACCCGCCGCGCGGCGAGTTTACGCTTGTGATCAGTGGGCAGGATCGTCCACCTGTGGCCTGAGCTCGCGGGAGGCGACCGCAGGTCGCCGGTCGGGACGCCGAGGCGAAGGCAGGGGTGGCGTGAGGAGGAGCGCATTCCTTTGGGGTCCCCGCGTCGTGGTCGCGGGGGCAGCGACAAACGCCGGGCCCCCTAACGCACGCATCGGCGTCCCGAGCCGATGAGATCAGGTCACGCGCTGGCCGATACTGTCCACACGGTGTCTGAAAAGAGAAGAACGGTCCTGGTCGCGCCCGCATGGCCTTACGCCAACGGCCCTCGCCACATCGGCCACGTGGCGGGCTTTGCCGTGCCCGGTGACGTGATTGCGCGCTTCGAGCGCTTGCGCGGCTCCCGCGTCCTGATGGCGAGCGGCACCGACGAGCACGGGACGCCGATCACTTACGAGGCCGACAAGCTTGGCGTGCCGCCCCGCGAGTTCGTCGACCGCAACAACGCCGTGATCGTGGAAGACCTTCGCCGCCTGGGGATGACGTACGACATCTTCACGCGCACGACGACGAAAAATCACTCCCGCGTCACGCAGGACCTCTTCCTCAAGCTGTACGAGAAGGGCTACCTCGTCAAGAAGACACAGATGGGCGCTTTCGATCCAGCAAGCGGCCGCACGCTCCCGGACCGCTACATCGAGGGCACCTGCCCCATATGCGGTTATCACGAAGCGCGCGGAGACCAATGCGACAACTGCGGCAACCAGCTCGACCCCATCGACCTGATCAACCCGCATCAGCGCGGCAGCAACGCGCCGGTCGAATTTCGCGAGACGGAGCATTTCTTCTTTGACCTGCCGCAGTTCGGCGACCAGCTCAAGCAGTGGATCGAACAGCACGACGACTGGCGGCCGAACGTACGCAAGTACTCGCTCGAATTCGTCCGCAACCTCAAGCCGCGAGCCATCACACGCGACCTCGATTGGGGCGTCCCCGTGCCCCTGCCGGGATGGGAGGACAACCCGCACAAGAAGATCTACGTCTGGTTCGACGCCGTTATCGGTTACCTGTCCGCGTCCATCGAATGGGCGGCGCAGCGCGGCGAGCCCGACTCATGGAAGGACTGGTGGCAGAACCCCGACGCATGGCACTACTACACGATGGGCAAGGACAACATCACCTTCCACACCGTGATGTGGCCCTCGATCCTGATGGGCGTCGGCGACCTGGAGCTGCCGGACGAGATCGTCGCCAGCGAGTACCTGAACATGGTCGGCAAGAAGTTGTCGACCAGTCGAGGCAATGTCGTCTATGTGCGCGACTTCCTCGGACGCTATGACCCCGACGCTCTGCGCTACTACCTGATGATCGCCGGGCCGGAGAACCAGGACACGGACTTCACGTGGCCCGAGTTCATCCGCCGCAACAATGACGAGCTGGTCGCGACCTGGGGCAACCTGGTCCACCGAACACTCGTCAACGCGCATCGCAACTTCGGCGCAGTGCCCGAACCAGAGCAGCTCAATGACGGCGACAAGGCACTGATCAAAGAGGTCGAAGGTGCGTTGGACTATGTCGGCGCGCAGCTCGCTCAGGCTCGCTTCCAGGTGGCTCTGAAATATCTGCTGACGATGGCGGCGAAGGTCAACGTGTACCTGGGGACCGAGCAGCCATGGCATGTGATCAAGACCGACCGCGCACGCGCTGGAACCGTTCTGTACGTCGCTCTCCGCTGCGTCGACAACCTGAAGCTGATGTTCACGCCTTTCCTCCCTTTCACCTCGCAGAAGCTCCACCGGATGCTGGGCTACGACGACGTGATCGCTCCTCAGCCGGAGGTGCGTGAGTTCGCCGAGGACGGTTCGACGCACCTCGTCATCACGGGCGATTACCCAAGCGATGACCGCTGGCGAGTATCAGATCTCCCCCCGGGCCGAGCACTGCCGCAACCGGAGGCGCTCTTCAAACGGCTTGATCCCGTAGTCGAAGAGGAAACGGAAACATCTTCGTAGACACGCATCTCCACCTCGAGACGCTCGGCGACCCGGGCGAGGTGGTGAAGGCGGCGGTCGACGCGGGAGTCACGCGCATGATCGCGATGGGGGTCGACGTCGAGACCAGCCGAAACGCCTTCGCGCTGGCCCATCGATTCCCGCCCGTCTGGGCCGGTGTCGGGCACCATCCGACCGATCCGTTCACGCCGGACATGGACGCTCTTCGCACTCTTGCGTTGCAAGAACGAGTAGTAGCGGTCGGTGAGGTGGGGCTCGACTTCGAGGAGGCGGGCAGCCCACCGCGGGAGGTCCAGATCCCACGCCTCCACGAGCTCTTCGACCTGGCCGTGGAACTCGAACTGCCCGTCTCGATCCACAACCGCAGCGCCGCCACCGAGCTGGTTGCGGCGATCGCAGGCCACCCCGGCTTGCAGGGCGTCATGCATTACTTCGCGCTCGATTGGAACTGGGCCGAGAGATTCCTCGAGCTTGGCTTCTACATTTCTTTCGCCGGACTCGTCACCCGGCCGAGCAGACATGAGCTGCGCGAGGTCGCCAAACGCTGCCCGGCCCATCGACTTCTGCTCGAAACGGATTCGCCGTACGGGAATGCGCAAAAACGAATGGGCGTGCAGAACCGCCCTGCCTATCTGATCGACACCGCAGAGCTCGTCGCGGAGCAGCGCGGCGTCAGCCTGGATGAGCTTGGCGCACAAGAGACCGCAAACGCGCTCGCCCTATTCAGGCGCATGCGGTGAGCGCGAAGCCGATCGACCCGGCGAACGCGCATGACCTTGACACGCTGATCCGCCGCCATCGCATCGAGCTGCAGCACGGCCTGGGCCAGAACTTCTTGACCGACGCGGCCGTCCGCGACGCGGTCGCCGAGGCCGCGGGACTAACACCAGACGACGAGGTGCTCGAGGTTGGTGCGGGCGTCGGAACCCTCACGGTGGCGCTTGCTCCCAGGTGTCGCCGCCTCGTCGCGGTCGAGCTGGACGGCCGGCTGATACCGGCGCTTCGCGAGTCGCTCGCCGGCCACGAGAACGTCGAGGTCGTGCGGACGGACATCCTGCGTTTCAACATTCGCTCCGCCTTCCCCAACGGAAAAGAGATCGTCGTGGGAAACATCCCTTACAACCTGACCGGCGCATTGATCCGCAAGTTGTTGGACGATCCGCCGCGGCCGCGCGTGCTGTCGCTCGTGGTGCAGAAGGAAGTGGCCGAACGCTGGACTGCCTCGAGCGGCGCGAGCCTGTCGACTGTTGCGGTGCAGGTATTCGCTCAAGCACGAACGTTGTTCACCATCCCGGCCGCAGCCTTCACCCCGCCGCCGCGCGTGGACTCGGCGTTGGTGCGGCTCGACGTGCGCGAACGGCCCGCGGTCGAAGTCGACGACCTGCAATCGTTCTTCCGCTTCGTCGAGGCGGTCTTTCAGGGCCGCCGGAAGCAGCTCGGCGGAACGTTGGGCCGGATCAGTGGCACTGGCAGCACAGAGGCCCGGACGCGCCTTCGCGATCTGGGGATCGAGCCGGAGCGGCGTCCGCAGACACTCAGCCTGGGCGAGTGGGAGACCCTATATAAGGAGTTTCAGAGCGTCGGCGGCTAAGCTCTAGCGCCGCATGGAAGAGCCGATCCGTTTTCCGCTCGAGGGCCCGGGGGGCTTTCGGGCCGTTCTGCGACACACGGCGTTCAGGAACATCTGGTTCGCTCAGCTCGCCGCGCAGCTCGCGGACAAGTTCCTGCTCTTCTCTCTGATCATCCTCGCGTACAACATCTCTGGCGGCAGCACGCCGGTGGCCATCACGCTGCTCACGTACACGGTCCCGGCCGTTCTGTTCGCCCCGATTGCGGGCGTCATCGCGGATCGCTACAACCGCAAGCAAATCATGATGTGGTGCAACTTCGGCAGGGCCGCGGCTGTCGCCCTGATACCGCTCGCCGCTCTCGTGCCCAGCCTGCGGGGCGAGTTCGGACACCTGCTCTTGATCACACTCGTCTTTTCCGCCGTGGGCCAGCTCTTCGGTCCCGCGGAAGCAGCGGTCATCCCGACGATCCTGCCGCGATCGGCGTTGATCACCGCCAACTCGATGGCGCTCTTGACGATGGTCCTGACTCTTGTCGCGGGCGGCGCGCTGGCTCCAATCGTTTCGAGAATCGACCTTTACGCACCGTACTGGTGCGCGGTGGTGCTGCTCATCATCGGAGGAACGCTGATCTTCGCTTCGGAGATTCCCCACCTGCAGCGGACGACCGAACCTCCGGTGGCTGAAAGCCGCAATCGATTCCATCAAATGTGGGTCGAACTCAAGGAAGGCATCGATGCATTGCGGGCATCCCGGGGACTTATGCTCGCTTTCGGCCAGGTGAGCATCGCCGTCTTGGTGCTCTTCATGCTCTTCGCGCTGGCGCCCGCGTTCGTAAGCAGAGTTATCGGCATCGCCGCCCAGGACACGTACCTCATCCTCGGCCCGGCGACTGGCGGCGCGATCCTCAGCGCGGTGCTGCTCGGCCAGTTCGTGCGCAACATCGACCGCTCCAGACTTCTGGCCGGTTCGCTCTTGGCGAATGGATTCACGCTGCTGTTGTTGGCCGCCGTGCCGTCGGCCATTGCGCATTTCCCCAACCTGCAGGCCCAGAACCGCATCACGGCGGCGGCCTTCAGCTTCCTTCTGGGCATCGAGTTCGGGGCGATCATGATCCCCGCGATCACGTACCTGATGGAGTCGACGAGCGACGAGATCCGCGGCCGCGTCTTCGCGTTGCTCTACATGGTGATCAACGGCGTCACGGCGGTGCCGGTGCTCGTCGCCGCGGCGCTCGCCGATACCATCGGCATCGCCCGCGTGATCGGGGGCCTGGGGATCCTGCTGATCGGTGGTGGTGTGGCGATCATCGCAAGCGTGAGGGCACGGCCGGAAACCCGCGGCTAGAGATTCGGCGATCCAGGTGGCCTGGATGCGGGTGAAGCGACGAGCAGCGCAGCGAGCGCATCGTGCATTCGTAAGCGAGCAGCGCAGGAGCTGAACCCGCAGACAGGCCGCATGGGCGCCGAAGATCAGTCGCGGCGTTTCCCGGACGCGCCCTTAGCGCGTTGCAGAATCAGGCCCAGGAGGATCACCAGCATCATCAGAAAAATGAAGCCTCCGATGCCGAATCCCCGGAACATCGCCTCGAGCTGAGGCAAGTTGCCTCCCACGACGTAGCCCGCGACGCCGGCGACGGCTGCCCACGTCAGGCCACCGGCCGCGCTCAAGAGCTGGAATCGCCAGAACGGCATGCGGGCCATGCCTGCCAGCATCGAGCCCCAGGTACGCAAGCCGGGAACGAATCTCGCGGCCAGGATGGCCCTGTCGCCGTGGCGGGCAAAGAGTAGCTCGGACAGCGCGATGTGCTCCGGCCGGATATGGAAGGAGTGGCCGAACCGTTCGACGAACGGCCTGCCGCCTTTGAATCCGAGGTAGTACCCGAGATCCGCCCCGGCTGTGGTGGCGACGAAGCCAAACAGGACGACGACCAAGACCGATTGGTGCCGCGCGGCTGCCCATGCAGCGGCGCCAAACAGCGACACCGCGCCCGGAAACGGGACGCCGATCCCCTCGATGAGCACGCCCAGCCCAGCGACGGGAGTGGCAAGGACGTCGACGACGTCGGTCCAATTCATCAAATGAGCGTCCATATACTGGACGACCCCATGGGCGAGTACGGCGATCACGAGTCGAACGACGATCCGCTGCACGTGTTGCGGCACTCGACCGCGCACCTGCTCGCCGCCGCGGTCACCGAGCTCTACCCCGACGCGAAGTACGGAATCGGCCCGCCGGTGCAGGACGGTTTCTATTACGACTTCGAGTTCAGCAAGCCGGTCTCAGAGTCCGAGCTGGGCGCGATCGAGTCGCGCATGCGCCGCATCGCCCAGGAGGGCAGGCCTTTCGTCCAGGAAACGCTGTCACGTGCGGCAGCAGTCGAGGAATTTCGCAAGAGAGGCCAGGACTACAAGCTCGAGCTGATCGCCGACAAGGTCGAGGGCGATGAGGTCAGCGTCTATCGGACCGGCGACTTTCTCGACCTGTGCCGAGGTCCGCACGTGAATTCGACTCGCGATCTCAAAGCTTTCAAGCTGCTGCGCGTTGCCGGTGCCTACTGGCGCGGGGACGAGAAGAAGCCGCAGCTGACCCGCATCTATGGCACCGCATGGGAAAGCCAGAAGCAGCTCGACGACTACATGAAGTTCCTGGAAGAGGCCGAGAAGCGAGACCACAAGAAGCTGGGCAAGGAGTTGAAGCTCTTCGCGTTGGACGAGCGGGTCGGTGTAGGCCAGGTCATTTGGCTGCCCGACGGCACGACCATCCGGCGTGAGCTTGAACGGTGGATCGTCGACGAGGAGCTCAAGCGCGGCTATCGCCACGTCGTGACTCCGCACGTTGCGAAGCTGGACCTCTACAAACAGAGCGGCCACTGGCAACTGTTCCACGACACGATGTACCCGCCGATGCGATTCGAGGATGGGGAAGAGTTGGAGCTCCGCCCGATGAACTGTCCGCACCACATCCTCGTCTACTCGCACGACATGCACAGCTATCGCGATCTGCCATTGCGGATTGCAGAGCTGGGTCAGAACTATCGTCTCGAGAAATCGGGCGAGCTCATGGGGATGGTCCGGGTGCGCTCATTCACGCTCAATGACGCGCACATCTTCTGTACACCGGACCAGGTGGTCGCCGAGGTGCGCGGTGCGATCGAGCTGGCCAACTACTTCATGTCGGTCCTCGGCGTGACGGATTACTGGTATCGGCTCTCTGTGCGCGACAACGTGAAAACGAAGTGGGCGGGTACTGACGAGGAATGGGAAAGCTCTGAGGCGATGCTCAAGGAAGCGCTCGAAAGTTTGAACTTGCCCTACAAGGTCGGATTGGGGGAGGCCGCGTTCTACGGGCCGAAAATTGATTTTCAGGTCCGCGACGCTCAGCGCCGCGAGTTCACCAACAACACGGTGCAGGTGGATTACCAGCTGCCCAAAAAGTTCGAGCTCGAATATGTCGCGGAGGATGGATCGAGACAGAGGCCGGTCATGGTCCATCGTGGCGCGTTCGGCGCGTTTGAGCGCATGACGGCGTACCTGATTGAACACTACGCCGGCGCCTTTCCGACCTGGTTGCACCCGGTGCAGGTGGTCGTCGTCCCGATCACCGACGCGCAGCTCGATTACGCGCGCAAAGTGGCTGATCGGTTGCGATCGCTAAAGCTCCGTGTCGAGGTGGATGACCGTTCCGAGCGCATGCAGAGGAAGATCCGTGACGCGCAGGCGCGCAAGGTCCCGTACATGGCGATCGTCGGCGCGCGTGAGGCGGAGACCGAGCATGTCAACATTCGCGACCGTTCCGGCACCCAGGTCGACTCGTCGCTGGAATCGTTCGCGAGCATGGTCGCGACCGAGGTCGCCGAAAAGCGGCGCTAGTCGTCGCGGGACTCAGCCAATTCGGCGGAGTTGGTCGTATCCCCGGCCACACATACCGCGATGTCGACCGCCTTGGTCGTATCCCTGTGCCCGAAACCTAGAGCCCTCCCGGGATCCGGCCGGCGCACTCCCCTTTGGCCGCGACAGGAACGACCTTGCCGCTGCTCACATCGGTGACACGTGGCTGACGCTGGGTATCACCGCCTGTAAGCAGGTGGGAGTTGTCGATCCATCCGCACACAACGACGGCGACTGTCGTTTTGGATGGAAACAGCGTCGTGGTGGGGTCCGCGGTGCTGACGATGGCGACCTGCTGACCGTCTGGAGAGAGGTAGGCGGGCGTGTTGCCAGGGATGTCGAACGAGCTGCCCGCGCCTGCCGTCCAGGTCAGGACATTTGCCTGGGTGGTTGTCTCGCAGACGGCGCCCGCTGCCGAAGGCGGTCCGGCGATCAAGCAGGTGGGGCCGCCTACCGTGGCTTTACGCACAGCCGTCATGGGATCCACCACGTGAAATTCCTGCGGTCCGCAGCAGAAAGCGCCTCCGCTCTGACTGCAAGCCGGCACTTTCGCCACCACAAGGTTGCTGGTGCCGTGCCACCCTGTGGCCCAGAGGGTGAAGGGGCCGGAGTCGCTGAAGGTGTCGCGGTGGTTTCCACCACCGTTGAGATCCTCGACGTAGAGCCTCGTCGAGGCTCCACTCGCAGTGAAGTCGATCACGACGACAGCGATTCGTTGATCGTCCGGGCTCACCGTGAACGAGCTGCGTCGCGTCGAGGTGCCGACGGGCACTGTTGTGGCGCGCCCCGCATCTCCGTTGGCCGCCAGAAAGCGGACGACGCCCTTGTCGTCCATGAAGTACACCCGTGAGTTGCTGGTGCTGAGCGGCATCGGAACATCGGCGACGGCTCCGTTGGCGCACGAGACATCGACCGGACGATTGGCCTGGGCGCTCGCCACGACCCTGCCGTCGATTCCCACCAGGCTCACCGTGTAGAGGCCGCTCAACCCGCTGACGAACAAAACGCCGAGTGGGTTGGCTGGTGTCGGGTTGCTCGAAGGTGAGCTCGCCGGCGTCGAGGTGGCGGCGACCGGGGATGGTGACGTGGCCGCGCCGGTACCCGGCAACGTGCAGGCGCCGGCCAACATCGCCACGGCCAGGACGAGTGCTCCCCAACGGCTTGGCGTTCTCATCAGCAAAGGCAACGGTACTTTGCGCATGGCGTTACGTTTCCGGTACGATCCTGCAACTGAAGCAGGGCACCGACCCTCACCCCCAGGGCTGAGCTCGAAGGGGTCGCGGTTAAGGCGGATGGCTTCAGGCTATCCGTTTTGTTTTATTTAATCGAATTGGAGGAATAGCAGAAACCTGAATTTGCTCGAGGTAGCGTCTCATCTCGTTTAAAGAGCTAAGGATCAACGATCAGATCCGGAGCTCGGAAGTTCGACTGATCGATGACCAGAACAACCAGTTGGGAGTGCTCTCTCTGGACGCCGCTCTGCGCATCGCAAGCGAGAAAGGACTAGACCTCGTCGAGGTGGCGCCCCAAGCGAGCCCGCCGGTCTGCCGTCTGATGGACTACGGACGTTACAAGTTCGAGACCATCAAGAAGGAGAAGGACCAGCGCCGCAAGCAAAACGTCACCAAGCTGAAGGAGATGAAGCTGCGACCCAAGGTCGCTGAGCACGATTTCCAGACGAAGTTCAAGGGGTTGAAGCAGTTTCTCGAAGCTGGAGAGAAAGTAAAGGTGACGATCATGTTCAGAGGCCGCGAGATGGTCCACCAGGACATCGGGCGAAGGATTCTCGACCGTGTCGCGGCTGACGCGACGCCGTTCGCGGTGGTCGAACGCCAGCCTCTGCTCGAGGGTAAGAATCTGTTTATGATCCTGGCGCCGAGCCGCCAGGGCGCCGCCATCAAGGAGACCGCCACAAGTGCCTAAGCTCAAGACTCAGAAAGGCATCGCCAAGAGGATCCGCGTGACCGGAACCGGCAAGCTCATGCGCGCCAGCGCCTTCAAGAGCCACCTGCTCGAGCACAAGTCGGCGAAGCGCAAGCGGAACTACGAGAACAAACAAGCAGTGTCAAAGTCGGACCGCAAGACGGTCCGCCGGGCGCTCGGAATCTAGAGATGGCTCGCGTCAAGAGAGGCGTACCCGCGCATCGCCGCCACAAGGCGATTCTCGATCGCGCCAAGGGCTTCCGCCTTTCCAAGAAGCTGCTCTTCCGCCCCGCCAACGAGGCGGTGCTGCACGCGCTCGCCTACGCCTTCCGCGATCGAAGGCGCCGCAAGCGCGAGATGCGAGCGCTCTGGATCGCGCGCATCAATGCCGCCTCGCGACAGTCGGGGCTGCCTTACAACAAGCTCATGCACGGCCTTCGCCAGGCCGGAGTGGAGATCGACCGCAAAGTGCTGGCTGACCTGGCCGTGCGCGACAGCGGTTCCTTTGCCCGGCTGGTCGAGGTTGCCAAAAAAGCACTTTAGGAGCCAAGCGCGGCCGCGTCGGCGGATCTGCGCCGTCTATGCTCGCCGAATGCCGTTGTCGACTCCTGCGCGCGTTCGGTCACGCATCTACGCGATGCGCTCCCTCACGTGCTCGTCGTCTCCTTGGCCTCGGCGGCCTATCCATCGCAGCTCTCGCCGCCGGGCCGCGCTTGTCTCCTGACCCCCAACTGATCTCAAGCCCGGAAAACGAGACCGTCCGCCGCTTACGGCATCTCGCCCAACGGCGCGAGCCAGGCTTTGTCCTCCTGGAAGGTCCGCGCGTGCTCGCCGAAGCCGAGGCCGCAGGGCTCGAATTCGACCTGGTCGCGGTGAGGGAGGGTGAGGAGTTCACCGCCAGATCCGGCCGGCACGTGATCCTCAGTCGCGGAGTCTTTCGCGCCGTCAGCCAGACCGTCACGCCGCGGGGCGTGATCGCGATCGCCAAGGTCGACGAACCAGATGCCAGATCCGTTCTCGCGGCAGCTCGCCGTCGGGGCTGGCCGCTGGTCGTGCTGGACGGCGTACAGGATCCCGGCAACGTCGGCGCGATCTGCCGCACCGCAGCGGCCGCAGGCGCGCCCGCACTCGCCGTGCTCGAAGGCTCTGCGGATCCCTATGGGGCCAAGGCGGTGCGCGCGTCGGCGGGAAACGTGTTCCGGCTTGCGGTTGCCCGTGCGACGTGGAAAGACCTGGCCGGACTCGACGGCTACGGTGCCGCCGCGTCTGGTGGCGAACCCCTCGCCGAGGCGCCGGTGGAGAAAGCAGGCATGATCGTCCTCGGCAGTGAGGCACATGGACTTTCTCGATCCGACCTCAAGCTTGTCACCGTTCACCTCAGTGAAGGAGTCGAGTCGCTGAACGTCGCGGCGGCAGCAGCGCTCATCCTCTTCGAAGTCAAGCGAAGGTTGGCCGCATGAGCGATCCGTCCGCGCTGAGCAGCGAAGCGCTGGCGGCCATCGCGAAAGCACAGACCGAGGCCGAGCTCGATGCGATCGCGTTGGAGTACCTGGGCCGCAAGAGCGGGCGCATCAGCAGCCTTTTGTCCGGCATCGGAAAGCTGGAGCCGGCCGAGCGGGCAAAACTCGGCCAGGCCGCCAACGAGGCGAAGAACGCGATCGAAGCGGGGCTGGCCGCGCGCAAGGAGGTGCTCAAGGCCGCAAGCCTCGCCGACATCGCCGAGACGGAGGCGATCGACATCACGTTCCCTGGACCTCCGCTAGGTCGCGGGCACATCCATGTGCTCACCCAGGTACGGCGGCAGATCGAGACGGTGCTGGAAAGCCTTGGCTATCAGGTCGAGCTCGGACCCGAGGTCGAGACCGAGTGGTACAACTTCGAGGCTCTCAACATCTCCGCCGGCCATCCCGCGCGAGAGAACTGGGACTCCTTTTACTTCACCCCCGAGCTGCTGCTGCGCGCACACACCTCGCCGGTCCAGATTCGCGCGATGCAGCGGATCAAGGAGCCGCCGATCTACATCATCACCCCCGGTCGCTGCTACCGCCGGGATGCGCCCGAGGCGACACGCCTGCCGTACTTCAGCCAGGTGGAAGGGCTGGCCGTCGACAAGGCCCTGACCGTCGGCGACATGAAAGGCACGCTCCTCTACATGATCCAGTCGCTGTACGGAAAGGAGCGGAAGGTCCGCGTGCGGCCGAGCTATTTCCCGTTCACGGAGCCGAGCTTCGAGTTCGACGTCACGTGCGGGATCTGCAATGGAATCGGGTGCAAGAGCTGCCGGCATAAAGGCTGGCTCGAGGTCGGAGGCTGCGGGATGGTCCACCCGCAGGTGCTGCGCAACGGCGGCATCGACCCGACGAAGTGGAACGGCTACGCCTGGGGATTCGGCATCGAGCGCATGGCGATGCTCAAGCACGATGTCGACGACATCCGGCTGTTCTACGAATCGGACCTGCGGTTCCTGGAGCAGTTTTAGCGCCAGTGAAGCGCTTGATGAAACCGACGTTGGATGATCTAGAACCGACGACTGTCGTGCTCGTGACCGTTGCCTGGACCGGGGGACCCGGTCCAGGAGCGCTTCAGCGGCTTCGGTCCGAAACCGGCCTCCCGCGGCTTCGCCGCGGGGACCCCAGTGGTATGCGATTCCGGACCGGAAAAGGTAGGGACACTTAAGAGATGCGAGTCAGTTATGAATGGCTTGGCGACTTCCTCGATCTCACCGATGTGTCACCGAAAGAGGCTGCCGCGGTGCTCACGCGCCTCGGCATCGAGATCGAATCGCTGACGCTCATCGATCTTTCCCAGGTCCTGATCGGCAAGATCCTCGAGCAGGTCCCGCATCCGAAATCGAACAAGCCGCTGTGGGTGCATCAGGTCGACCTCGGTGGCGGCCGCGTTCAGCAGATCATCGCCGGCGCGCCAAACGCTGTAGTTGGCTCGCTCGTACCGGTCGCGCTCCCGGGGACGACGGTGCCCAACGGCAACCTCGTCAAGGACATGACCATCGCCGGCTACAAGGCCGCCGGGATGCTGTGCTCCGCGGACGAGCTGAAGCTCGGCGACGACCACTCGGGCATCCTGATCCTTGACAGCGGCACGCCCGGCGACCCGCTCACGACTGTGATCCCCAACCAGGCGATCCTGGAAGCTGAGGTCACGTCCAACCGCCCCGACTGCATGGGACACCTGGGAGTGGCACGTGAGCTCGCCGCGGGTCTGGACCGGCCCTTGAACCGCGACTTTATGCCGTCATTCACAGGTACGGGGAATCCGCCGGGGCGCGAGCTCGTCAAAGTCGCCATCGACGACTCCGACCTGTGCAGCAGGTACATCGGCTGCGTGGTCAAAGGCGTGAAGGTCGGTCGGAGCCCGGACTGGCTCCAGCGCCGGCTTCGCGCTTGTGGTGTACGGCCGATCAACAACATCGTCGACATCACGAATTACGTCCTTCTCGAGTACGCGCAGCCACTGCATGCCTTTGACCTCGCCAAGCTGGCGGGCCCCGAGATTCACGTCCGGCGTGCAAACGACGGCGAGAAGCTGTTGTGCCTTGACGGAATCGAACGAGCGCTGACTCCCGACATGCTTGTGATCGCTGACGCAAGCCGGCCGGTCGCAATCGCAGGGGTTATAGGTGGAGAAGAGACTGCGGTCGGTGCCGAGACGACTGACATCCTCCTCGAAGCCGCCACGTTCAGCGGACCGAGCGTTCGTCAGACGGCGCGAACCTTTGGGCTGCGCACCGAAGCGTCTGCGCGCTTCGAGCGCGGCCTGCCGCCCGAGCTTGCGCTGGCCGGCGCGCGCCGCGCGGCCTCGCTCATCGCTGAGCTCGCGGGAGGCACCGTGCACCGTGAGTGGCCGGACGTATATCCGCGCCCCCAGGAACCGGTTCGAATCAGGCTGAAGCCCTGGCTGGTGGACGAAGTGCTCGGCATTCACGTGCCCCTAGAGGAGTCCGAAACCATCCTCATCCGGCTGGGGTTCCACGTCAAAGTCCTGGGCGACGGCGAGTGGGACGTTCTCCCTCCAGTCTTCCGGCTCGACGTCACGATTCCGGAGGACCTCGTCGAAGAGGTGGGTCGCGTCTGGGGCTACGATCGCGTCCCGCCGACGTTGCCTGGCCGGCGCCACGACACCTGGACTCCGCTTGTGCCGAGCATCGACCGCCGCCTCGACGCGGCACGCGACGTGCTCGCCGGTGCCGGCTTCGACGAGACGTGGAACCCGGCCCTGGTCGCGGGTCGCAAGCTCGAGGCGCTGCGGATCGCCGCCTATGCCATGCGCGTGTCGAATGCCCTGAGCGACGACATGGACACCTTGCGTACGTGGCTGCTGCCATCGCTGGTGGATGCCGTCGCGTTGAATCGCGACCGTGGGCGGGATGAGGTCTTCGTCTTCGAGATCGCTTCCGCCTATCTCGCGAAGGTGGGGGAGAAGAGCAGCCAGCCAGACGAGCCGCTGCGGCTGGCCGCGGTCGCGACCGCGGGCAACACCGCCGAATCTGGCCGGCAGGCTTTCTACAGGCTCAAGTCCGTTCTGGCGGCCTGCGTCGAGGCGTTGTCAGCCCCGGCCTTGACCTATCAACGCGGAGCGGCAGAGCTGTTTCACCCCGGCCGGTGCGCCGCGGTGACCCTGGACGGGCGCCAGCTCGGCTACCTGGGCGAGCTGCACCCGACGGTAGGTGCGACGCTCAAGGTCGAAGGCCGGTTGGTGGCATTCGAGATTGACATCGAGCCGGTGCTCGCCACTTCACATATCCCTCGGGCCCAGCCCCTGCCGAGGTACCCCGCGGTCGACCGAGACCTCGCGGTGGTGGTGGAAGACCACGTCGCGGCAAGCTCACTGCTTTCGGCGATACAAGAATCGGCCGGCGAGCTTCTCGTGATCGCGCGCGCCTTCGACGAATACCATGGCTCCCAGGTTCCGGAGGGAAACAAGAGCATCGCTTTCACCTTGACTTTCCGAAGCCCCGAGCGCACCCTGACGGACGCTGAAGTGGACAAAGTGATGAACGAGATCAGATCGGCACTAGAAAAGCGGCACCAGGCGAGGTTCAGGTAAGAACGCCGGTGAAGCGCCAACTGCAAACAACCGTGGCTGAGCACGGAGGCAACTTCGTCGTGCTTGCGATCACAGCCCGGACCGGGGAACCCGGCCCGGGGGCGCTTCAGCGGCTTCGGTCCGAAATCCGCACCCAGCCACCGCGATTTCGGACCGGGAAAGGTAGGGTCAGCTAGAAGTGACCTGGCTTGACCTCCTGGTGATCGGGATCCTCCTCGTCTATGCACTTGGAGGCTACTTCGCCGGCGTCTTGCGGCGCCTATTCGGATTCGTCGCGCTCTATGCCGGGCTGTTTGCAGGGACACACATGGGATTGCAGGCGGGCCTCATCCTTCAGCAGACATCCAACTTCGAAACGCCGGACTCCCGGATCTACGGGTTCTTCGGGATTCTGTTCGCGGTCCTGTTGATCGTCGAGGTTGGCACGCAGATCGCGCACAACCAGATCCAGATCCCCGGCCTTGTGCTGAACCGAACGCTGGGCGTGGCGGTTGGCCTGATCACGGCCATCACGCTCTCGGTCGTCGTCGTGTATGAGCTAGGTAAGGCGTCCCAGCCTTTCGGCGACGCCCAGCTCAGCCGGACGGAGATCCACATCCGCGACGCCTATCAGGGGTCAAGAGTCATCGCTCCAGGTGTGAGAGCGATCCAGGGTCCGATCATCACCCTGCTCCAGCCGGCGCTGCCTGCCGATCCACAGATCTATTTCAGCCGCGACCCAGTCAACCAGTAGGTGAGCGGGGAGTTCTTCCAGCGCCTGCAAGAGCGGGCGGTTGAAATCCATATCGCCGAGCACCTCGATGCTCGACTGAAGCGTGGAGACAAGCTCCGGGTCAAGCTCGGGCTCGACCCTACGGCGCCTGACCTGCACGTTGGTCACCTCGTCGTGCTCGATGCGCTTCGCTCCTTTCAGGACGACGGGCACACAGTCGTCCTCATCATCGGCGACTACACCGCGTTGATTGGCGACCCGAGTGGGCGCTCCGAGACCCGGCCGGTGTTGAGCCGCGAGCAAGTGGACGCCAACGCGAAGACCTACTTCGACCAGGCCTTTCTGGTCCTCGATCGCAACAAGACCGAGGTGCATTACAACTCGGAGTGGCTAGCCCCCATGACCGCGGCCGACATCCTCCGCCTGTTGGGCAAGGCGACGCTGCAGCAGGTGCTACAGCGCGAGGACTTCGCCGACCGCCTGAAGCAAGGCGCCGCAATCGGCGCTCACGAGATTCTGTATCCGTTCAACCAGGCCTACGACTCGGTGGCGGTCAAGGCAGACGTCGAGATCGGCGGGACCGACCAGCTGTTCAACCTGCTATTCGGCCGGGAGATCCAGAAGGCGTACGGCCAGGAGCCGCAGGACATCGCGGTGTTCCCGCTCCTGGAGGGAACCGACGGCGTGCAGAAGATGAGCAAGTCGCTCGGCAACTACGTCGGGATCAGCGAGCCACCCGAGCAGATCTACGGCAAGACGATGTCCATTCCCGACTCGGTAATCGAGAAATACGTTCGGCTGATCTCGGGTCTGGATGCGAAGCAGCAGGCCGCCGTGCTCGAGATGAAACCGCGCGACGCGAAAGCAGCGCTGGCGCGTCAGCTCGCGATGCGCCTTCATGGGGAGCAGGCAGCTGCACGCGCCGAGGAAATCTTCGACAGTAGATTTCGCAGGCGTGAGTTACCGATTGAAGTCACAGATACTCACATTCCTCCGCCTCAGCGACGGGATATTGTGACGGTGCTCATCGACACTCACCGAGCTCCAAGCGGGAGGACGGCTCGCCATTTGATCGAACAGGGCGGCGTTCGAGTGGATGGCAAGAAAGTCGGGCTTGACTTTGTCTTCACATCGAATGGGATCCTTCAGGTCGGAAAATCTATGCCCATCCGGGTACTAGTGGGATAATACGAAAACATGTTCGGAGGGTCGCAATAGATGTCTGGTCACTCGAAATGGGCCGGCATCAAGCACAAGAAAGCCATCGTCGACGCCAAGCGTGGCCAGGCGTTCACGCGAGCCAGCCGTGAGATCACGATCTCGGCCAAAGAGGGTGGAGGCAATCAGGAAGGCAACTTCCGGCTGCGGCTCGCCGTCCAGAAGGCTCGTGAGATCAACATGCCGGCCGACAAGATCCAGAACGCGATCAATCGCGGGACA